>CAZHHX010000036.1:0-38552 GCA_964532465.1 uncultured Syntrophorhabdaceae bacterium | reverse complement strand
GCCATCTGTTCCTCCATCTAATTATTTAAACTGCTCTACTGCTTTGTCCCACTTACCTTGCGCTTCAAGAATGAACTGTGCCGTTTCCCTTACAACACCCTTTCCGCCGCCTGCCTTCGTCACCAGATCGGCAATTGATGTTGCTTCATGTGAAGCATCGGAAGGCGCCACAGAAAGGCCGGACCGTTTCATAACTGCAAGGTCTATCATCTCGTCGCCTGCATAGCAAATTTCTTCATCCTTTATGCCTGTTTCCTGCTCAAACTGGTCAACCCTTGCCATTTTCGCACCCTGGCCCCAGAGTCTTTCCGGGGGGATTCCATAAATTGCTCCCATCTGCTCATCTGCGCGCGAAATCTTTGTCGTAAGAAGAGCAACGGGTATACCTGCTTCCGTAAGAAGCCTGATTCCGAGTTTATCGTGAAGAGAGAAGAGTTCAGACTTCGTCCCTTCCTGTGTATAGTACAAGGTGTTATCCGTCATTATGCCATGAATATCAAGGATGACATATTTCACCTTTTTTGCTTTTTCTATCGCATCTGCTTTGTTCATTACATCACCTCCTCTATTTATAGCCCATTTTTGTTACTTTCTCTACCCAGGCGTCCCATTTTCCCATGGATCTCAGAACAAGTTCACATATTTCTCTCATGGCGCCTCTGCCGCCTGCAGCTTTAGTGACATAACAGGCAAGAGCCTTTACTTCATCTATGGCATCTGCCGTTGCTATTGCAAAACCGACTTTTGACATAGGGGTAATATCGGAAAGTTCACATCCCAGATAACCTACTTCTTCATCCGTAATATTCATTTCCTTTTTCAACTCTTCAATCTTTGCCATCTTGTTCGTTACACTATAGTAAAATTTATCAAGTTTCAACTCTTTGGCCCTGAACAGACCTTCTCCATCAATAGATGTCGTATCAAGAAAAGCAACGCCGATTCCATTTGCGGTAAAGGAAAGATCGCCAAAACCATCCATGTGCCAGAAACCATACCGCCTGTTTCCCTCAATATCGCAAAAAATGTTGTTTGCAGTCAACACGCCATGGATATCGTGGCAAAAGAGCTTAATCTTTTTAGCCCTTTCCTGTGCATCATTCAAATCTTTTTCAAATGCCATTTTACCTCCCTAATGTATTCTATGTACCGGGGTTTATTCCCTAATTGTGTAGTATTACCTTCACACTGAACCCCATTTTAGCCTATAAATTCGTTACAATAACTTTATCCGGGGTTTGTTTTCTCCTTCTTATATTTGTACACAAGGAGAATCATTCCAAAAGTAAGACCTCCGGCCTGCATGTTGTATATACATGCAGGCTTATAAGACCTTTATTTGCAAATTATTTAAACGTTTATACCGTATTCATTCCATCTGGCTTTAACTTTTTCCATCATGCTATCTGTAAGCTTGATCTCTGTCGGTTTGATTTTCCAATCATAAGGTATAGTTGCATCCATAATGATACGGGAAGTGAGGAATTTGTTATCATCTTCTGCAAGAGCCGGATCAAGAGGCGTTGACCTTCCTCTATTAATAATCTGCGTACCCCTGGCTGGATTGAAGCGGGTGCCAAGTGCCCACCAGACCCTCGGGAGATCGTCTGCTTCGATATCATCATCCACGATGATAACCATCTTGACACCATATGTACCCGTATTACTTGCAATAACTGCCGCTGCCACCTGGTCCGAATGTCCCGGGTACATCTGCTGTACCGAAACAACAACAATGAAGCGTCCTGAGCCTTCCGGCAACGTATATACTGATTTAATACCCGGAATCTGCATTTTCTCCAGATCCATCCACAAACTTGCGTTTCTCGCAAAAGCATAGAGCATATGCTGATCTCCTACAGGCCTGCCCACGCTTGTCTCCCAGAGTATCGGATTGTTTCTGTAGTATACCCGTTTAACATCCAGGGCCGGTTTAGGAATAGGTTTAATAAGTTCTTCTGTGTAGTAACCGGTATATTCACCGAAGGGGCCCTCATTTCTCAGTTTGGTAGGATCAATCTCCCCTTCCAGAACGATTTCTGCAGCCGCAGGAATCGGTAGTCCAAAAAGTTGGCTTTTCACTGTTTCTACCGGTTCTCCGCGTAAGGAACTTACTACATCATATCCGCTTTTTGCACCGGAAACTGTTGCGGCGCTTGCAAAAATATGCAGCGGATCACCGCCGATAATGGCGCATGCAGGCATCTTCTTACCTTGTTTCGCATACTTCTGCATAATCCTGTCGGCTGTTTTACCTTTAAGTATCTGCACACCAACGCTTTTGTCATCGAGAATACCCATACGGTACGTGCCAAGATTTACTTTGCCGTTTTCCGGATCCTGAATTACCATAAAAACTGCTGTACCAAAATAACGTCCGCCGTCGAGTTCATAAAATTTAGGAGACGGGAATGCAAATGTATCAACTTTGTCTCCATCAACAATATTCTCGAAGATAGGACCATCTTCAACTTCCTTTGCAAGGGTAACATCCTTCACGGAAAGGTTTACCCATTCTTTTGTCAATTCAACAAGTGAAAGCTTCGGATCTTTTCCAAGAATCATTGCCAGTCTCTGTGTAGTGGCAAAAGCTCCTGTTAAAACCGGGCTGGAATACCCTTTTACGTTTTCAAACAAAAGTGCCGGACCGGATTTCTCTTCAGCTATCTTACAGATATGTGATATTTCCAGTTCCCAGTCGACTTCCGCCTTGATTCTCGCTAACTGCCCTTCTTTCTCACACAGTGATATAAAACCCCGCAAATCCATAGAGTTTCCTCCTTCCTATTTTTTTTGAATCATAACGTTAAATCCTTGACATATCAATTAATTTCTACTTATACTCTATAATAAAATATTATGTTTTCATACTCGCTAAATTCTCTGATTGTTTTCTATGCAGTCGCAAAGACGCGCAGCTTTTCAAAAGCAGCTAATATGCTCTTTATGACCCAGCCGGGAGTTTCTAATCACGTTTCGCAACTTGAGGCTCAGACCGGAACTATGCTTCTCAAGAGGGAAAAGGGTAAGTTTCAGCTTACAAAAGAAGGGAAGGCTGTCTTTAAACATGCTGAGAAGATCGAAGCAATCGCAAGGGGACTGGAAAATACTATCAAAGCTATAAAGAAGGATGCAAAACCTCTGCTTAAAATAGCTATTACACCGGTGTACTCGAGAGTAATGATGCCTTTTATACTTGGCAGCTTCCAGAAAGCCAACCCCGATATAATGATAAAGATTGATCTTGGGAACTCTGACGATATGTTAAAAACAGTGGTTAGTATGCAAAATGATGTTGCTGTTCTTGCAAACCAGATGACATCGCAAAAGGTCTTTGCATTCCCCTTGCTGAAAGAAGAGCTTGTCCTCATAACATGTAATGACCATCCGCTTTCTGCAAAAGAATCTGTATCGCTCCAGGAAATTGCGGAATATCCTCTGGTTATTCGAGAGGAAGGTTCCTCTACAAGAAAAGTAGTCCTCTCAGCCCTTAAATCGATGAATATAGGACTTCCGGTTTTAATCGAAGTGAGGAGTACAGAATTCATAAAAGAATGGGTATCACAGGGAAAGGGCGTATCAATCCTCATTAAAAGAGCTGTAATGGATGATGAACATAAATATTTGAAGGTAATACCCTTGAAAGAGAGCTTATTTCTGAAAGTCTCAGTGCTATTTTTAAAATCAAAGAAATATGATACATCAATTCAGAAATTTGTGGATCATATAGCCCAGCTAAAAGCAGAATCGTATTTGCAACATTTAAAAGATACTATAATCCCGGCTTAAGTTGCTGAGCTGGAAAGCTCCTTCACTATTTTTTCGGTAATTAACCGGCATATAGACCTGATTTTTTCTATACCTTCAACGGAGAGATCGTCCCAATGTATACCGGCAACAACCACTGTATTTCTCCCAAGCCTTCGGGTAAGCTCCTCTGACAAAGCCTTTGCAACCATATCTTCTTTATGTCCTGTATATGTAAAAACCGAACTCGTTGCCGCATTTTCCTTGGGATTTTTTAAACTCGGCCTTGCCTGCGCCATGCCTATGGCGCCTATATGGGGCCGTGTGCCGCCATATAGTATTACCAGGCAATCATCGCTAAGCTCATATACAATTGCAACAACCTCATATTCATCCTGTTTTTCTGATATGTTCCGTAAACTTACACCGCTGGAAGACTTGTCAGCAGAAGAAGTTTTTATC
Organism: uncultured Syntrophorhabdaceae bacterium; assembly: GCA_964532465.1. Taxonomy (GTDB): domain Bacteria; phylum Desulfobacterota; class Syntrophorhabdia; order Syntrophorhabdales; family Syntrophorhabdaceae; genus JAPLKB01. The sequence continues at coordinate 34,343 of CAZHHX010000036.1, read as the reverse complement.
ATAATATCATGCCCTTATTTTTTTGTATTTTTTCATGCCGGCATCTAACAGATCTTAACAGCAATTACAGGGGAATGCTTCAGGCATTCTCCTGGTCGGTTCCCCTGTAATACAAGTCAACTATATTTTTATTTTCCTTCATTCCGCTTAAAAAAACTCTTTTAAGATAAAAAAGTTTTTTTCTATCTTTATACAAACAAGCTTTCAGCCTGCTTATTTTCAAAACCATATCCTTCTTTTTAAAACCCTTACTGCCTTAAGTTCAATCCACCTAAGGCTACTTCAGCTTTACTCCGGCCATCATTACGCCAAGCATACGCTCCATAGGGTCTTTCTTTACTTCTGTTTTTGCTTCGACCTCTTTCTTGCTCCAGACTGATTCCGGCCTTACCTGAAGGATAATAATATTCTGCGGGAAAGGAATGTCGCCATCAACACCGAATTCGATATCATATGCCTTCCCGTAATATTTCTCTATCAGTTTACCTACCCTTGCAAGCTCTTTAATCTCTTCCATGGTCATACAGTTTACTCTTCTTTTCTCTTCAGGCACTTCTGTTTGTATGATATCACTGGCATTTTCCCTGTAAACACACTGAGTCTCTTTACTGCCTTTTATGGTTTTGATAAGATCAAGTGTAATCTTATCAACAAGATAGGTGTCAGGTGTAACGAGTCCGCTTACTACAGCCTCACCAAGGCCGTAACTTGCGTCTATGGAAATCTTAGACATATCACCGTTAATCGGGTTGATTGTAAAAATAATACCTGACACTCTTGAGTTAACCATCTTCGGGATGCCTGCTCCTATATTGAAGAGAAACTCCATACCCTTGTTCATTCTGTACATGATTGCTTCTGTGTTGTATGCGCTTGACCAGCATTTTTTTACATAATCAATGAGGTCTTTGTCGCCCCTTATATTAAGATAAGTCTCCATCTGGCCGGGCATTGACGCTGCGCCGCTGCTTCTTACTGCCACAGGGCAATCTTTACCGTACAGTTCACACATTTTGTGGTAATCACTAAGAATAACATCACCGATAGCCGCGGGCATCTCTGCGCTTTCAATCAATTCCATGGCTATTTTGCTTGCTGCCTGGGCTTTTTCCAACGGTACTTTAGGATCTGGCGGATCAATCAGCTTTCTGATCTGTTCCTTAATACCTGTCATAACGATAAACTGGTCATTTGCATGGATGGTAACAGCAAAACCCGGAGAAATAGGAATACCCGCCTTCAACATTTCGCCAAGATTTGCGTTCTTTTTCCCGACAAGATTAAAATCATTGCCTTCCAGCTCATCATAACCTAAAGTGAATCTTTTTTCTTTCTCTGTCATACCTCTATCCTCCATATTTTAACCTGAAATTTAAGCCGGCTGCAGAAAACCTGCAGCCGGCTTCTGAAAAATAAGGAGTTGAAACAATCTTTTCGTGAGTTATTTAAGCCCTTTCGAGTATTGTTACCAACCCCGTATCGCCATCCAGCTTTACTAAATCACCTGTCTTTATCATCTGCGTACCCTTGCCTGTACCAACGACAGTCGGCAGCCCATATTCCCTGCAAACGATTGCAGCATGGCACATGGGCCCGCCCACGTCTGTTATGCATCCTGCAATCGTTACAAAACAAGGCGCCCAGCTCGGTGAGGTTGTTGTTGCTACAAGTATTTCACCCGGCTGAAGGTCTGCAAGCTGATCTACGGTTTTGAGAACCCTTGCTTTTCCCTGAACAACACCGGAAGAACCGGGCGAACCCTGTAATTCATTAGATGCCGTTCCGTCTCCTGCTTCATCTGCTGCCAGCCATGAAGCCATTGAGCTGTTGGTAACGCCCCAGAGCACAATTGTAAAAGGCTCTGTAACAACATCAGGAGGCGTACCCAGTGCTGCAGGCGGCGTCCATTCTGTAAATTTCTTATATACTTCTTTTCTCCAGGCAACCTCTTTGGGCCAATAAGACGGTCCTCTCGATTTTACGCCTGTTGTCCATCCGGTAACCATATCCCAAAGCGCTGATTTAATTTCATCGCGTTTTAAGAAGTACATATCCTCGGCATCTTTAAAGAAACCTGCACGCTGAAGTATTTCGCTTACCTGACGTGTTTTCTGCCAGAAAAGAGTGTGGAACCAGTGTTCAACGTAGAAGTTGTGGTCTTCAGCATAAGGAAGCACCAGACGTGCCAAACCGAGACCCTGATCAAAGGCTTCCCTGTCTGCATCAGTCTTAATCAATGCTCTGTACTCACTGGCAATTCTGTCTCTTTCTTCCAGTATCTGAGCCGTCGGTCTTCCGAGTGTTTTGCCTTCCTTTAATTGTTTGATATTTGTCTTTATTGCATTAAAAGGAACATTCAGATTGTCATTCCAGCTTGTTTCAGTATGGAACCAGCCGGTGCCTGTTGAGATATGGAACCAGGGGTATCTTGCAACTTCAAGTTCTTTGAGCCATTCTCTTCCTGTTGCATGCTGCTCTAGTTCCTTGATCAACTCATCAGCTTTCACAGGCTTCAAAATAACATCATCAATACCAAGCTGGATTGCGAATTTGGCAAGCCTGATAAGCTCTGCATCGGGTTTGAAGAGGATAGGGTCAAAACCTGCGGACATTTTCACGAGTGTAGATATGGGGATACCGGGAAAAATCTGATCTCCTGTTGCAAAAAAGGTCACCTGGGCGGCATATGCCAGATTCAGGAACTCAAAATGGTACTGCCAGCACAAAAGACCGATGTCAATAAGTTCATCCCACTGTTTCAGGAGCTTATAACCACTGCCAACTCCAAGCCCTTCCTTGATGACGCTCATATCTTCCATAGCAGGCAGATCTGTAAAATTCATTGCTTCCAACTTGTCGATAATACCGCCCATCTTCTTTTTCCAGTTCTCATACAGGCTGTCCCAGTTCTGGAAATAGAACCCGGCGCGTTCCATAAAAAGGGGCACTCTCCTTCCTATTTCTTCAGGGTCCGGAACGCCAACAGGGCTGATATACACGTAACCGTTCACAATCCTGTGATCGATGCCCATCGCGGGTGGAATAATCCAGTGACGGGTGTTATACTGCGAGAGCGTCATTGACCATGCCTCATCCCAAATGAGGTCAAACGGATAGTGGGGAATTGGATAATGCAATCCGTCATAGAACCAGATCTGGCTGCTTTCAAAGGCAGCTCTTTCCGGGTCATCTTTGGAAAACTGATACTGATAAGGATACATCTTTTCCCAGCCTTCTGTACCTGGGATCATAGGAACATCATGTGGATCCATAAACGTTTTTGCCATGAGCTTCTCCTCCCTTTGTTTTTTAAAAAACCTCTAAACCTGAACCGTTCAGATTTGTTGAAATGGTCAACACATTAGAACATTAGGCTTGAGCAGTTTCTTACAAATTTTTGCTTCTCTTCTTTCAGAGCGATTCCTCTGAAATATTTATTATTCATAAGACGTCCGATTCCAATAAATCCTTCGTGGCAACCCCCTGAAATCTCGTTTACCTCTTCGGGATTTTTTTAATCGCCCGTCGCTTTGATATAATCAAGCCTTTTAATGGTGCAAAACTATTATATTATTTATATCATAATTTGAATATATAATACTTTGGATATAAATAATTTTTACTTTTTTCTAATATGCTGACAAAAAACTATCCTCATTATTTAAACAGGTAAGGATAAACATATCAAAAAGAAATCGCCAAGTTGTACATTTCAATTTATCGCGTCTGTGTTGTCTGCATTTTATATCATGCGCTTTTTATGTCAATTAATTTGTTCTTATACCATATAAGGATAACTTATGTAAATTACATTTCTTCCTCAAGCCCCGCTATGCGTTCCGCTATTACCCTGCAATGATAAGATACCCTTTCAAGATTTAACAAAATATCAACAAAAATTGGTCCAGCCTCGGCAAGACAGACTTTTTGATAGAATCTGTCCAAATGTTGTTCAGTTGCTTTTTTAATGGATGAATCAACCTCATCGTTTCGTTCAAGGATTGCTTTTATAATTTTTTCATCCCTTCTTTCCAACAGAGAAGATGTATCATCAAGGTTCTCCATAACTAATTTTTCTATCTTGTTGAGTTCTTCCAGTGCCGCATCGGAAAATATCGCCTTACGCGCGCGCTTTGATTCGGCAAGTTCAACGATATTTGTTGAGCGGTCGCCAACCCTCTCAATTTCATACACAATCGTTGAAAAGGCAAAGAGCCTTCTGGATGATTCTTGTGATAGCTGCCCGCAGGAAATATTCCACAAGTATTTTGTTATTTCAGTCTGCAGATTATCAACAACCATCTCGACATACATAATATCCTTTTTTTTCGTTTCACTGAATTTAGTTATGAGACTTACGCTTTCTTTCAGCATCCTTCTCGTAAGCACAGCTTCTCTTATCAGTTCCTGCTTCACACAGAAAAGCGCATCCTTTGCACTGCCCAGACATTTTGTATCAAGGAACTCAGGCCAGAGAGGCAATGCACCGTCTGTCCCGGGAATTATCTTCTCAATAAAAACAGAAAAGGGCTTGAGTAAAAAAATAAAAATGGCCGCAATAAAAAGATTAAAGGCAAAATGGCCGAAGGCAATTTGCTGGGCAATACTGGAAGAAAGTTTTTTTATAAAAATAATAAAAACCGGTAGCAAGAGAATGCAGATAACAACACTGAAGCACTTAAATAAAAGATGGGAAACAGCGCTCCTCTTGCTGTCAATATTTCCGGCGATGGAGCCTATGATGGCTGTTACTGTTGTGCCGATATTCGCACCAAGCACGATAGGTATGGCGTTTTCAATAGTTATCAGTCCCTGCTGACCCATAATAATAAGGATGCTGATCGGGATTGCAGAGGCATGGACGATGCCGGTAAAAACAATGCCGATGCCAACACCTACCAGCGGGTTTTTTGCTTCATGAAAAAAGTCAATAAATGCTTTGTTATCTTTAAGAGGTAAAGTTGCATCTCCAGTCAGGCTTAATCCAAAAAAAATAAGGCCGAAATAAATAAGGCCTTCTCCTGTATCTTTCAATTTTTCTTTCCCGAAAAGCAGAAACATGCCGCCGACAAAAATTATGACGGGCGCGACAGAGGTTACATTCCATACAACAAGCTGGGCTGTCAGGGTAGTACCGATATCAGCGCCGAGGATTATGCCGAGAGAATCATAGAAACTGATCAATCCTGCGCTTACAATCCCGATAGTAAGCAGGGTAGTCGCTGAGCTGCTCTGAAAAAGGATTGTCGTTAGTATGCCCATGCATAAACCATAGACAGGTTTTTTAACAGATATCTTGATATATTCTCTCATCCTGACGCTGAAAAGCTGCTGCATTAATGAACTCAGCTTTATCATACCGAAGAGAAACAGGGTTATACCGGTAATAAACAATAAAATACTGTTAATCATATTTAAATCCGTATTTTCAGTTCACAAATAGCATTTATTTGGACTGTGAAAAATAACAGTGGATTCCGGACCGTTTAGGATATCCTGGCTCCATTTACCATGTCTTTATCTAATGTCAGAAGAACTACGGACGATTTGTCTTCATTGGATGCCGCAAGGAGCATACCATGAGAAATAATGCCTCTCAATTTGCGGGGTTCCAGATTTGCAACTATCGCTATTTTTTTCCCTATTAATTCTTCTTTTGTATAATGCAACTTAATGCCGGCAACTATGGTGCGTTCCTCACCCACATCTATGGTAATCTTATAGAGTCTGTCCGCGCCTTCAACATCCTCGCAGGCCTTAATTTCTGCTACCCTCAGATCAATCTTCTGAAAATCATCAAAGACTATATTATCCATATCCTACTCCTTTTCTTAATATGTCAGCTTAAATCAAGCAAACAGCTCTTTAATACAAAATTTATAAAGTAAAATTATCTTATCAGCTTATTTTGATAATTGTATTCTCCAGAATCCCGATCCCCTCTATCTCAACTTCCACTGTATCTCCAGGCTCAATCGATCCGACTCCCGGAGGTGTACCGGTAATAATAATATCACCGGGCAGCAATGTCATAATTCCGGATACAAAGGAAACAAGTTCAAATACATTAAAGATCATGTTTTTTGTATTTGAACACTGCTTTTCAATGCCGTTAACCCTGGTAAAGATACTCAGGTTAAAGGGGTCTAAACTTGAGACTATTCCTGGTCCGAGGGGACAGAAAGTATCGAACGATTTTGCCCGTGTCCACTGGCCGTCTTCCCTCTGCAGATCCCTTGCAGTAACATCATTGGCACATGTATAACCTGCAATATGAATATGAGCATCCTGGACGGAAATATTTCTGATTCTGTTTTTTATAATAACTGCAAGTTCACCCTCGTAGTGAACTTCCCTGCTCTGCGGAGGATAAACAATTGACTCTCCGTTTTGAATTACAGCGGTAGGAGGCTTCATGAAGATTAACGGGTACTTCGGAACGGGCATCTTCAATTCCTCGGCATGATCGTGATAATTAAGCCCGATAGCTATAATTTTCGACGGATGGAACAAGGCCGCACCTCCATTGGCGTCTGACAATGACACCACTTATTCTTTTCTTTTCATTACAATTTATAACAGAGATATTTTAAGCTTTACGGATCATGTACTGTCAAGAAAGAAATACGAAATATCACATACTATTCGGAAATAATGTTTCACACTGGCCCCTTGCAGAAGTTTGCAGTAGTAACATTATTGACAAAACAGGTTATTGAAGTACAATATTAGTATGTTAAATCAAGGGGGACAAGAATGCATATATTCTTCAAATACACGATAATCAGAAACTTACTCGCCTTGTCCTTCATATCTCTTATTATCTTTACTGTTATCGGCTGCGCCACAAATCCTGTAACAGGACAAAGCCAATTTATGCTTGTTTCGGAAGAACATGAAATTCAGATGGGCAAAGAACTGTATCCAAATGCCCTGTGGGGCGCCGAAGGCGGGGGCGGCGAGTTTAAAGACGATAGAACAAAGGCGTATCTCAAAAATATTGTATCGAATATTCACAGGACATCCCATAGACCCAATCTGCCGATAGATTTTGCAATACAGAACAGCTCTGTCCCCAATGCATGGGCAATCCCGGGACACGTAGTAATTACAAGGGGGCTGCTTGCCGGGCTGGACAATGAAGCCGAATTTGCCTTTGTTATGGGCCATGAAATGGGACACGTGTCGGCACGACATTCAGCAAGCCAGATGTCTCTAAGTATTTTGCACCAGGCATTATTAGCCGGGGCAGGTATCGCGCTCGCCGGCAGCGATTATTCCGATGCCGCGCTTTCGCTCGGCGCCATAGGGAGCAGTTTATTATTGCTTAAATACAGCAGGGATGATGAGCTTGAAGCAGACGGTCTTGGTGTTCAATATATGACAAAGCTTGGCTATAACCCGAGAAATGCGGTAAGCGCCCATATGAACCTTGAGAAAGTGTCGAACGAATATTTGAAATCCCTGGGGAAAGGCACACAGGAAAGGGGTTTCTTTGAAGATTTGCTTTCTACCCATCCCAGAACATCCGTAAGGGTTGAAGAAATTCAAGGTATCATCAACCATACCCCGCAGGCTCCGCTAAAAGGAGATGGCGCAAACAAACAGCAGTTTCAGACTATGATTGCCGGTCTAAAAAAAGTAAATAATACATATTCTTCATACTATGATAAGGCTGTAATCGCATTAAAGAATAAAAATCTCGATGAAGCCATGATTCAGATATCTAAAGCTATTACCATAGATCAAACACAGGCGCCTTTTTACAGTTTAAGCGGTTTTATAATGCTCAAAAAGAAAAGTCCTGAGAACGCTGAGAAATATTTCAATTACGCCCTGCGTCTCGATAATAATTACCAGCCTGCCATAAGAGGTATGGGCGCAATCCGCTACGCAAAAGGAAATTATGCTGAAAGTATCCAGTATTTAAAGAAAAGTATTGCTCTTTTCCCTGAGGATATGAATGCCCATTACTTTCTCGGGATGAGTTATTTTAAAACAAGTGCTTACAAAACAGCAGCAAACCACCTTAAGCTTTTTGCCGACACACACCCGAAACACCCGTCAATACACGGAGTACTGGGTTTATGCTATGAAAATATAAACGATCCGAACTCTGCCCGTAAAGAATATGCCGCACAACTCAGTGTTGCCCCTAACAGCGATATGGGCAAACGCGCTTCCATGCGTTTGCAGGCAATTGGAGTAAAAGCAACGAAATAATCCTTTTTTATCCTATAATAAATTCCTGATCCTTGATGTATCCTTTATAAAAACAAGGAAAAAGGAGGATGCGCCTGCATTTATCCTACTTTAATTCCAGAGGCTGGTTCAGCAATAACCAGTATAAACCAACCTGCCGGACAGCTTCCGTAAACTGGTCAAAATCAACAGGCTTTACAATATAACTATTCACGCCAAGTTCATAACTCTCAATAATATCCTTTTCCTCACGTGAGGAAGTAAGCATTACCACAGGTATTTTCCTTGTTCGGGCGTCTTTCTTTATACGCCGCAGCACCTCTATTCCATCCACTTTGGGAAGTTTCAGGTCCAGCATAATGATTCTCGGGGTATTAGTGATATCACGATTTATATAATCATTCTCGCAAAAAATGAAGTCCAGCGCCTCCTCTCCATCCGATACGACACGGATGTTGTTAGCGAGGTTGTTTCTTTTCAGCGCATGGAGCGTCAGCTCCAGATCGCTGGGGCTGTCTTCAACGAGCAGGATTTCTACAGGGTCTTCAATCTCAATCACGATAATTTCCCTCCCTTTTCAAGAGTAAAATAAAACGTAGTTCCTTTGTCAATCTCGGAGGCAACCCATATCCGGCCTCCGTGACGATGAATAATGCGCTGTACATTGGCAAGTCCCACACCGGTACCCTCGTACTCATCCGCCCGGTGAAGCCTCTGAAATACTCCGAAGAGTTTTTCGACATATTTCATATTAAATCCCACGCCATTGTCCTTAACGTAGTAGACATGCTCGCTTTCTTCATCCTTGCAGCCTATTTCAATAAGCGTGTAATCGCGCTTACCGGTGAATTTAAGGGCATTGGACAGAAGGTTTGTGTATACCACCTTAAGCAATGAGGGGTCTGACTGACAAAGAGGTAAATCGCCTATGGATATTTCGATGCGCCGGCCTTCCTGTAAATAACGGAATTGCTCAAGAACCTGACGTACAATATCCCCGGGAGCAAGGCATTGTTTTTCAAGAGGCTGACGGCTAAAACGAGAGAACGTAAGGAGATCGTCTATAAGCTTACCCATCTGCCTGGTACTCGTCCTTACCAATCCTATGTAACGTTGAGCCTCCTGTGGAAGTTGCGCCGCATACTCTTCTGAAAGAATGCGGGAAAAACCGTCAATAGCACGCAAAGGAGCACGCAAATCGTGCGAAACCGAGTAAGAAAAAGCCTCAAGCTCCTTGTTTGTTGCTTTCAACTCCAATGTACGCTCTTCCACTAATTCTTCCAGTTGTTCATGATATTTTTTCAATTCCTCTTCAGCATGTTCACGTTCAGTAATATCCTCGCATGACATAATGTGTTCACCGGTTTCAAGCGTTACCGCAAGAAAGTTTACGGCCTTTATTGATCCATCCTTGCATGTTGCATTAAATACTCTCGGAATCTCACGAGGTCTTCTTCCCTGAGAATCTTCAACCTGGCTTGACCATACCGAAATCACTTCATGCCTGTAATCAGGATCGGGGAAGGCTTTTCTGAACCATGTTTTCCCGTCGGTAATATCATTAAGATTATAACCGAAAAGTTCCTTAAATCTCGGATTTATATACTTGAACACGTTGTCTCTTCCAACCATAGCCATTCCTAAGGGGGCATTGTCCAGAATAACCCGGAATTTTTCCCTCTCTTTCAACAGTTCCTTTTCAGCCAGTTTACGCTCGGTAATATCCCTGCCGTATACAACAATTCCGGTAACAATTCCGTCAGTAATTAAAGGGTAGAGACACGTATCAAACCATCTGTCCCTCCGGTCTGCCTCATAATAGACCGGTTTTTTCGTACGGACCGCCTCACCGACTCTTGACCTTCTTCTTTGTTCAATCTCGGAAGATACGTTCTCGTATACGTTTGCTCCCACAGTTTCGCCGAACTCCATATCCAGGCGCACAGCGCCCGCTTCGTTGGCTGCAAGGATATCTCCATTGGTATCAAATAAATAGATCGCGTCAGTGGTAGCATTGATAATAGCAAAGAGTTTTTCCTTCTCTTCCTGGAGCGTCTCCTGTGCTTTCTTACGCTCGGTAATGTCGCGTATGATAGTGCTCGCTCTGACCTGACCCTTTCTGTCTTTAAACAAAGCGGAAGTTACTTCGCAAGCAAATTTGGCGCCATTTTTATGTTTATGGAAATATTCACTTCTGTATATACCCGTTCGGGCTCTTTCTTCCAAAGCAACAGCCAGACGGGGATCTGATGCATCAACTATGCCGTTCAAACCAACCCGACACAGTTCTTCTTCGGTTCTCCCGAACATATGACATGCCGAAGCATTTGCGGCAAGGATGGAACCGTCAGGGGTTGACAGCAAGATACCGTCTGCGCTGTAATCAAAGAGCGAGTGAAAAAGATTTTCGCTTTCACGTAATGCATCTACAGATTCATTTAACATTTCATTTTGTCCCTGCGCTTCTTCTGAATAGCTGTTTTTGAGTTTATCCGTTAACTTCATATTATTGTCTCTAACAATAGAATAATTATATCATTCAATGTAATCCTGTCAAGCTTGCCTCCTGTGTCTTTTCTCTCTTTCTCGTATATAACTTAAGTGTTTATATGTGGTTATACGTTAATTATAATTTTAACGATATATCCTGCATTGTCTCTCTCTTTGCTATTACTGTATACAGATTACGTTATTATTGCTAATATTTTATGATTAGTCTTTGACTGGGGGAGCACTTTATGCCCTCTGCGGCAAGGAGTTTTTCTTTTATTCGCAGGCCCATGGAGAATCCTCCAATGGAACCGTCTTCACGGATAACCCTGTGACACGGTATAATGATCGGAACGGGATTTTTGCCCACTGCCTGGCCCACTGCACGGGCAGCATTTTTATAACCGAGTTTTTTACCTATACGGCCATAGCTTGTAACTTCCCCATAAGGGATTTTCCTCAATTCTTCCAAAACTTTCCGGGCAAATGTACCAAAGCGGGAAATATCAATTTCTATATCAAAATCAACCCGCTCTCCTTTTAAGTATCTGTCGAGGAGTTTACATAACTTATGAAAAGATTCAGAAGATTCAATGCCGGCGGGATAGGATGCTGTGAGGGATTTTCTCACCCTGTAAATATCATCATTTTTTATATCAAGCTCGATCAATCGTCCATCTTTAGAAACAAGCACGATATTGCCCAATGATGAATCAAAAACTGCGTAACGTATCAAATCCAATTTGACATACCCTCCAAAAAAAGTTTAATTTTCTCTAACAAAAAACATTGCAATCTGGAATATTACCATGACGTTTATATCATGAAGGTGACTTGAGATGGAAGGATTTATTAAGTTTCTCGGAACAGGAGGCGCGCGGTTCGTTGCAATAAGGCAAATACGGTCAACGGGCGGGCTCTGGCTGCATTACAGGGATACAAATCTTTATATAGACCCCGGTCCTGGAGCAATTGTCAAAATGCATGGATCAAAAGAACGTTTCGACCCCCTTGATCTTGACGGCATAATACTGACCCATAAACATTTAGATCATGCAAACGATGTGAACATCCTTATCGAGGCGATGACCGATGGCGGTTTTAAAAAGAGGGGAGTGCTTTTTTGTCCTGATGACGCTGTCAGTGAAGATCCGGTAGTCTTAAAATATGTGACATCATATCTTGATAACATCATCCATCTGAAAGAAAAGGAGAGCTATACAATAAAGGATGTGGCATTCAGTACGCCCATAAGGCACGTGCACCCTGTCGAGACATACGGCGTCATATTTAATCTGAACAAGACAATCGGTCTGATAACCGATACGAGGTTTTTTGATTCACTGCCTGATTACTATCGGGCGGATATCCTTATCATTAATGTACTCAGGTCAAAACCCATCGAAAAGCAGGATACTGTTGACCATCTTGCCATAAACGATGTTGCGGAAATCATAGGGCGCATTAAGCCTGAAATTGCCATTATGACACATTTCGGCATGAACATAATTAAGGAAAAACCTTACCTCCTGGCAAAGAAGCTCAAAAAAGAAACAGGTATAGATGTAGTTGCCGCCTATGACGGGATGAAACTGGAATTCTAATATATGTGAATAAATTCTCTGTGGCTTACTGTAAAATTTTTCTTGTTTGCAGAATTGCTCTAATTCTCAGTCTGTTCTTATGCATTTTCCATTGAAATAATCCCAGGCATCACATACTGTTCCTTTTTTAAATGTGCAGGTTCCCTGTTCGTTGTCCATGTTATTATTCCCTGTAGCCTGATATGTCCCCCCGGTAATCACACAAATTCTTGCGGCAGGGGTTACATAGCCTGCAACCTTTACTCCGCCAATTGGGCATTCTCCTCTAAACATAGCCCACTCCTCGCACTGACGGTTATCTTCAAATATGCAAATACCGTATTCTCCTCCATCCCCTCTTTTCTGGATAGAAAGCGTTCCGCCCTTTTTTACACAGTTCACTGAGGCCGGATTGGCAATGGCAACTTTATCCATACCGGCACATCCAACAGGGAAAGCAATTGTTAAGATTAAAAATGCAATTGATGTGAAAAACGCTACCATTCTTATCATATATATCCTCCAGATGTAACCGTCTTTGAAGATATTGTCATGCTTCTTGCCCGCCGATCAAGGGAAGCACCTTGTCTATTCGGAAATAAACGAGATAACGTTTTTCGTTCTGTTGGCCTTCAGGCGCTGTGTAAGATTTTCTCCATCTTATTTTTGCAATGGCTTCAGGGTCGGTCTCTTCTTTGATTCTGGAAAGATACAATCTTTTTCCAACAAACTTTTCTGCGGCCTCTATAAAAATATATGCAGCATGAGGATTTGACCGTAAGTTTTCATGGGTCAGACGTTCAGTCATAATATACGCGATAGTTTCCTCATCGATGAAATGCGGTCTTGAATAAACTGCCACATTCACCCTTCCTTCTGCATTTGCCGTTGCCAGCACCCCGTGGCCGGTTGCGTTTTCAAAATATTCGCTAAGGTTCATCAACATCCTCCTGTATAATTTGAAAGTATTATAAACACATATTCATTATAGCAAGATTTTACCTATAGACGATAATTTTTTTATATAAAGCCTTTTATATAACAAAAGATTTTGTTGCTAAAAGCATCGATTCTCATTATGTTATAATAATGAAGATCATTTCAGGTTGCCAGACAGGTGTTGATAGAGCAGCCATTGATGTGGCAATAGAGATAGGTTTGGACTATGGGGGCTCCATTCCTAAAGGAAGGAAGGCAGAGGACGGCAGGATAAATAAGAAATATAATAAGCTTACAGAGCTTGAGTCCGACCGTTATGAATCACGTACTGAAAAGAACGTGACCGACGCAGACGCGACATTGATATTTACTATAGGCGACCCTGCAGGCGGCACTGCCTTGACAATAGAATGCGCTAAAAAAAACAAGAAACGCTATTTGCTTATCGATATTAGAAAAAAGACCGATTATGAGGTAATTGAATCGATTCAGGATTGGTTATCCGAAAATCAACCGGACATCCTGAATGTGGCAGGACCAAGAGAATCATCAGCGCCAGGTATATATGAAAGAGTCTTTGTTATATTGTATAATGTTTATGATCCTTTGATATAAAACTAATGAAAGAAGAAATCAACCTTATCCCCTCTGAATTAAAGGCAGTTGAAAAGCACAAATGGTATCTTTCCGAACAGAAGGGAAAGGAGGTATCCTTTGAGGAAGCCTTAACGGATTTCCTGGATAATTATGAATCCGATTGGATGAAGGAAAAGCAATGTATCGATTGCAAAGAACAGGCAGATCAAATACTGAAATATAAATGGTATCGTTCAGAACAGGAGGGGCGTGATATCGGCAAAAATGCCGCTTCCGAAGAGTGGATAATGAAATATGCCCATATATGGCGCGAAGAAAGGGAAAGCCTTGAGGCCAACGGTTTTACCAAAATGCATATAAAAACAGGAAAAAAGAATCGAATAAAAACCGCTGTTCTATCGGACATTGCACGTAATTATGACTGTGAAATATATATAAATAAAGACGGAATGAAATTTCATAACTTTATTATTTCCGGAAGAAAATGCTTAAATATAAAGTCAATCCTTTGCCCTGTTTTGTTGGATTTTTCTAAAGATGAAGATGTGCGTTTTCTGGCAACCGGTTCAAAAGCTGAAGAAGCGCTGGCAGCAATAAGAAACATAATAGAGTAATATTTTCATTTACCGATACAAAACCTGTCGAATATACCCTGCAAAATCTCGTCAGGGCATGTCTCGCCGGTAATTTCACCGAGGCGCGAAAGGGACTCCTGAAGCTCAAAGGCTGTAAACTCTACGGGCTCCTGCTTTTTTATGCATGTGATTGCTCTGCCTATGGCTTCCGCCGTCTTTTCAAGGGCATCCCTGTGCCTCATGTTCGTAATAAGCACACTGTTTTTTTTAAAACCCTTTTCCATTAATCTCAGGTATATTTCATTTTTGAGTTCTTCAAGCCCCATATCTAATAACGATGAAATTTCAGTCCATTGGAGGCTCGCGGATTTCAAAACAGCGCAATCGAGCTTCTGCGGCAAGTCAATTTTATTTATAACTGTTATAATTGACATCTCCCTGATTTTTGATAAAACATCCTCATCTTCCCGGGCATATATGTCTGACCCGTCAAGGACCCAAATGATAAGATCGGCTTTAGGGATTTTTTGATTTACCCTGTTTATGCCTTCTCTTTCAACTGCATCCGTAGGCTTTCGTAGTCCTGCCGAATCAATTATCTTCACCTTTATCCCTTTTATATGAAGAATATCTTCTATAAGATCACGGGTAGTACCCGGGAATGACGTGACAATGGCCTTCTCTTTGAGGAGGAGCGCGTTCAAAAGGCTGGATTTGCCGACATTAGGTTTGCCGACAATAAGAACCTCCAGGCCATCCTTGACAGCCCTGCCTTCATAATAAGAATCTACCAGTTCTTCAATTTCCCGGACTGTCTTCCTCAGAGAGAAAAACATCCCCTTTTTATCTATTTCCACATCTTCTTCAGGAAAATCTATAAGCGCATCTATTCCAATAAGCACTTCCTTGACATTTACCTTCAGACCGTTAATTTTCCCGGATAAACCGCCCCCTAACTGGTCAATGGCATTTTTCAATTCTTCATCTGTTTCACTTTGAATGATGTCAAGTACGGATTCTGCCTGAAGCAGATCTATTCTGCCGTTGAGAAATGCTCTTTTTGTGAATTCACCCGGTTCGGCAAGTCTTGCGCCTTGCGCAATCATAATGGCCAGAATGCTTTTCTGGGCAGCATACCCGCCATGAGCATACACCTCTGCAATATCCTCTTTTGTGTATGTGTCCGGTTTATACATGAATACAGCAAATACTTCATCAACTATTCTGCCGTTCTCAGGATTTGTAATATGGCCAAGGTATAAGGTGCGTGGTTGATAAAGGTCAGTGTTTTTATTCGGCTTGAATATCTTTTTAAGTATCGGATGGGCAAGCTGCCCGCTCATCCTTACTACGCCAATTCCTCCCTCGCCGACAGGGGTGGAAATGGCGCATACTGTATCATCTTTTTCCATTAATATTCTTTTTTCTAAGCGAAACTACAACCCTTTTTGTATGCCCCTCACCCTCGCTTTTCGTGCTTACATTTCTGTTGTTTTTAAAAAGAGTATGAATCACCCTTCTCTCGTAAGGATTCAGAAGGTCTGTTTTTTGAATCCTGCCGGTTCTTTTCACTTTGTCCGCCAGCCTTTTTACCATAATTGTCAAGGCTTTTCTCCGCTTTTCTCTGTATCCGTTAATATCAACAAGAAGTTTCAATCCCTGCTTATATCGCTTTGCAATAGCGAGTCTGAGGATATGCTGCAGCGCTTCAAGGGTCTCTCCGTCTTTTCCGATAAGTATGTCTCCATGGTCGCACTGCACAAGAAACATGAGCCTCTCAGGCGTTTTTGTGACTTTTACATTGAAATCCAGATCTACAAATCCGCTTAGCTCCTCCAAAAAAGACTTGCCGTATTCCTCTGGGGTATCTGTCATCGGCACATCAGAATCAGGAACATTTGCTTTTGATATATCTGCTTTTGATATGTCTGCTTTTGATATGTCTGCTCTTGGCATTTCTTCTTTAAGATAGTCTGTTTTTTTGATTCTTGCAGTAATTCTTACTTTTTTGCCGCCGAGAAAACCAAGGATTCCCTTTGTATCAATTTCCTTAACATCTATTTCAAGGTCTCTTTCCGCAGCATTTAATTCAATTGAAGCTTTTCTGATCGCATCTTCATATGTTTTGCCTTCTACTTCTATAAAATCCATGTTGCCCCCTCACGAGACTTTTTTATTAATGTAGTATTGTTGTCCGATGGATATTACATTATTTACCAGCCAGTACAGGACAAGTCCCGCAGGAAATCCCCAGAAAAGGAAGGTGAAAAGGATAGGCATAAAGAGCATTATCTTTTCCTGCATAGGGTCGGCAGTGGTTGGGGTCATTTTCTGCTGAATGACCTGGGTAATACCCATAATTAACGGCAGAATTCTTATGGGCAAAGAATATCCGAGGACAGTAAAAGAGTATAAATCTTCAGGCGCAGAAAGATCGTTCATCCACAACATAAATGGAGCATGACGCAGCTCTATTGCACTGGAAAGCGCTTTATACAGCGCGAAGAAGACAGGTATCTGGATAACCATGGGGAGACATCCTCCCATAGGGTTCACACCCTGTCTTTTATAGATATCCATCATTTCCTGGTTCAGCTTCTGCTTGTCATCCTTAAATTTCTCTCTTAATTTTTGTATCTGCGGCTGCAACTTCTTCATCTTATTCATTGACTGGTAACTTTTAAGGCTCAAAGGATAAAAAATTATTTTGATCAGTATTGTCAGAAGGATAATATCTATTCCATAGTTATGTGTTACTTTATTGCTATAATTCATACCGATAATAAGCGGTTTCGCGATAATATCAAACCACCCGAAATCTATAATTTTTTCAGCTTTTACATTGAGATTTTTCAATATATCGCTTTGTTTAGGACCAAAGTATAATTTCGCGGAAATGTTCTCTTTATCCGGCTGTATTCTGAGTACCGGAATGCCTTTATCTGTTTTGAAGATAGTAAGGGGCATTCTGGAGTCATCCTGGGGCATATAGATAAAGGCAAAAAAACCTTCATCAAGGCCTGCATATTTAAAATCTCTATTAACTTCAATGTTTTTTTCAATCTTCTCTATTTGCTCAAATTTTTTACCATTAAAAACAAAGGGCCCCTTAAAGGTATACTCCGATGTGTTCTTGCTGTTTATTATCGCAAAATCAAGACGTGTTGAATTTTTATCAATGCCCTGCACTTCTATGTTCATATCAACTGTGTAAGTATCAGGGTAGAATGTATATGTTTTTTTAACTTTTTTCCCGTCGCTCAGTGTACCGGTAAAGACAACTTTCTCCGGTTTATCTTTTATTGTCAGATTACCCCGGTCCGGTTTAAAGCTGGTTCTGTCATCTATCGTTTCATTATTGACAACTCTGGAGATTGCGGGAAGATAGGTATAAGGACTTACATCCTCAACAATATCTTTATCCTTGTCGCCTTTCACAGTTTCTTTGTATTGTTTGAGTTTTACGTTTTTTATCCCTCCGCCGAAGTCCGTCAATGTAACCTTAAGCAAAGGTGTCTCAACAAATATATCTTTCGGCAGTTTTGCTGCTGTTTCTGTTTTGGCCGTAGCTCCCTTTCCTTTTTGCTTAATCTCCCCTTTTTTCACTTCTTCCTTAGATATAGTCTGTTCTTTACCCTTCTCTACTTCTTTTGCCTGTTCATTTTTCTGAGCCTGTGGAGCAGGCTGCTGAGGTTGTGGGGTAAAATATGTCTGGAACACAAAAATTATGACAACTGCCAGAACCAGAGCTATTATGGTGCGTTTTTCCATTAAATGCCTCCGCTATTTAACCGGATCATATCCGCCGGGATACAAGGGGTTACATTTTAAAATTCTTTTTAATCCCTGGAGTATACCCAAACCAAGACCCTTCTTTTCTATCGCTTCTTTCATGTAACATGAACAGGTAGGATAAAACCGGCATTCAGTGGGGATAAAAGGGGACAGGAAAACACTGTAAAGATCTATTAAACGTATAACGTATTTTTTCATTATCAGGTATTTCCACGTAACAAGTCTCGCAGTTCTCCGTTTATATCATTCCATGTCAGCTTTTGGGGTGGTTTCTTTACCTTGATAAGGTGATTGTGACAATCTTTAAAAAGTGACTTATTCAGTCTGAAATATTCCTTTATCAGTCTTCTCATTCGATTCCTGAAAACTGCCCCCCCTACCTTTTTCCTTATGGTTACCCCAAGCTTTTTTATGCTGTTTTGATTTCTAAATAATAAAAGTATAAAGTGGCGTGTTTCCGCACCCTTTACCCATTTAATACCCCGAAAATCCTTTTTATTCAATCTTTCTTTTTTTGTAAGACAGTATTCCATTTGTATCGGCTATCATGTGATATTTTAGGGGGTTATGAATTATGGTCCAAATTTATTGATTACCCGCTATCCACCACGCAAGGATATTATACAGTCAGTTGTTTTCTTCCTTTAGCCCGTCTTCTTCTAATAACTTCCCTTCCGGAAGCTGTCCTCATTCTCACAAGAAAACCATGTGTTCTCTTCATGCTTTTATTGTGAGGCTGGAATGTTCTCTTCATGCTTTCACCTCAATTCTCTCTGAAAATATTACTTATAGGAGTTATTAATTAAACATAAAAAGCCTAAGAAAGTCAATAAGAATAACCCGCGGCAATTGTCTATGCGCATGATTATTCCGCTTTTTTAAACCCCGCAACATCTTAACCGGGCTTCTTTTATTATTCTTGTCGACGCAAGCTTTGATATAACGGTTATATCTTCAAGGGGCAGATATCCGGTGATAGAAGGATCAAAGAGCATTTTTAAAGAAGGTGAAAATTCCGCGTCGCCTTCCCAGAGAATAAAGGTAATCGGAATCCTCGGAAGGGCAAAGAGAGTAAAAGACGCGTCGCCGTAATCTTCTTTTATTCCTCCCAGGGCTGTGCCGGTTTCAAGAAAAACATACTTATCAAACCCGAAGGCTGTAATAAGAGGCCGGGCAACCCTTTTTTCAAAAACAGGCGAATATCCGGCTAATCCCGGTATATCTCCATAGGATATTTTGTCAACTCCGAGCAGGGAACCATTGGCAGTATTTATGTAATGAAGGATAATAATCTTTGCTACAAGGGTGACATTTGCCCCCTTTGAGCTTTTGAATAAAAAATCAGGAAGCTTTAATGTGATTATTTCATCGAAATACGGCACATCAACAGTATATTGATCTTCTATTTTCTCGTAAACAACTCCGGCTTTAATAAATTGCGCTTCGCAATTTGAGTTTAGAAGGGTTCCGCAGGCAATATCAAAGACCTTTTTATATATTTTTTGTTTTTTTAGATCCAGACTCCACCTCTGCCATATTTTGTCTTATTTCATCTATTTTTTGCTTATAGTTTTTGCTGTGAAATATCTCCGTACCCATAACCAATATATTCGCGCCTGCGGCAATAACTTTTCCCGCGTTTGATGCCTTTAAACCGCCATCTACCTGGAGATCGATTTTCTTCCCGGTTTTTTTTATCATCTCCCGGGCCTTTACAATTTTTCTATCCATGTCGGTTATGTATGACTGTCCGCTGAATCCGGGGTTGACTGTCATAATAAGCAGGAGATCAGCTTCGGGAAGAACATAATCAAGCATTTCAAGCGGTGTTGATGGATTCAGGGTTATCCCCGCCTTTACACCCCTTGATTTAATCACATCTATAGTTTTCAGAATATGGGGGTCGGTTTCAATATGCACCGTGATAATATCCGCGCCGGCATCAATAAAGGCATTTACAAACTTTCCAGGATCTTCGATCATCAAATGGACATCAAGAATTTTTTTTGTAATTTTCCTTATAGCTTCTACAAATATGGGACCGATTGTTATGTTGGGAACAAAATGGCCATCCATTACATCTATGTGTATTAGATCTGCTCCGGCTTTTTCGACCGATTTTATCTCCTTTTCAAGCGTTAAAAAATTGCATGACAGGATTGACGGGGCTATCTGGATTTTATTCATTTTATCCTCCGGTAATTGCTTTTATTTCTATCTCATCATCTGCTTTAAATATGGTTTTTAAAGGGATAGATGCTTCTATGGCCGGTTTTAAACGCATGTTATATTCGCTTTTCTCGTATGTTATTTTGTGTTTTATACCTTTTTTATCCATTTCGTTGGAAAGCTCGGACAGATCCAGTTCTTTTACATCCGGCATTACATAGAACATTTTTTGTTCGGTGCCGACAAAAAGTGTTACCCCTTTTCCTGCAAGCATGTCCTCCCCGCCCTTTGGCATCTGGGTAATTACTTTACCGACCCTTGGGCTGGGTACATAAATTGTCTTCTCAATTTTTACATTTATTACCTTTAATACCTTTTCAACATCTTCGAGCTGATAACCTGTCAGCAACGGCACCCGGATAAGCTCCGGACCTTCAGATACCATTACCAGCACAACTCTTCCCTTCCTGGTGGATATGTTTGCTTCAGGCTTTTGTACGGTAATATGATTGTAGGGAACATCATTTCTCCTTTCATATTTCACCACGGCAAGGGACAACCCCTTGTCCTGAACTAATTGTTTCGCGTCATTGACATTTTTTCCCCGTACATCGGGACATATGACGGTTCCTCCTGTTTTAAGCAGAATACTCACGGTAAAATATCCTGATAATATAAAAACTGCAATGACTACAAAGAAGTAGAAAACACCTTTTAACCACTTCATTTCTTTCTCAGCCTTGCTATAAAAAAACCATCCATAGCAGTTTCATGAGGGAATGATAAATAATATTCCATATTTTTATTAAACAGGAACGGTAGAGGATTTTCAAGCATAAACGATTCTTCCTTCCTGAACCTCTCTACAACATTGACAGTCTCTTCAGGCTCAAAAGAACAGACGCTGTAAACCAGACAGCCGCCTTTTTTCAATTTTCTCCACAAAGACTTCAATAAGTTGAACTGATAGTTGCCGAATGCGGCAATATCCTTTTCCATTCTGCGCCATTTTATTTCAGGGTGCTTACTGATTATGCCGAAAGAAGAGCATGGGGCATCAAGGAGAATTACATCAAAAACTCCATCCTTGAAAGGACTATTGGCAGCATCTCCTTTTACGCGTTTTATTTCTGAGGCTGTCAGCTTCAGCCTTTTTATCTCAATATCCATTGCAACAATTGCCTCTCCGGCAATCCCGTCTTTCAGTTGCTCTGTTTTTGTTCCTGAACCTGCGCACGCATCCAGCACAATATCACCCTTTTCAACGAGAGCCGACGTTGAAAGACCTGCAAGCTGGGATGCTTCATCCTGAATGTGAATGAAGCCTTTTTTAAAAAGCTCATCCTTCAATACAGGGGTTAATCTGTCAACATACAGCGCGGATTCCAGAAAACGCCCCTTTCTGATCCTGACGCCTTTATCTTCAAGACAGCGCGTTACTTCATCCATGGAAATCCTGTTGAGGTTTACCCTGATGCCGAATTCAGGAGATTTGTTTAAGACAGCAAGGAGTTTTATCGTCTCATCATATCCGAATCTTTTAAACCATTTCCTGACAAGCCATTCAGGAAAAGAATACAGGATCGATAGATTTGATACTTGATGCTTGATACTTGATACTTGATGCTTGATACTTGATACTTGATGCTTGATACTTGATACTTGATGCTTGATGCTTGATACTTGATGCTTGATGCTTGATACTTGATGCTTGATGCTTGATGCTTGATACTGCCCTGCCTCAGGCAGTATTGAACCGGGCAGGTTTTCAGTTCTATATATGTCGGGCAGGGGTCTGTGGTTAACGGTTTCCGTTTCTCTGATAAAATTTCTCAGCACTGCATTTACAAAATTCCCGATATACGCGCCATGCTCATCTTTTGCATACCCCACCGATTCGTTCACAATGTGGTACGCGCCCTTTTTCATAAATGAAATCTGGTACAGACTAACCCACAAGAGGTGTTTCAGCTCATTTTTAACTGCTTTTTTGATGTATCGGGAAAGTATCCAGTTGAGATAGCCCTTCCATCTCACCACGCCGGACACTATTTCGTAGATCAGGCCTTTTTGCGAATCCGTAAGTTTATGCCTTGAGAATGACCGGTCAAGCGTCTCGTCAAGGAAACTGCCGTCCTCTACCTTCTTAATTGCCTGAATGCATATTGTTCTTAAGGTGCTGCCGAAATTATCTTCTATATGCCAGATCCTCCAATCTCTTGATTCTTTCTTCTATTGGGGGATGGGTGCTGAAAAGGGAAAGCACACCCTTTGCAGTAAAGGGGTTCATGATAAAAAGCGGAGCAGTGGATGGATTCGCGTCGTTCATAGGGCTGCGCGCTATGCCTGTATGGAGTTTTTTTAAGGCCTCCGACAAAAACAGCGGATTTCCTGTAAGTCTTGCTCCGCCGTCATCGGCAAGGTATTCCCTCGATCTTGAAATGGCAAGCTGAATAAGCATAGCAGCAAAAGCAGCGATTATCGAAAAGATGATGACGCTGAATATATTGCTGCCTCCTTCATCATCACTGCTGCCTCCGCCGAAAAACGCAGCAAAACGCGCCCAGTTGGCAACCATGGTAATCGCTCCTGCCAACGTTGCCGCTACGGTTTGTATGAGTATGTCCCTGTGTTTAATGTGGGACATTTCATGGGCAAGAACGCCTTCAAGCTCATCCCTGCTTAATATCCTCATTATTCCTGTTGTTACCGCTACTACGCCATTTGACGGGTCTCTCCCCGTTGCAAAGGCATTGGGACTTTCATTTTCTACAATATATACCCTGGGCATGGGAATAGATGCTTTTTGAGAAAGATTGTTAACAATACTATATAATTGAGTATATTCGCTCTGGGATGCTTCTTTCGCGCTATACATGGAAAGGACAATCCTGTCACAAAACCAGTAGCTCACAAAGTTCATTATAAGGGCAATAACAAACATGAAAGAGCCGCCGGCGCTTCCGCCTATCATGCTTCCCAGCGCAACAAAAATTATCGTTAAAACAACCATCAGGAAGAAAGTCTTCATCCGGTTCATGTAAAACCCCCTGCTTATTATTATATGAATACTATTATAAACATTTTTACAGCATTATCAAGGTTGATCAAAAGTATGCGGGGAATCAAGCTGCGGTAAAATACGTTCTATCCAAGCATGGTGATAATAGCTTCTGAAACTTCTTTAAGCGACTTATTTTTGTCCATACTTATCTTCTGAATCCGACGGTATGCCTGCGACTCTGTAAGATGTTCCTTATCCATGAGAAGACCTTTTGCCCTGTCTACCAGCTTGCGTTTTTCAAGCTCGTCCTTGAGCCGTAATATACGTTCCGTAAGGGAGGATTTTTCCAGAAAATGCCTTACCGACAGCTCGATGGCAGGGGAAAGGCTTTCCTCCTTGAAAGGCTTTGTGAGGTATGCCATTACACCGGCATCCAGGGCCTGCTCGACAAGATGGCGGTCGGAATAGGCAGTGAGTATTATCACCGGATAGCTGTCCGCTATCTTTCCTGCCAGGTCTATGCCGCTCATATGAGGCATCTTTATGTCCAGGATGACAACATCGGGCTTTTTCTGCTTTATCAAAGCAACGGCTTCTCTGCCGTCCCGCGCCTCAGCAACCACTTCATGGCCGATCCCCTCCAGCAGCTCTTTCAAGTCTACCCGGATAAGGGGCTCATCATCTGCAATTAAAATTCGAAAACTCATAGTTTCAGATCATAGTAATTTTTCAATAAAGGAAATATAACGCATGCTGTTGTCCTTCCCTCTCCTCTCAATGTAAACCTGCCGCGCAGGTCATCTTTTACCAGCGTACGCACAATTGTTAGCCCCAGATTGCCGTCTTTATCAGGGTTGAAGCCTTCGGGCAGGCCTGAACCTTCGTCCTGAACAGTTAAGGAGACATTATTTTCCTTTTCCTCAAGTATAATTGAAAGCTTTCCTTCGCCCTGCCCTTTATAAGCATGGCGGGCGGCATTCTGAATCAGTTCGTTCATAATCAGGGCAAGGGATGTGGCCTCTTTGGAGGGAATCATCATCGACGGTCCCTGTATAACTACTGTCATCCTGGGCTCAATCTGGCCTGCCAGGGACAGGCGGCTCACGTTATCCAGGAGTCTCTGCAGGTCCACCATGCCGATTTCACTCTGACAAAGCGTTTCATGCACAACTGCTATGCTCATTATCCGGGATATGCTGTCATTTAATGCCTGTTCCGCCGAGATTCCATCCAGCCGCCTTATCTGCATCCGCAGTATACTGGCAACGTTTTGCAGATTGTTTTTCACCCGATGATGGATCTCCTTCAAAAATGTTTTATGCTTCTGAAGATGCCTGTTCTCTATGAAGATGGCAAGCTGATTGGTAATGCCTGACAGAAACTCCATATCTTCCTGTATCCGGTCATACTGAAAGGAGAGTTTGTTATCTTTTTTCCAGAAGAGGTTGAGTATTCCCCTTATCTGTCCCTTGTATGAAATGGGCAAAGAAATAAAACCTATGGCAAAAGAAGCGGATATCTTCTCCGGACAGTTGTCCTTCGGCATATCTGCTATCGAGATGGGTTGACAATGTTCAATCTGCCACCGTGCAAGACCTTCGTCATTCTCAATATACATCTCCTTCGATGCCCTGTCCGCGTCAGAGGCGTCTTTTATAAGATACCTGCCGGCAGGGTCTATAAGCCAGAGGCTCACCGTTGAAAGCTTAAGGATACGCCTGATGTGCCGTGTAATATTTTTTAATTTTGTGTTTGTTGTAATAGACCGTGAAATTTCATTACTCAAATGGTTTAAAATCTCCAACTGAACCAGCTTATTGGTCAGCCTTCTGTCTATCTCTATCCTCTGTAAGCCCCTTGCGGTAAGTCTTGCTATGGTTTTTGCAAGGGCCATATCTTCTTCGTCAAATAAAACAATGCCGGTTTTCCTTTTCAGCAGTAATACCCCGAACCGTTTGTTCCGGCTGTCAAGATGTATGGATGTAAAACCTGAAGGTATCTGTTTGATGTTTATCTGTCCGGGAAATCCATTATTTTCGTGAGCTGCAACTATGGAAAAGACATGCTGGATATCTGCAGGCAGGTAGAACCTCCAATCAGCCCAGGGGAAAAGGCTGTTAAACCTGTCCGACAAACGGTCAATCAGACGCATCACATCGGTTTCTTCCTGAATTATCTGATTGATTTTGCTCATTACCTTCATTTGAGCTTCTCTTTTGTTCAACCGTGACGTGAACTCGGAATAGACGTGCCTGCCTTTATGTATAAGGGCGGCAACAGGATTCAATTCATCTGAAAAGACGAGTGTTGAAACAGATTGATTCATGAAAACAGGCAGACCGTCATCGGAAATACCCTGTTCTCCGAAGGTATAAAATCCGCATATTGGTATTTTTGCCTTTTTGCAAAGGAGGCTCATTTCTTTTGACTCATCAGACCCCATCAACCGCTTTCTTAAGGCGCAGGAAAACATCATGGCAAAAGAAGGCTTTTTTAATCCCCCCTGCCGGATGGCCTTATTGTATGCGGCAAGCCCTGCCTGAACTATATCATCCTTGTCGGCGCGCATCAACGTGAGAACCTGATCGTTCCTCATGAGCGGCCCGAACTGTATTGAACCATCAGGCAGCACGCACTCAGGCACATAGAGAAGCCAGTTGCCGTATACATCGCTGGCGCCGAAGGGAAACTGGCTGAACCAGATGACCCCGTCGCCGAGATGTTCAATGGGTATGCCCAGTAAATCGGAACATACTTCAACTGCGGGCCTCCCGTCAAGTTCATGAACGATATGTCCTGATGCCTTTGTGATTAATGCGCGTTTCGTTGTAGGCGAAAAACCGTGCGCCGTTCCCAGACCGAAAAGAATATCTGTTTCCACAAATGCAAGAACTATGGCATCGTTGTATACTGCGTCATTGAGAATCTGATAGTTTGATTCGAAATGAAAATTATCGGAAGAACTCCCTCCGAATATGGGAATACGGTTCACTGAAGCTTTCCGGAGCTCCGTATGAATGTCGTGACTTAACGAAGCCTGCTTCTTTGTTGCTCCCGGAGAAAAAACGATGAGGAATACAGGTGAAACCCCTGCTCCCCTTGATGTTGTCATGTGCAACATCTGGTGCAGGGAATGATCAAATTTGAAATATCCGGAAACATCCGCGTCGGTCAATGCCTGTTTGACAGCTTTTTTGAAATCAAAGGAGACATTCTTCCCCAGGCCTGTGCGGACCCGTAAATGCGGTGAGGCAAGAACAGCAACGACAACACTGTTCGCGAGATATTCATCGGCTATTTCCCCTGCGGTGCTCGTGCCAATAATGGGACAGTCTCCGATAATTTCACTAACCCCCCTGCTGACTTCTTCAATATTAAGTTCTGAGGAAACAAAGACTATCGTCAATGTCGGTTTAAAACGATTCAGCCGCGCAATGGCTTCAGCCGCAGCTTTCCTGCCCATTTCAATATCTTTGCCGATATTGGCTCTTCCAATACCTGTCTCGATATACATGCCCATATTCTCCGCAGGCAGCCCTGCTATTTCGTGATGGGAAGTCTTATACACATTCATACTCCATAATTTTCATATATGTCAATCATTCTTACAGACCAAGGTAGGCTGTTTTCACATGTTCGTTTTCAAGAAGATCCGCGCTTAGTCCTTCCAGAACAATACGGCCGTTTTCCAACACATATGCCCGGTCTGCAACTTCCAGAGCGTGTTTTATATTCTGTTCAACAAGGAAAACAGTGATTCCCCTGTCACGCAGGGCCTTGACAAATCTGAATAGCTCTCCAACCACAACAGGCGCAAGTCCATAGGACGGTTCATCAAACATGCAGAATGCCGGCCTTGACATGAGGCATCGTCCCATGGCAAGCATCTGGCGCTGTCCCCCGCTCAATGTTTTCGCAAGCTGTTTCCCCCTTTCCTTCAGTATGGGAAATGTGGCATACACCTGTTCAAAGCTGTTTTTCCTGAATTTCCATGCCTTTTTGCTGTATGCTCCCATTTCAAGGTTTTCCTGTACCGTCATATCGGGAAAGGGCTTTCCGCCTTCAGGCACCTGTGCAATACCTGCCTCCAGAATCCGGTACGGGGACATGCCGTCTATACTTTTTTCCAGAAATTCTATAGAACCGGATAGAGGACGCAGCAAACCGCATATGGTGTTCAACATGGTAGTTTTGCCTGCTCCGTTTGCGCCGACCAGAGCAACAATCTCCCCTTTATCCACCCTGAGAGAGACTTCTCTCAGAACCTGGACTTTACCGTATGATGTACTTACGTTATGTAGTTTCAGCATATATTACCCGCCGAGATATATTTGAATTACTGTTTCATCGGCAACAACATCAGCCGGTTTACCTTCAGCAATCTTTTCACCGTTATGAAATACGATAACACGATCAGATATTTCCATTATGGCCTTCATTACATGCTCTACCATGAGTATGGTGATGCCTCCTGCCTTTATATTCTTTATTATTTCAATGGCCTTTGTTACTTCTGAGGGGTTCAGCCCGGCCATGACTTCATCGAGCAGCAACATTTCAGGCATTGTTGCCAGCGCCCTTGCAATTTCCAGTTGCTTCTGTTTAGCAATAGTCAGTTCTCTTGCCGGAATCAATTCCAGACCTAAAAGCCCTACAATATCGAGCATTTCCTGACAACGGCTGAATGCCTCATTGTCTGTGCTTTTTTGTGCCCGAAAGCGATATGCCAGCAGTACATTTTCAATAACAGTCATATCGCCGAAAAGCTTCACGAGCTGAAACGTCCTGGCTATGCCCTGCCTGCAGATTTTATTCGGCTCAAGTCCCGTAATATCCTTACCCTTGAATTTTATGCTGCCGCTTGTAGGCGTAACAGCGCCGGATATGAGATTAAAGAGGGTGGTTTTTCCGGCTCCATTGGGACCGATAAGCCCTACCACCTCTCCCCGGTCTATGTGAAAATCCACACCGGCAACAGCGGCAAGGCCTCCAAAGCTCTTCTTTATTCCGGCAACTTCGAGTATCCGCATAGCCTTCCTCCCGCTGTCACTTCTTTATATATTTTCCTAATCCCATAATACCGTTGGGAAGGAAAAGAATTACAATGACCAGTATGACACCGTATATAAGCATATAGTAATAAGGGAATTCCGTTAAAAGAAGGTCTGCCAGAAGGGTAAGGGCAACCGCTCCGACAATCTGCCCGGTAATGCTGCCGATGCCGCCAAATGTTGCCATCAGTATTGGCATAAAAGAGAAGAGAGGATTGAAAGCGATTGAGGGGTCAATATAGGTCCACCGTGTAGCCATGGTTGCTCCTGTCGCACCTGCAAAAAAAGCGGAAAGAGCAAAAAAACCTATTTTTACGGCAGTAACATTGACACCCATGTGATCGGCTGCTTCTTCCGATTGACCTATGCTCTGAAGTGCAAGCCGGTAGCGGGACCTTCCTGTGCCGTAACAAACGGCCAGTATTACAATAAAGATAACGAGCATTGTATAGTAGACAGGCGTATGATCGACAGATACGACCCATCGGCCTACTGTTCCCGTCCTGGTCACCTCCCACCATAGAACCGTATGCCTGATAAGTTCACTCAATCCGAAGGTAAATATTGTAAAATACATGCCTTTCAGTCTCAGAGTAGACACCCCCACCAAAAGCGCCAGGATAAAACTGACAAATCCCCCCAGGCATACTACCAGCGGGAAGGGCATAAGCTCGCCTGCAAGGGCTGATGTGTATATGCCCATTCCAAAAAAGGCCGCCGTTGCTATTGATATATAACGGGTTGGACCGGAAAAGAGCGCCCAGCTCAGGGTAATTACCACATAGATAAAAATGTTGGTAAGGGATATGATAGTGAAAGGTTCAAGGTACAGCGGGCATGTTGCTGCCAGAACAGAAATTGCAAGAAGCATGAAAATGACGGAAAAATACTTCAAATAGCTGCGCTTGTTCAGGTTATCCATCTCTATTTCCCCATAATACCTGATGGTTTCAGCAGGATAAGCAGAATAAATATCAAATAGTAAGCTACTAATGATAATGCCGGGCTGAAACACATAACTATATTTCCCACAAGTCCGAGTATAAGACCTCCTATAAGACTGCCAAGGATATTTCCCAGTCCTCCGAGGACAACCGCGATTATGGCGATTATCGTATAGGGCATACCTATTGTGGGGGTGATCTCAAACATCATGCTTATCAGCGAACCTGCCACCGCGGCCATGAAAGCGCCCAGACCGAAACAAAGACCGAGGACTTTATGTATATTTACCCCCATAAGCTGGGCTGTATCGCGATCCTGGGCAGCCGCACGAATCGCCTTTCCCAACCGGGTATAGATGAGAAAAAGATAGAAAGCTATTCCGGTACCCAATGCCAGGAAAAGCGCTATAAGCCGGTTCAGGGCGTATGAGGTGCCGAAGAGGTTAATTGACTGCGACATATAATGATATCCCCGTATATCGGAGCCCCAGGCCAGGAGAGCCATATTCTGGATGATAAAAAGGAGGCCGAAAGAAGCAAGCAGAGAATTGCCCTCAAAAGCCGCTTCTGACGGCGATGTTTTTCTGATACGCTGAAACATTGTGCGATGGATGAGAAATGCCGCGGCAAATATCACAGGGCCGGTGATAACAAGGGAAAGAAGGGGGCTGATTCCGAGCATGGTATACAGGGAGTATGTCGCAAATGCTCCGAGCATGATAAACTCGCCATGAGAAACATTGAGAACCCTGGCAACGCCGTACTGCAGGCTCAAGCCGACAGCGGTAAGGGCGTAAAGCCCGCCCAGAATCAGCCCCCCGACAACAACATCAACATAGAAGGTAAAGCTCATAATTCTTTAACCTCTTGCCCTATTTCTTTTTTTCTTCGGGCCAGGGGGCTTTAGGATAAACGGGTTTTGCCGTCCTTTTTGCCTTGCCTGCCACGATTTCGAATTGTCCTTTCTGCCACTGTCCTATCTCTCCCGGAGACTGGGTATTGAATCCGCCATCAAATTTTACCGGGCCGATTACCGTAGGAAATGTCTCGGTGGCTATACAATCCCTTATCTTTTTGCGGTCGAGACTGCCTACCTTTTCAATGGACTGCTCCAGTATCTGGAGGGACGCATAGGCGAAAGCGCTTGCCCAGAAATCAGGCTCTTTGCCCCACTTTTTTACGTGCCTGTCATACCAGTCCCTGGCTCCAGGATAGGGTACCTTGGGGTTCCATGCTCCGGCGCCCATAATGCCTTCAATCGCCTCAGGTCCGCCAAACATTTTTTTATATACCGGGAATGCCACGCCCACGCCGAGATACATGAGTTTAGGGTTGTAACCAAGTTCCTTTGCCTGTTTTGTGATCATAAAAGTATCGTTGGGATAAGACATGCAAAGCAGCGCGTCCACTTCGGCAGCCTTTATGGTTTTTAAAAGGGGAGAAAGGTCTTTAGCGTCCAGCGGATAACTTTGAAATACGGCAATATCAATCTTTTTCAGTCCCAGTTCAGGCGCTACTTTGCTTGTCCATTCAATGCCGTATGCGTCTGCCACATAGATAAGCGCCACTTTTTTTACTCCTACTTCCTCAAGGATTTCAACCAAGCCGCTTGCCTGCTCACGGGGCATGTTCAAAATACCGAAAAAGTACGGCACCTTATGCGCGATTTCTCTGAGTTTTTCAGACGATATTGTGGGGCCTATGACAGGATATTTATACTTATTTATTATTGGGGCAATGGCAAAGTGCATGGCTGTGCCCCAGGGAGGCAGAATAAAATCCACTTTGTCTTTAAGAATAAGTTGTTCCACCAGTTTTACGGCCGTGCCCAGGTCGCTCTTGTCATCATAGATAATCAACTCAATGGGCAGCTTCTTTTTTAATTGCTTTACATATATGCCGCCCTTCGCGTTAACCTCATCGACCCACATTTTGTAGTTGGGAATCTGTGTCATCCCCGCGCCGGTCGCGTAAGGTCCTGACAGGGAAATTGCCGTACCGATGACAATCTTGTCTTTCGCGGCATAGCCGTTTAAAGGAAAAACCAACACCAGAGCGAGCAGCAACAGACAGCCCGCGAACCCTGAACAAATATTTTTTCCACTCATTTTCTCCCTCCTTTGCTTTATATGCTGAGCAATACTCAACCGACAGATCAGAACGGATACTGACGCGGCGTAAGCTGCATGCTGATCCAACGCAGTTCCGTAAACTCCTCCAGGGCAGCCTTGCCGCCGAACCGTCCCCAGCCGCTGTCCTTGACGCCGCCAAAGGGCACCTGAGGTTCATCATGGACCGTCTGATCGTTTATATGAACTATGCCGGACTCGATGCGTTCCGCAATGGCCAGACCTTTAGCTAAATCATTCGTAAAAACAGCGGCGGAAAGCCCATACATGGTATCGTTCGCTGTTGCTATTGCCTCCTCAGCGTTTTCAACCTCGATTACTGAAACTACGGGGCCGAAGGTTTCTTCACAGGAAAAGGGGGTGCTGAGTTTAGCGTTAACTAATATTGTAGGATAGTAACATGGTCCCTCGGATTTACCGCCGTAGAGGATCTTCGCGCCGTCACGCACGGCAGCATCCACGCTGTTTTTGACCTGATCGAGTTGATATTGGTTGATAAGGGGGCCGATGATTGTATCCATTTCTTTCGGATTGCCGACCTTGTAAGTTGAAACCTTTGCCACAAATTTCTCGGTAAATTCCTTTGCAACGGACTTTTCCACAATGATCCGGCGCGTTGACATGCAAATCTGCCCCTGATGGAGGAATCCACCGAAGGCGGCGGCGTTCACTGCGGCATCAATATCGGCATCGCCCAGGACAATCATGGGATTCTGCCCACCCAATTCCAGGGCAACACGCTTTAAATAACGTCCCGCTTTTTCAGCAAGTTGGCGGCCTACTGCCGTTGAACCGGTGAGATTTATACGGCGCACTTTCGGATGTTCAATAAATTCGTCTCCTATCTCGCTGCTCCCGCCAGGCCCGTTGGTAACAAGATTCAAAACGCCTTTCGGAAAACCTGCTTCGTGAAAGACCTCCGCAAGCACAACACCGCCTGCCACAGCCGCCTCTGTTGAGGGCTTGAGAACCGCTGTATTGCCATAGGCAATAGGCATGCAAATAGAGCGCAGCGACAGAATCAGCGGCGCGTTCCACGGTCCTATGCCTGCGACTACCCCCACAGGCTGGCGGATTGCCATATAAAAGGCGCCGGGCAGATCAGCAGGGATAATTTCGCCGGTCGGCTGATGTACCTGCGCGGCAGCTTCACGTAACAAACCGGGGGTAAACATAGTCTGGAACATGGCAAAACCGAAGGTGCAGCCTGTCTCCTCCGCGAGAATCCCGACAATATCCATCTGTTTCTTTTCGAGAATGTCCGCGGCCTTCAGAAATAAAGCCTGACGTTCAGCCGGGAGCGTATGCGACCACAATGGAAATGCCGCCTGTGCCGCTTCAACAGCCCGCTTCGCGTCAGCCCTCTTTCCTGACGGTACTTTTGCAAAGACTTCACCCGTGAAAGGGTTGAGATCGTCATAAACCTCGCCGTCAAGGGCGCCTACCCACTCACCGTTAATGTACATCTTGCATTCTCTTGGCATCCTGATCCCTCCTTAATAAATTTTGAAAATAAATGCTGGTTAAATATTATTCTTGTGCCATGAACCTCCTTGTTTTTTGCATTTTATGTTTTGGTCTTCGTTGTTTTTTAAACCTTTCATCATAATAAAAAACCTCTTTTACCCTTTATCGGGCAAAAGAGGCGTCATTACCTCCGTCATGCAGGCAGCGCTAATACAACCCGCACAAGTCATCATTTTTATTTGTGGTAATGCCTCTTATTCACCACTCTGAATAAATAAAAAACCTCTTTCACCCTTCATCGGGCAAAAGAGGCGTCATTACCTGAAAATAGCAATACTATATCATTACACATGTTGTCAAGTGCAAATTCTGAATTTTTTATATAATGAAAAAGCACCGGACGCTGTCCGGGATTATGGCCGGGCATTTCAGGAATATTAAAAAATGCTTGATCATGGATGTCATTCAGAAAATACGGAAAACCCGCGGGGTATCCATCATCTGGATCGAACATAAAATGGATGCTGTCTTCAATCTCTGCGACCGCATTGTTGTACTGGATTACGGAAAGAAGATCGCGGAAGGCACATCCAGAGAAATAGCGACAAACAGGAAAGTTGTGGAGGCATATCTTGGCGAACCCCTTGCTTAAAATAACTGATCTGAATACCTTTTACGGCGATGCCCAGGCTTTGTGGGATGTCGGCTTTCAGGTTCATGAAGGCGAGGTATCCTCTATTATAGGATCCAATGGCGCCGGAAAATCAACTATTTTAAGGACTCTCTCCGGCTTGATGCACCCTTCTTCCGGGCAGATAGAGTTTCTGGGATCCCGCATTGACGGAAAGAGCCCTATGGAAATGGTTGATATCGGCATCTCCCTGGTTCCTGAAGGCAGGGGGTTATTTTCTACTCTGACAGTCATGGAGAATCTGGAACTGGGGGCTTTCACCAAGCGCGCCCGGCTTCTGACGCAGGGAACCATGATAATCCTGGCGGCATGTATTGCCGTTCCCCTTATTTTTAATCCTGAGACTTCCTATGTGGTCTGCTTTCTGTTCATGGCCTTCATCTGCGTCACCCTTTCTCAGGCATGGTTTTAAAGCTTATTGGGGGGGGTGTTTTTGTAAAACAATGGGGGAGCATACTGGCGAACTTCCGATCCGGCATTCTGGAAGAAATTCAAAGAGAAGATTGCCGACAAAAAATAGGTTTCCCAGGACAAAACTACCACGAGAGTGTTTATCCACAAAAGTTGGATTTTTGTTGTCTGGTTTTCATATCAGCCCTTCCAAGCCTTTTCACTATTCACTATTCACTGTTCACTATTCACTGTTTTTTATACTTGTGGCCGTTGTTTCTTCCCGTATGGGATTTTGGGCAGCTCCTGCTGAACAT
>CAZHHX010000035.1:0-40022 GCA_964532465.1 uncultured Syntrophorhabdaceae bacterium | reverse complement strand
TTTGTTGGGTAATGTTTCATATTTTTAATCCTTCCAAATAACCTTGAGCAGCTTTTTACATGCACGATTTTATTAATATTATATTAGATAAGTAGAATTATTGCTGCAATACATATTATCTTATGAGTTAATAAGTAACCCTGATTATCTTGACCTTAATGTTAAGTTACCTGTACAATATATATAATGAATCCCCCGAAAATTAATATGGACCAGCTCATCACTTTTTATTTTGTTGCCAGTGAAAAGAGTTTTGCTGTTGCCTCAGATAAACTTTGCATTTCCCAGCCGGCGGTGACTATGCAGATTGCCGCGCTACAGAAGCGTTTCGGCGTGAAACTTATTCACGTGAAAAAAAAGAAGGTTTATCTTACCAGAACAGGCGAAGACCTCTTCCTGCAAGCCGAAGAAATATGCCGCGGGGCAATGAAAGCAGAATCACTGCTTGAAGGTTATAGAAACAATAATCTCAGGATCGGCATTTCAGGCGCCCTGACATTATATCTTATGCCGGTAGTCGATTACTTCAAGGAACTTCAGCCTTCAATAAAAGTAACGGTAAAAGAGGGTCGTTCCCTTCAACTTATTGAGGAACTGATCGATTTTCAGCATGATTTTTGTATTGTAGGCACTTTTGAAAATATCAACAGTCAGCTTCGGGCATTACATATACTCGAAACCGAGAAAATGGTGCTGGTGACTGCTCCACATGATCCTGTATCAGAAATGAAGGAAGTCATGTGGAAGGACTTGGAGAAATACCCTCTTATACTTCATTGCGAAGGCTCCATGGCAAGAAGACTTATTCTGGAGGAATTCAGAAAAAGAGATATAAAACCTTCAATCAGCGCTGAAATTGACAGTATCGAAGGCATGAAACAGTTGATAGAAAAAGGGAAGGGTGTAGGTCTCATGTTCCCCCCTAACGTGAAAGATGAAGTCGCTTTCGGAAAGATGAAGATTGTCCCTATCTGCGATGGCGATTTAAAAGCCGGGATTGATCTCGTTGTTGTCAAGGATACGGAACTCTCTCCGCCTGCTAAAGCTTTCCTTGGATTAATAGAAGAGAAATTTTCATGCAATACGGGCCTTAGAGAATGACGCGCATAGAGGGCAGGCAAAAACTGCAAC
Organism: uncultured Syntrophorhabdaceae bacterium; assembly: GCA_964532465.1. Classification (GTDB taxonomy): domain Bacteria; phylum Desulfobacterota; class Syntrophorhabdia; order Syntrophorhabdales; family Syntrophorhabdaceae; genus JAPLKB01. The sequence goes on along the minus strand of CAZHHX010000035.1, from coordinate 38,891 downwards.
GCCCACGGAGTTATAAGTGAGTTGCCGGCCTATGACTGAAGACCGGAGGATTAATTTATTGAGGTCTGCGAAACAGTTTAGCGGACTGTAGAAATCGTCGGGAAGACAGCACTGACGCTGTATAACAGGGTCTTGTCCAATGTCTTATCAAATCAGAAAAGGGGGAAAGTAATGCAAAAAACCAGAATTATCGGTGCATTTTTTCTGTGCTTCATATTAATTGCCACGCTTGCCTTTGGCGAAGCGGAAAGAACACAAAATCCATATGAAAACGCCATTACCACAGCCCGCAACCAGATATGGCAAGCCATAAACAGCGGCAAATGCGGGAGCGCTACCGTCGCGATAACAGTCAACGGCAAGGTTGCTTATGCCGAAGGCTTCGGCGTGGCAAACAGGGACAAAAGCACTCCTGTCGATACGTCCACACTCTTTAATATAGGCTCTATCAGCAAGGTGTATGTGACAACCGCGATTATGCTGCTTGTTGATGACGGCAAGGTTTCCCTCGACAAGCCCGTTACGGACTATCTTCCTGAATTCAGGATGGCTGACGACAGATATAGGAAAATCACTGTAAGGATGCTGTTAAACCACGCGTCGGGCTTACCGGGGACTGAAGGGGCGAATTCCTTCGGATTTAAGTATGATAACAATATAAAGCAGGAAACAATCAATACCTTAGTACGCGCCCATCTTAAGCACGCACCGGGAGCAATGGCGGTGTATTGCAATGACGGGTTTACATTGGCGGAAATGATAGTGGAACGGGTAAGCGGAAAAAAATTCATCACTTTTCTCAATGAAAGGATATTCGGACCCCTGGGACTAAGAAATACCGGTATGGGCGTAGGCGAGATCAAGAGCAGGTCTGTAGCGTTGTATTATGACGTTGCAACCGGAAAAATTCATCCGCCTGAAACACTCTCGATCATAGGGGCCGGCGGGTTATCATCAAATGCCAAGGAACTCTGCCGTTTTATGGATGCTTTTTCAGCGGAAAGTAAACTCTTAAAAAAAGCATCTCTCGATGAGATGAAAAAGGCGCAGCCTTCAGCATTCTGGGGCAAGCTAAAAAATCCTGAAATTTCGGTTGGGCTGGGCTGGGACCTCACAGGCCTTCCCCATTATGATGAGGCCAAAATTCAAGTATTAGGCAAGAGCGGTGGTACGGGGAACTACTCTTCCATGGTTTACACGGTTCCTGATAAAAGAATATCTGTTGCCGTCATTGCTTCCGGAGCTGAAAGCGGCACGATGAAAATAGCCCTGGATATATTGGATGCCGTGCTTGTTGAGAAAAGACTCATTAAAAAAGAAGAAAAAGCCCTTTTGATATTGCCTGAAGCGCAGAAATTACCGCAGGATTATGCTGCTTTCAGCGGTTATTATGCCAGCGGTGCCGCATTAGGCCAGGTAGTGTTTGACGCCGATAAAAACATCGTCAGCTTATACATTTTCAAGGAACAGGAGAAAGCACCGGCAATCACACTCGTATATAATAACGGCTATTATCACGACACCAAAGGCAACATTTTTTATTTCATCAACATAGGCGGCAAAGGCTATTTAGTGAACTATCTGCCAATGCTGAAGATAGATGCGATCAGGATGCAGAAAATAAAACCAATAGAAAAACCGCAAAGCCTCAAAACGGATATGGCCGGCAAGGTTTGGCTGCGGCGTAATGTTTCTCCTTTTGAGTCGATTATGGCTGTGGATTCGCATTTTGTAAAATCACTTTTATATAAAGACCTGCCGGGATATGTAGTTTTCGGCGGTATCAAAAGGATTGATTCCCCTGAATTCGCGGGCATGCCTTTTGACTCTATACGCGATCAGACAGAACTTACCCTTTTTGAAAAGAATGGGGCAAAATATGCATGGATTTCGGATATGTTATACAGCCAGGCAGAGAACACCGCTGTATTAAAAACCGGAGAAAATACCGTAAAAATAGGGGACAATGGATATAATGAGTGGCTGAAAGTAAATGAAGGCATGGTTTTAAGTTTTTCAAAACCTGAACAGGGGAGAATAATCATATTCTCTTCCGATGACACAACAATCTATGATAGCGCGCTCGATACGGGCGATGTGTATGTTGCCAAGGACAGCTATATTGAATTCGCAGGTTTTGCAAATGATGTTTTTACAATCAAAGTCAAGCCTGCAGGGGCAGTTGAAAAGAAGTAAAAGACCTATCCATTACGTGCCCACAATATTGTAGGCACGTTTGCGAAAAAAAAGGGGGCGAAAGCATACTACACATTATATCGAAGAGACTGACGACGAAACCAACTATTATAGCGTTTTGATTTAGAGCAGGAATTATTACCTTGCAAACCGGTCATTAATAAACGATACTATATAATCATGGCAAAACCATACGTAAAAAACAGATATGAAAGTAAACCGGGAACATTTAACTCCTCGAAAAGACCGCCAAGGGGTCTGTCTGAGAAAACAGAACGAGGCAGTGACGGTTTCCGTGGTCGTAAAGATAAGCCGTCCGAGCATTTTATTCCACCAGGAAGGACAGCCAGAGACCTGCCCGAAAGGACAGATCGAGGCAGTGACGGTTTTCAGGGACGTAGGGAAGCAAAACCTTTTCATCACTTTGATCGGCCGAAACAGGAACCGGGATTTGCATTCGGCGATAAAAGACCCGCGGCTCAGGAACAGCCAAAAACAGTCTCAGCAGCCGCTTTGAAAAGAGGGTTCCAGAGAGCAAAGGACGAGATAACAGGCATGTGTGACGAAATATCCACTCTTATGACCAGTCGATACAATATCGGCAATGTTGAGTTAATAGTAAGTTTTAATTCAAACGGAGAATTCATCGGTTTCGGCGCTGGCGGCGCGGCATCAATTAAAATAACAATAATCCCTTCAAAATAAACAGCTCAGGTAGAGGCTTTTTTAATAAAAGCCGGTTTCAATTTCTGCTGACAATCCTCGCTTTTATACCAATTCGGTTTCATGCATAGAACGAGGCGACGACGACAAGCCGACCCTCCCTGCGAGAGGACAGGCGCAGGCGTACTACCAGTACGTCGAGGAGTGCGAGGAGGATGCCCGCAAGGGGCACAGGTGCAACGAAGTTACCTGTCCGCTGGAGCTATGAGACAGGCGGGAATGATTGAAGGCGAATTGGTATTAGAAACCGCGGAGTTGCTTCGGTTATCATCCCAGCCTCTTTTTAAATCTCAGAGAACTTAAGGTCATGAGAATGATGCCCAGCGCGAACAGTTCAAGCATCTGAGGCCAGAGAATATCAATCCCGTTTCCTTTAAGAAAAACACCTCTGATAATTACAAGAAAATATCGCAGCGGATTTAGATATGTACCGTACTGGACAGCCGGCGGCATATTCTCAATAGGGAACATAAGTCCGGAGAGGAGAACGGCAGGCGCAAAAAAGAGAAATGTTGCCATCATTGCCTGCTGCTGTGTTCTCGATATTGTTGATATAAAAAGCCCTATACCGAGGATCGACAGGAGATAGACAGCAGTGCAGAAAGACAGCAGTGTAAGGGAACCCGCGATAGGGATTGAAAACCAGTAAACACCCACTGAAGTCGCGAGAAACATGTCGAAAAAACCTATTATTGCGAAAGGTATTGTCTTTCCCAGAATAATCTCAACAGGCTTAAGGGGTGTCACCATAAGCTGTTCCATTGTACCCATCTCCCTTTCACGTACAATTGCCATTGCGGTAAGAAGCAGGCATACGAGCATTAACATGATGGCAATAACACCAGGCACATTATAGTTTTTGCTTGTAAGATCAGGATTATACCATGCTCTTGGACGCACCTGGAATCTAACCTGCTTTGCCCGGACATTATTAACGCTCAAATCACCGGCATATTTCATAATAATACTGTTTGCGTACCCCATGGCTACAAGAGCGGTATTTGAGTCTGTCCCGTCAACAAGCGCCTGTATTTCCGTCTGTTTTCCCTTTTTCAGGTCCGAGGAAAAACCTCGATTTATCTGGATTGCCGCGGTGATCTTTCCTTTGTCAAACAAATCCTGGATAGCATTATTTGAAGAAATATCATAGTCCATACTAAAATATCCCGAGGCGCTGAACCTTCTTATAAGCTCGCGGCTTTCATATGACTTGTCAAGGTCATATACTGCAGTCCGTACAGTGTTAACGTCTGTCGTAACTGCATATCCGAAAATAATCAATTGCAGTATGGGAACAACAAAAATGATCGCTTTCATACGCTTATCCCTGAAAATCTGGATAAACTCCTTTATTACCATCCGTTTTATCCGCTCAAACATGCTTTTATTCTATCCTTTTTTTGAATTTTTTTATTGCCAGCATAAATACCGCAGCGCCGAAGACAGAGAGAAGGAACGTCTCTAAAAGCAGAAAGGACAGAGTGTTTCCTTTCAGAAATATCCCCTTCAGTATAGTTACAAAATACCGGGGCGGAAGAATGTGAGTAATGATCTGAAGTGGCTTAGGCATGTTGAATATGGAAAACATAAAACCGGACAAGAGCAGCGCGGGAAGATATGAAACAATCAAGGATGCCTGACATGCAATGATCTGTGATTTTGTAACAACCGAGATGAGTATGCCTAGGCTTAAACCGCCAAAGAGAAATATACTGGACAAGGCTATGAGTAATAAAATGCTTCCTTTAAGAGGAACGCCGAAGAGGTATATGACAATCAGAATTGACATTATCATATCAATAAAACCAATGAGAAAATAGGGTATCAGTTTGCCCAGAATCAGTTCAGGCGTTTTCACAGGCGTGGATATAAGCTGTTCCATGGTGCCCCTCTCCCATTCTCTTGCTACGGTAAGAGACGTGAGGAGCGCCGCTATGATTGACATTATAACGGCGATAAGTCCCGGTATAATAAAATACCTCGATTTAAGTTCAGGGTTGTACCAGACACGTGTGCGGGCGTCAATAAGCGGTGTTATACGGCTGCCTGCAAGCCTTCCAGTAAAGATGTCCGATATGCCTGCTATATAGCCGAGGGCAATGGTTGCCGTATTTGAATTGCTCCCGTCAACAACTACCTGAATCTGCGCCTCCCTGCCTGTCCTTATATTTTTTGAAAAATCTTCCGGGATTGATATTGCCACTTTCGCAGATCCTGAATCAAGATATCCGTCTATTTCATCATGCCTGTCCGCGTAAGCGACTATGGAAAAATAGCCTGATTCCTTGAATTCCCTGATCAATTCTCTGCTCAGGCTGCTTTTATCGCGGTCGTAAACCACGGTTGACAGATTGTCAACATCGAGAGTAATGGCATATCCAAAGATGAAAAGAAGTACAACAGGCATTAAAAATGCCATGGCAAGACTTAAGGGGTCGCGCCGTATCTGGATTAACTCCTTTTTCGCGATTGCTTTTATGCGCAAGAGTTTCATATCATACATACCGGGTTGCATTCAAAAGCACGACCCACTTGACAAGTGGGTGCCTCGGGCGTCGACAAGGAGCCGACGCAGGCATACATACAGTATGTCGAGGAGCGCGACGAGGAGAAAACAAAGGCATGGGAATGAAGGCAACCCGGTATCATGTGACCTCTATCAGGGTTACAAATACGTCTTCCAATGAAGGGACAATTTTTTTTATGCTGCCGGCTCCAATGCCGGATTCTCTGAATATTTTTTCTATCTGAGGAAGCCCCATACCGGCGTTTTCCACAATAACATGGAGCGCGCTGCCAAAGATAGCCGCCTGAATATTATGCTGTTCCAGTACCTCCATTGCTTCCACAACTCTATCAATTTCTATCTCAAGAACATCTTTTGCCATGTATCTGCTTTTCATTTCAGATGGTTCCCCTTCCGCTATGAGTTTCCCTCTGTAAATAAGACCGAGCCTGTGACAATATTCGGCTTCATCCATATAGTGTGTTGTGACAAATATCGTTGTCCCTGCTTTCGACAGTTCATTGATAAGTTCCCAAAACCGCCGTCTTGATAAAGGGTCAACGCCCGATGTGGGCTCATCAAGGAAAAGTATAGGCGGTTCATGGAGTATGGCGCAACCCAGGGCAAGTCTCTGCTTGAATCCGCCGGGAAGTTCCTTTGTAATGGCATAGCGCCTGTCCATGAGGCCTGCCATATCAAGAGCCCATTCCTTTCTCACCGGCTTCTTTTCTTTAGGCACGCCGTAAATTCCGCTAAAAAAATCTATATTCTCTTCAATTGTAAGATCATCGTAGAGGGAGAACTTTTGGGACATATAGCCTATATTCTGCTTTATCTGCTCTGACTGGCTTATAACATCATACCCGCCTACTGTCCCCTTGCCTTCATTGGGTATCAGAAGCCCGCAAAGCATCCGGATAGTCGTTGACTTGCCTGCACCGTTCGGTCCGAGAAAACCGTATATCTCACCTTTAACAATATTCAGGCTTACATCGTCTACCGCGATAAAATCCCCGAATCTACGGGTTAAACCTTCAACATTTACTGCGACATCACCGGTGAATTTGTCCTTGTTCATTAGATTCCTGTCTCTGCTCCCGGTTTAAGGTACTTTTTCTATTTAACAGGTCATATAGGACCTATTAACTGCTGTAGAGCCTGTTAAATTCTGCTGCTTCATTGCTCTACCATTGAAATGAACACATCCTCTATGGAAGGCAGGATCTTCCGGTAATCCTTTATCTTCACGCCTTCATTCTTCAGGTTCCCGATAATTTCATCAACCATATTTTTTTCCTTAAGGGTAATATGAAGCCTGTCGCCATAAATGCTCACACCCTGAACACCTTTCATGGAAAGAACAGCCTCTTTTACAGCATGGGCATTATCACTCCATAACTCCAGCATGGGAAGTTTCACAGCTTTTTTGATTTCAGCGGGTTTGTCCTTTACGAGAAGCTTTCCGTCGTATAAAAGTCCGATCTCCGTGCAACGCTCAGCCTCATCGAGATAGGCAGTAGAGACAAAAATCGTTACATGCTCTTTCAACAGGCCGTAAAGTATCTTCCAGAAATCCCTCCGCGACACCGGATCAACACCGTTTGTCGGTTCATCAAGAAAGAGAATTTCGGGTCTATGAATAAGGGCGCAGGCAAGTCCGAGCTTCTGTTTCATCCCTCCGGATAACTTTCCTGCAAGCCTGTCCGTAAAGGGTGTGAGATTGCTAAAGCCGAGGAGTTCCCCGATCCTTGAATGCCTTTCGCTTTCAGGAACATCATAGATGTCCGCATAGAAAAGGATATTTTCCATAACAGTAAGGTCTTCATATAGGCCGAACTTCTGAGACATATAACCTATGTTCTCCTTAATCTCTTCACTTTCCGTAAGAATGGAGCGGGACCCGACCCATGCCTCGCCGGATGTGGGCTCCATAATAGCGGTAAGGAGTCTCATGACCGTTGTTTTCCCGGCTCCATCCGGGCCGACAAGTCCGAAAAGTTCGCCTTTTCTTACTTCGAGGTTGAGATTATCAACAACGGCATTGCCGGAAAAAACTTTGGTCAGATTTTTAATTTTTATGGCAATATCATTCAATATCAACCTCGCAGCGGCATCCAATAACCGGTCAGTATGGAAAATTACGGAGCATTACGGCTTTAATTCAATTCTCACATCTGCCGGCATACCGGGTTTCAATTCATCATTTACGTTTTTTACCCTTACTTTTACACCGAATACGAGCTTGACCCGCTCCTCCTGTGTCTGAACATTCTTCGGGGTGAATTCAGCCTCAGACGATATATAAGTAACAATGCCTTCATACGTCTTCCCTTTGAATGTATCGACTGCAATCTTCGCCTTTTGTCCGAGTCTGACCTGACCAAGCCTGTCCTCTTTCACATATACCTTGATCCAGGGATGTTCGAGATCGCCTATGGTCACGACAGGCGTACCTGAAGCAACAGTCTCACCGGCTTCAACATGCTTTCTCAGCACGACACCTTTTATGGGAGCATAGATCATCGTATCCTTTAATCTTTCTTCTGAAGCAGCAAGAGATGCCCTGGCCTGTTTGACACGGTGTCCCGCGATCCTTATTTCTTCTTTTCTCGGCCCTTCCCTGACAAGGCTCAATGCCTCAATGGCGTTTCTGTGGAGGGCTGCACGGGCATCGTAGGCGCTTTTTGCGACATCAAACTGTGACAGGGATATGGCGCCGTTTTTGTAAAGTATCCCTGCCCTCTCATAATCTTTTTTTACCTTTTGCAGGTCTGCTTCCTGGGCATTCATCTGCGCTTTAGCCTGTTCTATCTCCTGAGAACGGGAACCGGCTGAAAATTCTGTTAGTCTTGTAGCTGCTTCGTCTAAGGATGCCCTGCCCTGTGCCACAACCGATGCGATCTCCGCGTTGTCAAGCTTAGCCAGCAGATCACCGGCCTTCACCCTATCGCCTTCATCCACAAGGCGCTCCGTAACCCTGCCGGGTATTTTAAAGCCTACATTCGTCTCTGTTGCTTCAACATTGCCGGAAAGGAGCATTGTCCCGTTGTCTTTTTGTTTTTTGAGGCTATATATAGCCAGGACCGCTATCCCGATTACAACCACAGCTAAAATTATCAAGATTCTCTTTTTTTTCATTTTCCTACCTCCGCATCAGCGCTCTCTTCACCAATAGCCTTCCTTAAATAGGCAAGGGCAGTCTCTCTGTCAAAAATTGCCTGATAATAATCTGTTTCAGTTCTTAAGAGGGCTGTCTGCGCGTCAATCACATCCTGAGTCATGGCAGCGCCTGTATCATATTTGAGCACCTCCACCCTGAGGTTTTCTCTGGCGCTCTCAATGGCCTTCCGGGTAACTTCGTTCCTCTCCTGCGCGTTTGCAATGCTCAGATGCGCCTCCCTCACTTCGCGGATTATGGCATGTTTTAATGAACGCTCTTCCTCTCTTGACTTTTCTAACTGCACTTTTTCCCTGTTTATCTCCGACTTTATTGACCCGCCATCCATAATGGGCATCGTCAATTTCAGGCCGTAATGCCAGTTTTCCCTGAACCCCGTGTCAGTTCCTGATAACCCGCCATACTGCCCTGCTATTGAGATATCAGGAAGTCTCCTGCCTTCAGCAATCTTTACCCGTTCTTCACTGATAAGCCTTTTTTTGGCAAGGGCTTTGTAATCGGGCCTGCGGGATAATGCCATGTCCATGCTTTCCGCGAGGCTTGGATATGTTTCATTCACGGTTTTTTCATGAATAATGGAAATCCTGACGTCCATATCGTCCATACCCATAAGGGTCTTCAGAAGCTCGTAGGCGGAGACAAGACTGTTTTTCACAAGAAGCCTGTTTTCCATTGCATGAGAAAGTTCAACTTCTGTCTTAAGCAAATCAAGCTTTGCCGCAACACCTGTTTTAAAATAGACTTCCACGTTTCTTTTATGCGCCTCAAGCTGTTTCACCGACGCATCGTTTGCAAGAAAAAGTTTTTCCAAGTGAGCAATTTTGCAGAACACGCTTGAAATGTTATAAACGAGTTCCTGTTTGCTCATCCTGTAATTGTCATCGGCAACAGCCTTTTTCATTTCAGCTACATTGACGCCCCTGAAAAGTCTTCCGCCTCTGAAAAGAGGAAGTCTGAAAGATAGTCCCGCATCCCATACAGTGCTTCTGAATAAAGGGAAATCCGTTCCCGGACCGATGGGCGGCTGTATGACAATGGGCGTGAGCGGATAATCGTAACGATACCGGGTAATCCCGGCGCCGCCATCGATCTTCGGCATTCTGTCGGCCTTTGCCGAATCTATCCCGTACATTTCAGCCTCAATATCTTTCACAGCTATCCTGATACGGGGGTTGTTCTTCATAGCATAACGTATGATCCTTGAAAGTGTATATTTATCGATGTCTTTTTCAATCCGGGACATATCTCCCGAGAACCCTGTCGTATCGGCCGACATTTTATGTTTCCCCTGTTCCTGCGCATAAGAAGCGTTGTTGCATATCGCGGAAACCAGGACAAAAACAAAAGCGGTAATGTTTACAAGTTTGTTTATCCTTTGTTTGATCAACATTTTAGAACCGCCCCCTTTCATTTGCCCTTTCATTTACCTGCTCCTTAAGTATGCCTGCCAAGAGATTTAATTGCCTCTATGGAAAAACCGGCGATATGGGCCGCTATAGATTCTATTTCCTCTGTCTTGAAATTGTCCTGGTGAAAAAGTTTCCTGATGATATGTTTGCCATAAACAAAAAAGAGGCACTGGCTTACTATGCTTAAACAACAAAAACGAATCTTCTCTTCACTCTCCGGTCTTTCAATCATTTGCCGTACAACAGAAGAAAGGAATTCAAAGGTGGGCCGTATTGTCTCTTCGATCAACATATCAAGGGCCTTCGTAGGTTCCATATACTCCCTTGCCACAAGCTTCCCGAACCAGGAATGCCGCCCGTCTTCAAGTACACGAAACAGAAAGAATCTTATAAATGCCCCGATGTGTTCTTCAGGCGTTTTATTTTTATCCATATTCAGATCAAGGGGATATTTCCGGAAAGCAACTTCCCGCCAGTATTTCAGAACCGTGTAATAAAGCTTTTCCTTATCCCCGAAATGATAATTGACGGCAGCGATATTCACATTAGCCTTCTCACATATATCCCTCACCGTTGCATATCGGAATCCGTTTTCGGCAAAAACTTCTCCGGCTGCTTCAAGAATACGTTCACGTGTGCCCAGATTGATTTGTTTACTGTTTTCCATAAACCTCAATAATCATACATCTGTTTTAAACAATTGTTTAATACATCTGTTTTAATTTGTCAAATATTTTTTACAAAAAAATGTGCTAACAATTATCTTCCTTTTTAAGACAGTCATTGGTATATTTTATGGTTGGTACTAGGAATAATAATGGCAGAGTCAAACAAACAACGCAGGGAACGCATTAAACGCGAACTGCTGCAACGCCGTGGTGGCAAATGCTGCGTATGCAAATACGACAAATCATTGTCCGCTCTCTGCTTTCACCACCGAAATCCCGAAGACAAGGAAATCAACATTAGCGGTATTCGATTGACCCAGGTTCGGCGCGAGACACTTGAATCAGAGGTAGACAAATGCGATGTCTATTGCCTCAACTGCCACGCCGAGTTGCACGACAGAGAAGGCTGGGTTCACGAAAACGGCAAAAGGACTCCAAGATGATTATGATAGCAACCAAATTTAGCACGTATCACGTATCTGTAGACATTAATTTGAAGAATTATAGACTTATGGACCATAAACCTGTCTGTCTCTGGCCATTGTTCATAAAGGCGGCATACAGATTTAATGGAAAAAGAAATAAAATTTCTTTTTCGGAAATGATTGGAAGGGGTTTTTAAACAACAGCGAGGTATATTAAGTATGGATAGCCATTTACCTGATTTATTAAGAGCTTGCGAAAAAGGCGATTCAGCAACTGTAAGGACTATGCTGGGCAGGGGCGCCGATATAAACATTACGGACAATAACGGATCGACTCCGATCTTCTACGCCTCTATGTACGGCTTTGCCGATACGGCAAGGGTGCTTATCGATCACAATGCAGATATTAACGCAAAGAATAAACTCGGCAACACGCCTCTCATATATGCATGCACATCAGGTCACGCAAATGTTGTTAAGTTACTGCTGTCCAGAAACGCCGATACAAATCTAAAAGACAAGTTTGACGATACCTGTATCATCATTGCAAGCAAAAGAGGCTACATAGAAGTTGTGAAACTGCTTGCCGCTTATAAAGCGGATTTAAACGCCAGGGACAGGCACGGCAATACTTCTCTGATCCATGCCTGCCTGAATTCACACACAGGAATAGCCGCTTTTCTCATAGAAAACGATGCTGATTTATCCGCTGTTAACGACAAGAATCAAACCGCGCTGGATATTGCCGTCAGGATGAGACTTGATAAAATATCTGATATTATAAAGAAGAAAATATAAAAGCAGGATCAGTACAGAACTTATACAATCTTGATGATTTCGTAAGTCCTTTTTCCTCCGGGGGCGGAAAAATTCACTTCATCTCCCAGGGATTTGCCCATTAATGCCCTGCCGAGAGGCGAACTCATAGAAATCTTTCCGTTTTGAATATCGGATTCATAGGGACCTACCAACTGATAAACCACTTCTTCATCCGTGTCAAGATTCATCAGGGTAATACTGCATCCGAATTCAACACTTTCACCGTCAGTCTTTTTAACATTTACAACTTCGGAGCTTGCAATCATCCCTTCTATTTCTGCAAGTTTTTTCTGCAGGAATTGATATTCTTCTTTTGCCGCATCCAATTCAGCATTTTCCGAAATATCACCATGAGCTCTCGCCTCTTCAATGGCAAGTATAATTCTTGGTCTTTTGATGGTAAGCAGAACCTCATGTTCCTTCTTCAGATTCTCCAAACCTTCACGTGTTATAGGTGATTTCATATCAGCTCCCGATAAAATCTAATATAAAAAACAATAACACTGTTTCATGCAATTTTTCAATACGTTTCACGTCATATACTTGCATTAAAAAGGGAAAATCGGCGTTATTGGCTGATAGGGTGGTGCTAATTTTATTGGAATTAAATAACAGCTAAAAGTTCTCGGCTAATTTCCTGCCTGAAATATTTGCCGTTACAGGAAACCCCGAAAACTCATCTCCGGATTGTCCTGATGGAAACCATTTAGCGCCTGCCGCATCAAAAATATGCCAATTCTGCCAAGCCGCCAGCTTTTAGGAGAAACAAAAATCAAATTGCTTTTTACACTTCCTTGATATTGTTGAAGATGCTATAGTAATACCTGCGCAGAGAGCAATTGTGAAATTTTAGTTGCAGAATTATTCTCTGCTGTATTGAACAAGCCTGACTGTACGGAAAAGATGGGGAGAGTAGAAAAACTTATGATAATAAAAAAAGAAACAGATATCCCGTCATCAGAGGTTACCGATAAGAACCTCTATCTTAACCGTCGGCAATTTATGAAAACCGCGGCAGCCCTTGCTGTAGCTGCTGCCGTGCCCGGAGACTTTGTCAGGGGTACTGGTGCAGACCGGAAACTGGTAATTACCAAACGGGGGGAGTTTGCCGGAGGCGACAAGTTGACCAACTTTTCAAAAGCCACTAACTATAACAACTTCTACGAATTTTCTATAGACAAAGATGACGTGGCTGAGCAAAGTAAAAAATTCAGAACCCGCCCATGGACTGTTTCAGTAGAAGGACATATCAATAAGCCCAATGTTTATAACATTGATGAGCTTATCAAACTCTTTCCCTTAGAGGAACGTATCTATCGATTTCGTTGCGTGGAGGGATGGTCCATGGTCATTCCATGGGTCGGTTTCCCCCTTGGTGATTTTATTGAAAAGTGTGAACCCACTTCAAAGGCAAAGTTTATCGAATTTACGACGCTCAAGGACCGGAATCAGATGCCGGGACAAAATATGGATATCCTCGGGTGGCCCTATATGGAGGGCCTCAGACTCGACGAAGCCCTTAATCATTTAACATTACTTGCTGTAGGTATGTACGGAGAAATTCTCCCCAATCAGAATGGCGCGCCCCTGAGACTCGTAGTCCCCTGGAAGTACGGCTTCAAGTATATAAAGTCTATTGTCCGCGTCAGGTTTGTGGAGCAGATGCCCATCGGTTCCTGGACAAAGGTGAACCCCGCAGAATACGGTTTCTACGCCAACGTAAACCCTGAGGTTGACCATCCGAGATGGAGTCAGGCAAAGGAAGCCAGAATCGGCGAACTCTCGAAAAGAAAAACTCTCATGTTTAACGGATACGAGAAAGATGTGGCCTATATGTATAAAGGTATGGATCTTAAGAAGTTCTTCTGAGGCAAGTCCTCCCTTTTCCCATTTCTTTGCTTTGGGCAAATTGAAATGTTTTGCTTCCACACTTCCTATAAATGCAAGAAAACTATTATCGGTTATGGCGAAGCGAATTGTGCGGACGGGAAATCTCTTCTGTTTTGCATTCACAGTGAATGCAAAACGTCAACTCCACGGGAAGCTTTATCCTGCTTTGTTTTGCAAAAAGGCTGATTTTCTATTCCTTGCCGTTAAACTGTCCGGTATGGTATACCTTTTCCGACTACAGGAGGTAAATAAATTTTAAGCCATCGACTAAAAAGAGGAGCGTAAATGAACCTGAAGGATCTGATTGAGCTATGGGAGAAAAAAGGAAATCTTAAGAAAATAGACGAGCCGATAAGCCGTGATCTGGAGATAACGGAGATATATACCAGAATTTTCAGAGAACAGGGGCCCGCGCTCCTTTTCAGTAATGTACGGGATACGAAAATTCCTCTTATTATAAACATTTTCGGGACATGGGAACGTGTATGGGATATCTTCGGCGTAAAGTCCGAAGAGGAGCTCATGGGCAGAATAAAACCTCTTATAGATATAGGACAGAGACAACCCGCAGGCCTGGTAGAGAAGGCAAGAACATTATGGAAACTCAAGGAGCTGTCCGGGATAACACCGCGCAAAGTTAAAAAAGGTGCCTGCCAGGCAAATATAATCAAAGACAGTGAGGTCAATCTTGACGATCTGCCCATAATGAAAAGCTGGCCCCATGATGCGGGCAGGTTCATAACCCTGCCTGTTGTAATTACCAGAGACCCTGTTTCAGGAAGACAAAACCTTGGCATGTACAGGATGCAAATCATAGACAAGAAAAAGACGGCCATGCACTGGCACCCGGGCAAAGGCGGAGAGATTAACCTCAGACGCGCGAGAAAGGCCGGAAAAAAGCTGGAAGCAGCCTGTACCATCGGTTGTGAACCGGCTGTTATATATGCCGCAACAGCCCCCCTGCCGCCTGATTTAAATGAGCTGTTGCTTGCCGGCGTGCTTATGAACAGTCCTGTCGAGACAGTTAAATGCAAGACAATAGATATTGACGTTCCTGTAAATAGTCAAATTGTTCTCGAAGGGTATATTGACGAGGAAGAATCATTCCCGGAAGGACCTTTCGGAGATCATACCGGATTTTACACGCCCCAGCGTAATTTTCCGGTTTTTAATATTCAGGCAGTAACAATGTGCGAGAACCCCGTTTACGCGTCAACTGTCGTCGGATGGCCGCCCCTTGAGGACGCCCTTATAGGCAAACTTACGGAAAAAATATTTTCTCCCTTTATTAAATTCCTTATTCCGGATATTAAAGACATAGCGATCCCTGTATCAGGCGTATTTCATAATTTTGTTTTTGTCTCTATTGATAAACAGTATCCAGGGCAGGCTTACAAGGTGATGGACAGCCTGTGGGGGTTGGGTCAGATGTCTAATTCCAAAGTAATAGTTGTTTTTGACGGGGATGTGAATATCCATGATCTCGAAGATGTTCTGTTCCATATAGGCAGCAATATTGATCCCTTAAGAGATGTGGTAATTAAAAAAGGGCCTGTCGATATACTGGATCATGCCTCTCTCGAGGAAGGTTTCGGGGGCAAAATGGGAATAGATGCCACAAAAAAATTGAAGGAAGAGGGTTATACGAGACAATGGCCGGAACGTACTGCCATGGACGAAAATACGATAAAAAGGATTGATACATTGTGGAGCCGGTTAGGTCTCTAAAAAAGAAACTTGCAGGTATAATCGAACTTATAAAGTTTGAACACAGCATCTTTGCCCTTCCTTTTGCCATGATGGCCCTTTTTATGGTCTATGACGGTACGCCCGATCCTGTAAGAACATTCTGGATCATCGTATGTATGGTTTCGGCAAGAAGCGCCAGCATGGCCTTTAACAGGCTTGCCGATTACTCTCTTGATCTTAAGAATCCAAGAACAATGCAAAGGCCTCTTCAGGCAGGAAAGGTAAGCATCACAGAAGCATGGGTATTTACGATTTCCATGACAATTCTCTTTGTCCTGTCCGCGCGAATGCTAAATAACCTCGCCTTTATCCTTTCTTTTACCGTGATTCCCTTTCTTCTCGGTTATTCCTTTACCAAAAGATTTACCTTTTTATCTCATTTTCTCCTGGGACTTATGCTCGGCTTAAGCCCGGTAGGGGTGTGGGTGGCAGTAAAAGAGAACATTCCCGCTGTAAGCATAATCCTTTGTCTGGCAGTGACTTTCTGGGTAGCCGGTTTTGACATTATATACGCTCTTCAGGATATTGATTTTGACAAAGAGGAAAGTCTTGCATCCATCCCAGCCAGATTCGGCGTTCCTAAAGCGCTTTTTATCGCCTTTGTCCTCCATGCCGGTACGATTATATTTTTTATTTTGACCGGTTTAATGCAGAATATGGGCATTCTTTATTATACCGGCATATGCCTTATCGGATTTTTCCTTTTCTATGAACATGTTATGGTCTGGAAATACGGTCTTTCCCGTATAAATATGGCTTTTTTCACAATAAACGGTATTGTAAGCATGGCTTTTTTTGTTTTTTCCGTTGGTGATATTTATCTGAGGAGGTTTTTAAGATGATGCGTTGTTTTGCGGCTCTGTTTCTTTTTTTATTGCTTTCACCGTTCTGCCTGTATGCCGGAGAATTCAGGGTGGGAGTCATGCCTGCCAAAGAATCTCTGCCGTTTTACGCTGAGGAAAAACTGGGAATCTTTAAAAAACATGGAATTGATCTTGTAATCGTGCCTTTCAGGAGCGCCCTTGAAAGGGACAGCGCCTTTGTGGCCGGGAAGATCGACGGTGCTATAAACGATATTGTCGGCACAATTCTTCTGACACAAAGCGGGCGCAATATAAAGATCATGAGGGCTATGGCAAAGCCTTCGAAGGAATATCCGGTATTCAAAATGATGAAGGCAAGTGGTGACGCAGGAAAAAAAGATGCTGCTGTTTCATATAATACGGTTATTGAATATGTAACGGACAGAATCATGGAAAAAAACTCGCTTAAAGGAACGTTGAAGAAGACAGAGATTAAAAGTGTTCCTCTCAGGATGCAGCTTTTACTGGATGGAAAAGTGGGATACGCAACGCTTGCGGAGCCTCTCGGCACATACGCCGGCATGAAGGGGGCAAGCGAAATTTACACTGACTGGGGCATACGGGGCTCCCACGTGCTTTTTGTGGCAAGGGGCGATATGGATAATGCGTTTTTAAATAAAGTTCTTGTTGCATATGATGAAACATGCGTTACTGCAAACAGAGAAAAGATGCGTCTTAAAGGATTTCTCTGGACAAAACTCGCCCTGCCAACAGAATTAAAAGACAATTACGCCCTGCCTGACATGCTTACAGAAGAACTGCCCGGCAGAGAAGACGTTGGGGATGTGCAATCATGGATGAGGGGCAAAAAACTTATTAAGGAATTCATCGATTATGACAGACTTGTTTTCCGGCAATAAACTGGGCAAGAGATGGTAAAGGTTGAAGGACTGACATTTTCTTACGCAATAAAGAAACAGCGTTTTAAAATATTGGAAAATATCAATTTTTACCTTCAGAAAAACAAGGTTCTTTGTCTTATAGGCCCTTCAGGGTGCGGCAAGACAACGCTTCTTTATGCCATAGCAGGTTTAAGAATGCCCGACGCGGGCAACATTTATATAAATGATCTGCCGGTAAAGGGTACGAGAGAAAAAACTGCTATCATATTCCAGCATTTCGGGCTCCTGCCCTGGAAGACTGTCTTTGATAATATCGCCCTCGGAATGAGGATGAGAAGCGAAGATGACAGGACTATCAAGAGTCTGGTCAATTCAACAATGGATCAACTCGGAATTGCTGCCCTTTCAAGAAAATATCCGAAACACCTAAGCGGTGGAGAAAAGCAGCGTGTGGCCATCGCGCGCGCCCTTGTTTTGAGGCCCGACCTTCTTCTCCTCGACGAACCGTTTTCGGCGATTGACGCGCTCACAAGGGAATCACTGCAGGAATCTCTTATTCATGTATGGAAAAAATGGCAACTCACCGTTATCCATGTAACCCATGATATTGAAGAGGCGGTCTTTCTCGGAACCGAGGTCATTCTCATGGGAAGAGACGGTTCTATAAAACAATCTTACGAGGTGCCCGGTGAAAAAGGCCCAGATTTCAGGGATAGCCCGCAGTTCCATCAAGCCACGGCTGTACTCAGGAAATATATGAGGGGAGTCATAAATGAAACTTTTTATTAAGGAAACAATAGCAGTTATTGCTCTTTTTCTCATGTGGTACCTTATCGCTATGCTTATGAATAATCCTGTGGTACCCTACCCTCATATTGTGTTCATAAATTATTTCAAAGAAGATACAAAAGTATTTTTCGGGCATTTTATGGCAAGTTTCTTAAGAATTTTTTACACACTTATTGTAGCGGTGGCAACCGGCGTGCCTCTTGGCATCCTCTTCGGCAGGGTCAAAATACTCGACGAGCTTACAAGCCCGCTCATATATCTTCTTTATCCGGTACCGAAGATAGTTTTTCTCCCCATTATCATTATCCTGCTTGGTCTGGGGGATCTCTCCAAGGTCTTTATTATCTCTCTCATAGTATTTTTTCAGATTCTTGTTACCGTCAAGGACGCGACTAAATCTATCGGGGAAGAAGGGGTGCTCTCGGTAAAGTCCATGGGAGGCAAACCCGTTCATGTACTGAAGCACGTTATTATACCCTCGGTTCTGCCCGGTATATTTACTTCAATGCGCATCGCCATAGGCACTTGCGTGGCGGTCCTTTTCTTCACGGAGTCCTTTGCTACTGAGGAAGGCTTAGGATATCTCATTATAGACGCATGGTCAAAATTTGACTATGTACTCATGTATAACGGGATTATACTCATGGGAACACTTGGACTCATGTTGTATGTGGCTATAAACCTCCTGGAAAAGCGCCTTTGCAGGTGGACATTCGAGTAATTCCATCTCGAATCCGTTCATAGAACACAGAGCAGTGCCGACAAGCTGCCCTTTACTGCGGGGCAATAGGATAGAATGATTGAAGGCAAATCGGGGTTACAATTTAAAACCGAGTAACGGGTGGAGAGAATGTTCAGCACATTCCTTCATATTTATAATGTAGCCAGGCCGCGCCTCATCCATCCATCGGGGATAACCGCCAACCCATAGATAGGTTAAAAGCTCCTGAAATCCCCTCTTATCAAAGATGTAGTCGCCTATTTTTAGGGTTTTAGCAGTTACGTCTGTGACAACTTTAATCTTTGTCAATGGAGCATAGCGTTTTATGATATCTTCCACAAGCTCCCTCTTCGCATAACCTTCCGTATGTTGTTTGAATTCCTCCGGTTTATAGGGAAAAGGGAAATGTCCATAAACCTCCCCGATAAAACCACATAAATCCACACCGGTTATCGCTCCCATCAGGTTGCCGATCTGCTTTTCTTCAAGGATATAGGCACTCCAGTCCATTGCGCAGGATTCATGGGGAGTCTGCCATGCTATCTCCCTAATGTAATGAGAGACATCGCTGGCAAAGAAAAAGTAATTGTTCAGCAATATTATGTCTGTTTCAATATTAAAAAAACCGAAGGCAACATCACCATGACTTAGCGATTTAAAAAGAAGCGGCATAATTACTCCTGCTCCTCCTGATCCGGAGAGCAATCTTTGTGTTTATGGGCAAGCAAAGTACAGTTTGTCCGGATTACATAATCATCAATACAAATTTGTGTTGGGACAGTTCCTGATAGATTGCGGTTAAATGTTCCTGGCTGCGGGCCTTGAAGGTTGCTGTAATTGAGAGATATTTATTGCTCGAACTGGTCTTTGTAGCATAGGACACAGTTTCGCCTTCAGCAATATATTTTTCAATGACAACAGCCACGGCAGCATAAAATTCGTTTGTGTTTTTCCCGAATACCTTAAGCGGGTATGAGCAGGGAAATGCAAGAAGAGTCCTGGCGTCTTTCATATAAGGTATTTTATAAAGAGGAAACGGTTCAAATCTTTATCCTCGACAAAAGGTAACTCCATCGGAAATTTCATCGCCAAAAAAAATTCTGCTGATTGACGCCCATTGTGCCAACATTTATTCTTTCCATTTTATCCGAAGTTAAAAAAAAATCAAGAAAATATTTATCAGCGGCAGCGGCATTATGCAGGCACGAAATATTAATGAACAAAATTATGTTGATAAAACCTCTTATATCTATAATAATTTAAAGGTCAATAATAAATATATGGAGGTGTATATGAAATTTTTCCGTTTAACCGTGTTGTTGTCTTTGTTATTTTTCGTCCTCTCTGTCGCCCCTCTATGGGCTGATCCTGAGAAGGCAATAAACGCATACAAGAACAAGGACTACAAGACTGCTTTCGCAGAGTTTAAAAAGGATGCGGAAAAGGGTGATGCCAAGGCGCAATACAATCTGGCAGTTATGTATCGCGACGGGCTCGGGGTTCAGAAAAACAGAGCAGAAACAATGAAATGGTATCAAAAAGCGGCAGACCAGGGACATTCTTTAGCCCAGTACAATCTCGGCGTTTCCTACGACAACGGGTTCGGGGTTCCAAAAAATAAAACAGAAGCGGCAAAATGGTATAAGAAGTCGGCAGACCAGGGATATGCCATGGCGCAACATAACCTTGCAGTGATGTATGATAATGGCGACGGGATTCCAAAAAATAAAGCTGAAGCAGTAAAGCTTTATACAAAAGCTGCTGACCAGGGATTGCCTCAAGCACAATTCGACCTTGGCGTTGCATATTACAACGGTGACGGAGTACCGAAAAATCCTGCAGAGGCAAAAAAGTGGATCAAGAAAGCTGCTGACCAGGGATTTGAAAAAGCCAAAGAGGCGCTTAAGACGATACAATAGGTATGAATCTGAACTTCAATACCTAATCCACGGAAAGGAGGTTTTTATGAAAAATTTATGTATTCTGATAAGCATTTTTGTTGTAATGGTTACTCTTTTTGCATCGACAACCAGTTATTCAGGGACAAAGTACAGTGTGTACTGTGCGAATGATAAAATTGAGGTTGATTCACGGGATTTTGCCCAGATGAAATCAGCACGAGGTTCAAATACATGTTTTGTCAAGCAATTCGACTACAGCTCCGATGCAGACAGTTTTGCCAAGAAGGCTGGCGGCAAAGGCGCTTCATGCAAATGTAAGTAAAAAACTTATCCCCAGTGTCCGATAACGGAAATGCCGGACACTGGGGATTTTCCTTGCCTGATGAATATGCAAGGATGTTCTTCTTTAAGCTTCTTTAAGCTCATTTAAAATTTGCCGTATTTGGATTTAATCCCAATCAGGATCGACCCACTGAAATTCCAGGGGTTTTTCTATCCCGGAAACGATTCCATTACTAAAATAGACGATCTGAGAAATATATCTTCGACAACCATTACCGACTGATACATATTTTGCCGGTTTTTTTATTCCTTTCTATTTGTCTGTCTTCGGCAAATTCAATCTTTTACCTCCGAACTTCTTAAAAACGCAAGTTATTATTCGCTATCTCCGCAAAAGCCTAAAAACGTAGTTATACCCGTGAAAGCCGGTATTCGAAAGTTATCAATAATTTACCCGATGCTGTTCCACAAGAGAAGGCGCGGGGAGCATCCCCAGGCAATGCATAATCGAGATTATGTCCTTAGCTTTATTGAGAAAAACGTTGAGGAATATTAAAAAATTTGGTATGTTTATTTTATAAAGTGGGGAAGGCGCTCTCGCAGTTTTTCCCGCGAAAGTGATTTATTTAACATGCTATTAATAGCAAAGAATTATATTGAATAAGCTGCGTCAGAACGGAGCTTTGTCATTGTAAATGCTGGAGAGACCGCAGGTGGAAAATACCTGCACATACTGTATAATTTATATATATATAAAAATATTTAATGGAATAGCTAAACACCTTACTATTGTAATATGTTAGATAACAGTAGAGACACCTATGTGCTAAATCGTTTATCACCAGGGAAGAAGTTCGTCTCATCTCCATAATACGCTATTATATTGAAATAACAGTAAATGGTGTTTGGCATGGATATTACGCTTATTTAAGTATTAGTGCAATTAATCACAAAGAGAAATCGGATACTTAAAATGGAGCTATAACGGTGGAAAAGAACATATGGTTAATCGATGCTGAAGCAGCTCTGAGAAGGCATGTTTCAACGGGGTTTACGCGGCAGGGATATTACACCGGGCCATGCGGAAAGGGTATGAAAGGGACAAGTTTCAGCAAAATTGAGAACACCATAAGGACAAAATTCAAATTCCTGGACGGCATCCTGCGAATCAAGGAGTGGCCCATACTAATCCTTTTCGAGGCATAAGAATGTCATACAGTGAGATTGTCATGGACTCAAAATGCTGCAAATATATTTTTTAGGATAAGGAGGATAGATGCTACAAACGGAAGAGATAAAATTGGAGCAGAGTAAACACGGATTTTCGGGATTTAAAATTGAATTATGGAAGTACCAGGGCGAGATGGGAGCGCTTATCCCCCTTCTTCAGTCTGCACAGGAGACATACGGGTACATACCTGAATCGGCAATCGACTACATCAGTGAGATCGTGGGAATACCGTCAGCCGAGATTTACGGAGTGATAACGTTCTACTCCCAGTTCCGTTTAAAACCGATGGGGAAGAATATTATCAAGGTCTGCGACGGCACGGCATGTCACGTGAATGCCTCGACAATGATAATCAGGGCTATCGAGAGTGAACTCCAGATAGGCAGTGATGAAACCACGGAAGACGGCCTCTTCACCCTGCAAAAAGTTGCCTGCTTAGGGTGCTGCTCACTTTCCCCGGTTATTATGATTAACGATGAGACCTATGGGCGGCTGACGCCTAAAAAGGCACAGCAGCTTTTGAATGAATACAGGGAACAGGCCCAAAAAGAATAACAGACAACGAGGAGAAAGGGATGAAGACAATCAAAGTTGGCCTCGGAACCTGCGGCGTATCCGCCGGAGGAGATAAAACCTATGAGGCTATAAAGGATGAAATAGAGAAACAGAATATCCAGGTTATATTGAAAGAGACCGGTTGTAACGGTATGTGCTATCGGGAGCCGCTCATGGAAGTCATCGATGAGCAGAGCCGCTCCTTTATTTACGGAGATGTAACCCCGGAAAAGGCAAAACGGATCATGACCGATCATATACTTTCCGACAAGCCTGTTTCAGAATGGGTTGTACAAAGCAATGTGCCCTCTGAGGATGACTCTTTTTTCAGCAAGCAGAAACGGATTGTGCTCAGAAATTGCGGCATTATTGATCCTAATTCAATTGAAGAGTACATAGCGGCCGGCGGATACCAGGCCATCCAGAAAGTGCTTAAAGAATACACGCCTGAAGATGTGATAGACATAATCACCAGATCGGGTTTAAGAGGCAGGGGCGGCGGCGGATTCTTAAGCGGCGTCAAATGGAAGTTTGCCCGGCAGGCCGAAGGCGATCATAAATATATCATCTGTAATGCCGATGAGGGCGATCCCGGAGCCTTCATGGATCGAAGCACTTTGGAAAGTGATCCCCATTCCGTGATCGAAGGAATGATGATCTGCGCTTACGCTATCGGTGCTGAAGACGGCTACATCTATTGCAGGGCTGAGTATCCGAAAGCGGTAAAAACACTGAGGGATTCCATTAGACAGGCCCTCAGCAAGGGTTTTCTCGGAAAGAATATATTCGGGTCCAATGTTAATTTTTCCATAAAAATCAAAGAAGGGGCCGGGGCATTTGTCTGCGGTGAAGAAACGGCTCTTATCGCGTCTATAGAAGGAAAGCGGGGCATGCCGCGCTTTAGGCCGCCTTTTCCGGCAAACAAAGGGCTCTGGGAAAAACCGACGAATATCAATAACGTAGAAACCTTCGCCAATATCACCTGGATTATCATGAACGGCCCCGAGGCTTTTTCCTCTATGGGCACCGATGACAGTAAAGGCACAAAGGTCTTCGCCCTGGCAGGCAAGATCGCAAGAGGCGGTCTGGCTGAAGTCCCCATGGGGATTACCATTAATGAAATAGTTTTCGATATCGGCGGCGGTATAAAGGACAACAAGAAATTCAAGGCCGTGCAGATGGGCGGTCCTTCGGGCGGATGTATCCCTGCTTCCATGGGTGATCTCCAGATCGACTACCAGAAGATCAACAAAACAGGCGCTATTATGGGATCCGGCGGTCTCGTAGTTATGGACGAAACAACCTGCATGGTCGACATGGCCAAATTTTTTCTTCGTTTCACTCAGGACGAGTCCTGCGGGAAATGCACCTTCTGCCGTATCGGGACAAAACGGATGCTGGAAATTCTGGAAAGGATTACCGACGGTAACGGCGTGGAAGGTGATGTTGCGTTGTTGCAAGACCTTGCGTATCAGATAAGAAATAATACCATTTGCGGTCTTGGTCAGACTGCGCCGAATCCGGTGCTTACAACCCTTAAATACTTCCCGGAGGAATATGAGGCGCATATCAGGGACAAAAAATGTCCTGCCCACAGTTGTTCCGCCCTTCTTACCTATACCATAAAGGCCGATGCTTGCAAGGGATGTATGCTCTGCGCCAAGGCTTGTCCTTCAGAAGCTATCAAAGGCGAGAAAAAGAAACCTCATGAAATTGATCCTGCGGCATGTGTGAGATGTGGTAAATGCTTTGAGACCTGCAAATTCGGTGCGGTTTTAATAAACTAACGATGGAGAATGCATATGACTCAAGAAATAGGAGTGACGATAAACGGAAAACCTTATACAGCAAGTCCTGGACAGACTATTCTCGAAGTTGTCCGGGCACACAATATTGACGACATCCCTACCCTCTGCTGGGACCCCAAGCTGCCCCCATACGGGTCCTGCTACCTTTGCGTTGTTGAAGTGGAAGGCCTTGAGAAGCTGATTCCTTCCTGCTCCAGCCCGGTAACGAACGGAATGGTCATTTTTACCGATAATGAAAGGATAAAACAGTCAAGAAAGACTGCTCTTGAACTGCTTCTTTCGAATCACTATGCCGACTGCCTGGGGCCATGCACGCAAAAATGTCCTGCCGGCGTTGACGTACAGGGTTATATCGCCCTTATTGCCATGGGCAGAAACAGAGAAGCGGTAAAGCTGATAAAAGAGAAGAACCCTCTGCCGCTTGTCTGCGGCAGGGTCTGCGTAAGGGAATGCGAGGCCGTGTGCCGCCGTAACCACGTAGATAGTCCTGTAGGCATCGACTACCTGAAACGGTATGCCTCGGACATTGATATAGAGGACCCCTGGGCTCCTGAACTTCCCCCGAAGAACGGGAAGAAAGTGGCTGTAGTCGGCGGCGGACCTGCCGGCCTTACCTGTGCTTACTTCCTCACCATTACGGGTTACACGGTGACCATCTTTGAAAGATCGTCCCACCTTGGAGGGATGCTCCGCTACGGTATCCCTGAATATCGCTTACCCAAGGCAATGCTTGACAGGGAAATTGCCTGGATTACAGACCTCGGCGTGGAAGTAAGGAAGAATGTTCGCCTCGGAGAGGATTTTACCCTGCAAAGCCTCAGAGATGAATATGACGCTGTTTTTCTTGGAATGGGAGCCCAGAATGCTAAGGGCATGGGACTCCCGGAAGAGGATACGACAGAGGGCATTGTAGGCGGTGTAGAATTTCTCCGCCAGCTTCAGAATGAGGATGTGCCTCAACTCAAAGATAAAGATATAGTCGTTGTGGGTGGTGGAAATACCGCCATCGACGCGGCCCGGTCGGCTCTGAGGATGGGCGCTAAAAAAGTCACTATCCTCTACAGAAGGACAAAGAAAGAGATGCCTGCCCATGAGATGGAGATTGACGCGGCGCTTGAGGAAGGCGTGGAGATTATCTATCTTTCAGCGCCGACAGCTATTGTTGCCGCTAATGGCCGTCTTGACTCCCTAACCTGCATTATGATGGAACTCGGCGCGCCGGATGCAAGCGGCAGGCGCAGTCCTGTGCCCAAGGCAGGATCGGAATATAATCTGAAATGCGATCTTGTTGTATCGGCAATAGGTCAGGATATCGATCTCGGCACAATTTGTTCCGACGGCCAGCTCAAGGCAACACGCTGGAACGGTATTATTACAGACGATAAAACACTTGCGACCTCTATCCCCGGTGTATTTGCCGGTGGAGATGTAGTCACCGGACCCGCTGTGGCAATAGATGCTATAGCCCACGGCAAGCGCGCGGCAGAAGCAATAGATAATTACATCGGCAAAACCGCGGCTGAACCGGCATCAATGGGTTTTGTAAGCCGCAAGGAAAGCTACGGAGACATACCTGACAGCGAATTTCTCCCTGTCATAAAGATACCCAAGGAGCGGATGGGAGAACTCGCGCCTGCCCAAAGGACAAAGACTTTTGATGAAGTGGAACTTGGATTTACCGAGGAACAGGCAATGACCGAGGCATCACGGTGTCTGGAATGCGGCTGCTCAGCTCTCTTCGACTGCTCTTTAAGAAAATACGCAACCGATTTTGACGTGGATATCAGCCGGTTTCTTGGGGATGTAAGACAATATAAGGTAGATTACAACCACCCCTTTATAAACCTTGACCCGAACAAATGTATTGCCTGTGGCCGCTGTGTAAGGACCTGCTCGGAAATTCTGAAAATATCGGCCCTGGGCTTCGTCTACAGAGGATTCAAATCTGTTGTGAAACCTTCAATGGAGAAAAAACTTCTCCAGACCAACTGCATATCCTGCGGAAATTGTATTGCCGCCTGCCCAACGGGCGCCATCTCCGAGAAAATGCCCTTCAAAAAACCGGGACCCTGGGCATCCGACAAGGTTGAATCAGTCTGCAGCTTCTGCTCTATGGGATGTAATCTAAACTACAAAATCTTTTACGACAACTGCTTTACCGTGGCCAACGTGAACGGTTCCTCTCACAATAAAGGCTATCTCTGTTCAAAGGGCCGTTTCGGATACCGGTATATGCTCGACAATGGAAGGCTCCTGAAACCGATGCTTAAGAAAAAAGGCCGTCATATTGAGGCAAGCTGGGATGATGCTCTTGACAGCGCAGCCGATAAGATAAAGTCTATTGTAGATAAATACGGGCCGGATTCTGTTGCTGTTTTCGGATCGCCGAGGATGACCAATGAAGAACTCTACATTTTGCAGAAATTTGCCCGGGCAGGACTCAAAACCAATAATATCGGGAGTTTCAGCAACCTTATGAATAATGTTGAACAGGATTGTCTTGACGACATGTTCGGTCTCACCGTCTCCACAACAACCATGGATGATTTTAAGGCAGCCGACGTGATCATCGTGATGAATGCGGACCTTTCAGAGGATAATCTGATTGCGGAACTGAAGATTAAATCAGCCCAGAAAAGAGGGTCCCGGATTGTTACCGTTAATTCCTCTGAGATCCCCCTCAATAAGGTATCCGACCTCTGGATAGACTCAAAACGGGGCACGAATACGGCGCTCATACAGGGCGTCTGCAAGTCCGTAATCGACAAGGGGCTCGAAGATAAAAACTTTGTTCAAAACAGAACGGAAGGGTACGAAGCATTCAGGGAATCACTCTCGGAATTCAGCCTTGACTCTGTCGCCGGGATGACGGGTGTGGACGCTGCAAAGATTGCAGATTTATACAATCTTGTAAGCAAACCCGATACAAATGTAGTCGTATTTTACAGTGTTGATTCTATCTGGGAGAAGTCCAAAAACGACCTGCAGGCGCTGGGCAACCTGATGATGCTGACAGGAAAAATAGGCAAACCCGGCAACGGCCTCATAATTCTCCGGGATTTCTCGAATTCTCAGGGTCTTGTGGATATGGGCCTTGATTCAAAATACCTTCCCGGCTTCATTAACAGCGGAGAAACAGGGAAGATCGACGACCTTGGCAAAAAATGGAAGGCTGACCTGAAGATGCTTTTTAAACCTGTTGACCTTGTAAATGCTTTGGAGAGCGACAGGATCAAGGCTCTTTTGATCTTTGGAGAAGACCCGCTCCATGACGTATCAAACCTGAATTTTATCGGCGGAGCCGAGTTTATGCTTGTGGTGGATCATTTCATGACAGAAACGGCGCTGGAAGCAGATGTAGTTTTACCTGCGGCCATGCCTGTGGAAACAAGCGGGTCATACACAACCTGCGACAGGAGAGTTCAGAGGTTTGCAAAGGTCTTCGAGCCGAAAACAGGCATGGAGAACTGGCAGATTATAGGTGAACTTGCTCGAAGATTGGCCGCGGACATGCAATACTCGTCAGTGGATCAGATTTTTAGCGAGATAGGTGAAACTGTGACATTTTACGGCAATCTGGCAGCCGACGGTTTCTGGGGTAAGGACTTCCTGGCTAAGGAATTTTCCACAGCAACGGGAAAGGGACGTTTCAGCAGCATTACCGTAGATTTGAATCCTATAAATACTGAAAAAACCCCTTACCTTTTCAGCGACCATTACTTTAACACAAAGCTGAGAGCAAAACTGAGACCATAAGTTTAAAAACAGGAATGCATGAAGTATTCAACAGAGGGGTAGGACCGGTGTCCTGCCCCTCTGTTTTTGTATACTGTGAAACTTATGGTTTCAATGGATTATTTTATGGTATACTGCAAATGTCCCGTATAAACTATTAAGCTTTAAAGGAGAGGGCAGATGGAATCATTCCCTGAAGCGGCAGAGATTTCAGACGTTCTTAACAGACGTATCAGAGAACTGGAGTGCCTGTACAGCATTAGCGCGGAACTCAGGATTGACGACAATCCCGGTGAAAGGTTCAAGACTGTCACCGCTCACCTTATCAATGGTCTCCGATTATCGGAAACCGCTTCCGTTTCAATCCGGTTCGATGGAATTGAATATACCGCGCGACCGTTGCCGAAGGAGCGCATAACGGAGACATTGGCCTTTGATGTCATGGTAGCCGGCAGGAAGAGGGGCGCTATAGAGATACTTTTTCAGGAAAAGACTCCTTTCTCCGATGGGGCAAAAAGGCTTGTTAAAGAAATCAGCCTCAAAATCTCAAATACCGTCGAACGGCGCGAACTGGCCGGGGAACTTAAGCAGTACGCAGGAAGCCTTGAGGAACTGGTAAGCAAGAAGACGCAGGAACTGGAGAAATCAAAAAAAAGATACGAGGACTTTTTTAAGGATGCGCCGACGCCGATGCTCATTTCACGTTTCAACGGCGACATCATGAAGGCTAATAGAGAATTCTACCGCCTTCTTCAATACCCTGAAGATGGTTCAGTCCACCTTAATTTTGTCCGTGACAGACTGTATGAGGATCCGGGGGTCCGGTCGATTATATATGAAAAGCTGAAGCAGGATGGGTTTATAGAACGTTTCGATCTTACATTGCTTGACCGCAATGGAACCCCTATCCCTGTAATAGGTTCTTACATCATCATTGATGTGGACGGCGAGAACTGTGTTGAGTCCGTCTATAAAGACATACGGATACGCAAGGAACTGGAACGGAAGCTTATAGAGCAGAATGAGAATCTTGAAAAGAACGTGCTCCAGAGAACGCTCGATCTGGAGAACCAGAAGAACCTCCTTGTCACAAAAAACCAGGAGCTTGTCTCCCTCACCAAGAAGCTGAGGGAGAGCAAAACGAGGCTCCAGTTGCTCTTCCAAACGATTACCGATACAGTTGCAGTTATTGATCCCGACTTCAATATCCTTATGTCGAACCAGAAGGGTGTCGGCAACAAAGGAAAATGCTACAAACGCATATTCAACCTGGATAAACCCTGTGAAGACTGCCTTATAGGGAAGGTTTTTAAGGAAAGCGCCTCGGTGTCGCTGGAAAAGATAGTGGATGGAGAGCATTATCTTCTTCGGGCATACCCGATAATTGACGCTGATTGCCAGGTTACAGGGGCATTGGAAATATCCCGCGTAATCACAAAAGAAAAAAATATGGAACAGCAACTGCTCCAGGCCGATAAATTAGCGTCTCTCGGACAGCTTGTTTCCGGTATTGCCCACGAGATTAACAACCCCAACACCTTTATCCGGGGTAATCTGACTATTGTACAGGAGGCGCTCAACGATATAATGCCCATACTTGACCGTACCTACGAAGCGCGTCCTGATCTTCGCATTGCCCGTCTCAACTATGAGATATTCAGACAGTCCATTCCGGTTCTTGTAGACGACATGGTACAGGGGGCAAACAGAATTAAAGGGATTGTAGACGGTTTGAGAAAATTCGCGAAACGCGATGAGGGGCTTCTTAACGAGAGCGTAAATGTGAACGCTATTACAGAGGCCTGCCTGAGACTCGTGGACAACCAGGTCCGAAGAACGGCCGATGTTAAAGCTGAATTCGACCCGGACTTGCCGGAGATTACGGGCAATGCCCAAAAACTGCAACAGGTTATCGTGAATGTCCTTATAAACGCGTCCCAGTCTATAGACAAACCGCGGGGCTCCATTGTGGTTTCAACATACAGGCCGAATAACAGGGAGATCGTGCTGAAAGTGAGCGACAACGGCAAGGGTATGGATGAGAAGACGGTGAAACAGATTTTCGATCCTTTTTATACGACAAAAAGGAACCAGGGCGGGACAGGCCTCGGACTTTCCATTGCCTACGGGATAATCAAAGAACATAAAGGCAGAATTGAAGTGGAAAGCAAAGCAGGTGTAGGAACAACGTTCTCCATCTATGTTCCCATAAGTCCTTAAGGAGGCTGAAGTGGATAGAATTCTTGTAATAGATGACGATCAGGCAGTGCTCAACTACCTGAATATTTTTCTTCTTCAGGCCGGTACTTTTGATGTAACCACGCTGTCCAACAGCACAAAAGCTTATGATGCAATCAAGGACGGCAACTATGACCTGCTGCTCCTCGACATGGATATGCCCGAAGTGACGGGACTCGACATCCTCAAGAGGATCTATGAAGAAAGTATTGATGTAAAAACCATCGTTCTTACCGGTGTGGAGGATGTCTCTCTTGCCGTAGCTGCCATGAAACTGGGCGCTATCGAGTACCTGACAAAACCGGTTGATAACGACCGCCTCCTGAACCTAATGAACACTGCGCTGGAACAGAGGAGGGCCTCCAGAAACGTTGAATCCGAATTGACGGCAGCGGCTAATCTCAGATTTAAAGAGGCATTCAAGGAAATAGTCACGCAGGACGCGAAGATGAATGATGTTTTCTCCACAGTGGAGAAGATGGCAATCACCGACAACAGTGTCCTCATATGGGGAGAAAGCGGCACGGGAAAAGAGCTTATTGCCCGGTCGATTCACCGGATCAGCAAGCGGAATGGACAGAACTTTGTTGCTGTAAATGCCGGTGTTTTCGCGAGCGAACTCTTTGCGTCGGAATTTTTCGGACATAGCCAGGGGGCTTTTACCGGCGCGACATCCAACAAGAGAGGATTTCTTGAAGAGGCTGACAGGGGAACGCTTTTTCTCGATGAGATAGGCGAACTGGCCCTTCCCATCCAGGTAAAGCTGCTCCGTGTTCTCCAGGAAGGAGAATTCTTCCGTCTCGGTTCGACAAAAAACCTTAAGGTTGATGTGCGGATCATCGCTGCTACAAATAAAAACCTCCACGAGGAGATGAAGAAAGGCAACTTCAGGAAAGATCTTTTCTATCGTCTCAACATTAACTCCGTCTATCTCCCTCCGTTAAGGGAGAGAAAAGGGGATATTCCGCTGCTTTCATATCACTTCCTGCGCAGGTTCTGCCAGATGAACAGCAAGAAGATCGAGAAGATATCTGAAGGGGTGATGAAATACCTTACCAGATACGATTATCCCGGCAATATCCGTGAGCTGATGAACATCATCAACAGCGCCGTCATCGTAGAGTCTTCGAATGAATTGAAGAAGAAATCATTGCCCAGCTATTTTCTCGAAAACGCGGGATTCGGCGACAATGGACCAATGGACACCCCCCTGAAGACTCTTGAAGAAATTGAAAATGATCATATAAGGAGAGTCCTCGATTATACGGGCGGCAACAAAACCAAGGCAGCCCAGATACTGGGGATATCAAGGATCAGCCTCATCTCAAGATCAAAAAAACAAATGGTTATGAGTGAGGGCGACGCCCATTAAATTATACTATTAATTTTCCCGTCTGAAACAAATTGAAAAAGCCGTAAAGAATAGAGCATGATTTCAACTACATCTCTGTCCTTGTGACAACACCGTGAAGTTTGTTGGAAGGTAAATCATGGAACTGCACAAAGGGAGGGGCAAGTTTTTTGAAAACAGAGAATATTTTCCATATGAAATTATGGGTGGCTATCTCTTCAAGCCCGTAAAAGATGCTTTTTTCAATAATTCCGGCATTTTTGAGTATTTTTTCAATATCTACCATTTCCATATATCCCATCTGAATTTCAAAATACCGTAGTCCATCGGCAAGGTCCTCTTTAAAAAAACCGTTAACACCAAAGGGTTCATCCGTTGTAACAAGAGAAACGACAATATTGTCTTCATAGATGATATTGTTCATAAACATCGTATGAACAATATAAGAGGGGATTTTCTTTACATCACGGGCAAAAAAAAGGGCGGTACCCTTTATTTTATTCAACTCTTTATAAAGCTGGTTGTAGCTGAAAAGAAAGGTGTCAAGCTTCAGAGGGCGGACAGACCGGTAAAGTTTTCTCTGACCTGCAGTATATATAAGGATTATGCTCAAAGGGATAGCCGCAATGATAAGTGACCAGTATCCTCCGTTCGGCAATTTATACGTATTTGAAGCAAGAAAGGCTACATCTACAATGGTAACAAAAAGAGCGATAAGTGTTTTGGTCCTCTCTTTTCTCAAATAGAATATCATTGTCATCATAATGCCGGTCAAAGTCATGGTGCCTGTTACGGCAAACCCGTATGCTACAGCAAGCTTGTTGGACTCTTTAAACAGGAAAATGATAAACAGCACTGATACTAAGAGAAACCAGTTCACAAATCCGATATAAATCTGTGATCTCATTTCCGTTGAAGTATATTCAACTTTGAACATGGGCATTAAACGGGTATTAATCCCCTGATAAAAGATAGAAAACATGCCGCTGATAAGCGCCTGGGAAGCAATAACTGTGGCAACGATGCTGAGAATCAGAAAGGGGATATATAATAATTTCGATTCGTACAACATCATGCCGAAAAGAACATTCCATGCGCTGGCCGGTTGATTAATGACAAACGCGCCCTGTCCGAGATAATTCAGCAGCAGCGCGACAAACACAAAATACCATGCCCTGATAATAGGCTTACGTCCAAGATGCCCCATATCGGCATAGAGAGCTTCACCTCCTGTCGCGCATAGGATTACTTCTGAAAGGACAAAGAAACCTGCAAGACCGTTTTCATAAAAAAACCTGAACGCGTAGTACGGGTTAACAGCCTTCAGGACAGAGGGAGTCTGAATGATGGATATAATACCGGATATGCCGAGCGCCAAAAACCATACAAGCATGATAGGGCCGAAGGCGCCTGCAATTTTTTCCGTTCCTTTTTTCTGAAAGATAAAGAGTAAAAAAGCGATGATGCTCGCAATGATTATCAGTGTCATCTGTTTTGTTTCTTTAAAGCCCGGAACAAGAAGAATTCCTTCCACGGCGCTGAGTATGCTTATGGCAGGAGTAATAACGCCGTCGCCTACAAGCAGAGAGATGCCTACAAAACTAAGAATTGTGACAAATACAGCATTTCTGCTTTTCCTGACGTACCGCAAAAGTATGCTCCTCAGGACTATCGTGCCTCCTTCGCCCTTTTCACTGAGACTCATGGCAAGCCACCCGTATTCGACAGAAACAAGTATTATCAGTGTCCAGACAATGAGAGAGAGAACGCCGACAACATTATCATAGGTCGGCTTCAGTAAAAGGAAAATCACCGTCAATGTATAAATAGGACTTGTGCCGATATCCCCGAAGACAAGACCGAGTGATTTTATTATGCCTTTTGCGTCATGAATTATTTGTTCTTTTTTTGAGTATTTCTGTGTCGAGTCGTGTGAATTCATCATAAAGCGTCTTATAATATCCCTTATTCACGGTAAGTTCAACTTTTTTGTTAAATCCTGCTGCCATAGGCTGATACCAATTCGCCTTCAATCATACCCGCCTGCCTCAGTTTCAAGTAATGACAGGGTCTTACAGGAGGACACAGACAGTGCGCTCAGCTTTTTAAGAATATCTTCCTGAAGGGAAGCCGGAACCGATACTGATTCAAAACAGGATAGGAATCGGCTAAAAATGTGGCATATTCAACCGCTGCCGGGATAAACTATTTCTTAACCATATCTATTACTGCCAGACCTCCAGTACGGAGTTATTGAACTGTTTTATGGGAACCCTTATCTGCCCTGCCTTCACTGCCTTTACCATCAGGCTCCACCCGAGGCGGTTCCAGGGGAAAATACGGCCGAGGGCTTTATCGATAAGAGACAGCGATTCCAAACGATAAAATTCTTTTCCAGAAGAAGGCAATGCCGGGAATTTGTGCGGGATGATGTAAGCAGATCTCCAGGCAACGGGCCTTAAACCTGCGTCTTCCAATTTCCTTGCAAGACCGCGGGGCGAGTAAAAACGCAGATGAGTTTCGTCCCACCCGTACCAGTCTTTTTCCTGAAGAAGGACGCGATGATACAGCCCCTGGGTTAAATAATTAAGACAAAGATTATTCTGAGTGCTCAGGACTATTGTCCCGTCAGGTTTGAGAGCTCGCGAAGCTTTTTGGAGCAAAGCATCATCATCTTCTATATGTTCAATAACATCCTTCAAAAGAATCACATCAAAGGAAAGAGGGGGTATAAAAACCGGAAAATCTTCCCTTGCTATCCATTCACAGCGATTTTCAACCTCTTCCCGCGCGGCAAAGAAGCGGGCTGTTGAAAGAGCAGTCTCTTCCGCGTCAACTCCTGTAACGCGTGAAGCGCCCTGTCCGGCGGCATAGACAACAAACATCCCCGCTCCGCAGCCATAATCAAGGAAGGTTTTGCCTTTCAAATCCCCCAGCAGTTCCATTACATAGTGGTTCTTGATCCTGCTGTAAGCTTTTTTCTGCTGATCCATATAGATTTGCAGTGACTTTACCTGATCTGACGACCTTATCCAGTGATCTTCGGCATATTTTTTTCTTATCATGGGCAAGTTTTCCTGAAACTTTTGAAAAAACCTGCGGCGCAGAACGAAGTATTATGAATCCTTCCTGAAAAGAATCTCCGAATACAGTTCTTCCCAGGCCTTCCGCTCCCGTTCTTTAGAGAATTCTTTCATTCCTTCTCTGGCAGCGGCCCCGAGAGATAAACCCCTGTCAGGCAGATTTATAATGCGCTCCAGCGCGTCGGCAATAGCACGGGAATTGCCCCAGGGAACAACAAACCCGGACAGGGCATCCTCCATCAGGTCTTCTACTGCCCCGACGCGCGTAGCAACACAGGGAATGCCGCAGGCCATTGCTTCCATAAGGATGTTCGGACAGCCCTCCGAGACTGAAGGAAGGACAAAGGCGTCAAGGTTGATAAGCCATTCCGCTATCCTGTCGTGAGGAAGGGCGGGATAAAAAAGGAGAATATTCTCAATGCCTGTTTTTTGAATCATTGTTTTATAGACCCGCTCTTCCGAAGGGCGGAACATACCCGTCAATTTCAGGACAATATTGTGTTTTTTTCGCAACTGCGCTATTGCTTTAAAGAGATACGGCAGTCCTTTCGCATATTTAAAGATACCTGCACAGCCAATCCGGAAAATTATGTTTTTGTCGGAGG
Organism: uncultured Syntrophorhabdaceae bacterium; assembly: GCA_964532465.1. GTDB lineage: Bacteria > Desulfobacterota > Syntrophorhabdia > Syntrophorhabdales > Syntrophorhabdaceae > JAPLKB01. Next base: position 3,324 of record CAZHHX010000035.1, on the reverse strand, counting down.
CAGCCCATGACTCTGCCGGTATTTCAACAGAATTGTAAATAACCGTTCCTTTATCTTTCACAGGCGTAAGCACGTCTGCCATGTCAAGGAGATCCCGGCTCAATGCTGTGACTCTGTCCGCCAGTTCCAGACCGCTTTTGCACATGGCAACCTTTTCCGGGCTGAAGATGTATTTTTTTATATCGTTGCCTACAATAGTCGCGATAAAAGGTCTGCCCGCTTTCCGCGCAAAAAATCCGGTGATATAACCGAGAGGATAGAGAAAAAAACTGTGAAAAAGATCAAAGGATTCGGCATTATGGAGAAGCTCCAGCGACTGATGCATCATTTTGAAGGTACGTGTATGAGGACAATCCCACATGGTAAGCGGTCTGCCGGAAAGGTCTTCTTTTCCTACCGACAGCCTGTGGACAACAATCCCGTCCATGGCATGATCATGTCTGTTTTCATCAAGAAGAACGAGCAGTTCATCCGTTACCATAAAATGAACAACATGGACCTCCATTCCCATATCACGGACATGGCGCGCAACGCGCGCTACAGTCACTGCAAGCCCGCCCCACTGGTCAGGAGGATATTCCGGAGTGACAATGCATATTTTCATGGCAGCCGGATATATTAAACCATATTTTTGATCTTTCAACATAAAAATGTTTTATAAATTAACCTCTCAGTTTTAATCCTGGCTTTATGTATGGATTTTGTCAAAAGTTTATGTCTTGTTTGATCTGCTTTTTGAGCGGTTTTGTCTGCCTTTTTCACTTGGTCGGGCAACGGCATATAGGAAACGTTCATCTGCGGCAATATACTGCACTTTGCTGTTTTTCCCTGAAGCGCGGGAACCCTTCCTGATATCGAGTTTACTTCCTCTTGATTCTGCGCTATACTCCAAAGAATAACAAATAACGATCGAAGAGGTCGCTCTATGATTTTTCAAGATGGTATGGCAATAGAGCTTTCTATGGGAATACATAGTTCCCGAAACTGACAACGGAGGCATCCATGTCAGACAGAAAAAACATCCTCCTCGTTGAAGACGAGGCCATGATCGCAATTATAGAGAAGCAAATGCTCCAGAAGCGCGAGTATAATGTCATTATTGCCTCTTCAGGAGAAAAAGCGATTGATATTGCGCAAACCGCCCCGGATATTGATCTTATCCTCATGGATATCAACATGGGTAAAGGGAAGATGGACGGAACAGAAGCGGCCGAGATCATCCTCAAGGAAAGAGATGTCCCCATCCTCTTCCTCTCCAGCTATACCCAGCCCGAGATAGTAGAAAAGACGGAACGGATTACCTCCTACGGCTATGTGGTAAAGGACTCCGGCGATATTGTTCTTAATGCTTCCATCAAGATGGCATTCAAGCTGCATGAAGCGCACCGAAAACTCAGAGAAAGCAAAGAGACTGCGGAGAGATACCTCAATGTAGCTGCCGAGTTGATCATTTCCCTGAACAGCAAAGGGAACATTATCCTGCTGAACGACAGCGGGTACAAACTGCTCGGTTATAACAGAGGCGAACTCATCGGAAAAAACTGGTTCGATACCTGCCTCCCTGAAAAATCGCGGGTGGAAGTAAAAGAAGTTTTCAATAAGCTGGTAAACGGAGAAGTAGAAAGTGTATTAACCTACGAAAACCCGGTGATCACGAAAAGCGGTAATGAACTAATGATTCTCTGGCACAACACCCTGTTCAGGGATGCGGATGGAAAAATCATCGGACTGTTAAGTTCAGGCGAAGATATCACAGAGCGCAAGCATGCAGAGGAAGCGCTGAAAGAGAGCGAAGAGAAATACAGACTCTTATTTGATGACGCCAACGATGTAATTTTCATCCACGATGAGAAAGCCCGGATACTGTCAGCCAACCTTATGGCTTTCGAGCGCCTCGGCTACTCACAGGCAGAACTGATGTCCATGACGGTCAACCAGGTGGATTCACCGGAGGAAAGCCGGCACGCGCCGGACAGGATAGCCCGATTGATGAAGCAAGGCCGCCTCACCTTTGAAACCGTACATCAGCGTAAGGACGGTTCACTCGTTCCGACTGAAGCGAGTTCCCGTCGGATCATATGGGATGGTCAGCCCGCGATAATGAGCATTTGTCGTGACATTACCGAACGCAAACAGGCAGAAGACCAGGTTAAGTCCCTCCTCTCCGAAAAGGAACTCATCCTCAGAGAAGTTCACCGCCGCATCAAAAATAACATGGCCACCATGAAGAGTCTCCTCTCCCTGCAGGCAGACAGCCAGAAAGACCCTTCAGTTGCTGCTGTCCTTAGTGACGCTGGAAACCGTTTACAGAGCATGATGGTTTTATACGATAAGCTGTACAGATCGAAGGACATGACCGGGATGCCTGCCAATGATTATCTTGCACCCCTGGTCAATGAGATTGTCGGAACATTTCCTGCCAAAATGACGGTAAACACAGAAGTAACTGTTGATGATTTTATACTTCCCGTGGAGATTCTCTCCCCTCTGGGAATCATCATCAATGAACTTATGACCAATACCATGAAATATGCCTTCCCAAACAAGGATGATGGATTGATAACTCTGTCTGCAGTGAAAAAAGGCAGTCATGTGATACTCATCATTGCAGACAACGGCATGGGAATTCCCGACGCAATTGATCCTGAAAGCCCCGAAGGATTCGGCCTTCACCTTGTTCGTCTCCTGACGGAACAACTCGATGGAACCATCACAACAGAGCGGGACAGGGGAACCCGGTTTATTCTTGAATTTGATATATAATCAATTTTTATAGTGTTTTCAAACTCTCTCTTCCATACAATAACCCTTACCTTTGATAAGCAACTGACAGCGAGGATTTGCAGGCCGCAGACGCACTGAACATATGCTGGAGAACCTGTGTAAGAATTAATCTTTAGCAGTCACCCCGGTGAAAACCGGGGTCCAGTGTCTTTGCAACCTGTTGAAATTCCTGGATTCCGGCACTTGTGCCCTTCAAAGTATTCGCCGGAATGACGAAAAATAGGGCAGTATCAATTATTTCACAGGTTCGGAGGATCACAAGGCAAAGCAGACCGCGGGGTACCCGCTTGCGGGTCATGGAGATTATTGCTCGATACGACCCTCGCAATGAAACCGTATCAAATATGCCGCTCAGCGACCAAGTGAAAAAACAGACAAAATGCTCAGGAACCCACCTGTTTATGAATAAAGTTAATATGAAATATGTCGGTAAAAAATACGTATGCTATATTTTTACCGGATTCTTATGGAAGCTGTATCAGTAAAATAAAAGATCAGTACTGAATGAAGGAAGACAATGGGCTGCCCCCGTCAGAAGAA
>CAZHHX010000034.1:0-40657 GCA_964532465.1 uncultured Syntrophorhabdaceae bacterium | reverse complement strand
CTACCTTTTAAGGTGGCTCGGAGGGGGATGAAAAATCAGGTGGTGGATTTAGGCCGTTATCAGCGATTGAAATCAATATTGATATCTGATATTATTTTCGCAACTATGGCTGTTTTCTTAAACAATATTCAATCATATTTTTATTGACACAGGGATTTGTAACTGAATTTGAATTGGTATTATTCTAACAGATTCTCGGCAGGGGTGCACCGGTAAGCATAGTGAGCCTTCTTGTTCCACCCAGGGCTGTTTTGAGATAGACATTGCCTTTCCCTGTTCCAACAAGACCGATTATGCCTGATTGCAGGGCGCAGAGATCTTTTCTTAAATACTCCAGGATGCTTTCGGCTTCTTCGCTTGAAGCTATAATCAGGAATTTACCTTCATTGGCAAGATAGAGGGGATCGAGGCCGAGGGTTTCGGTAATGCCTTTTACCTCATCATCAATAGGGATATCAGGCTCGTTAAGTTTTATATCCACTTCTGCCGACAAGGCGATTTCTTTTATGCATGTGGCAAGTCCGCCGCGTGTTAAATCCCTCATAAACTTGATACCCTTAAAATTTTTGATCAGGCCTTCTGTGAGAATGTTAAGGGGCGTACAGTCGCTCAATATTTTTGTGTCAAAACTGAAGGACTGCCGTTCGAGTAAAATGGAAAGACCGTGATTTCCCATGGGCCCGTTTACGATTATCGCATCTCCCGGTTCTATGCGGTTATAACCCAGATCAGCTTCAGGAAGCATATATCCGATGCCGGCAGTAGTTATAAATATTTTATCTGCCTGAGTCCGTCCGACAACCTTTGTATCCCCGGCAACAATCATTACATCTGCTTCACGGCAGGCCTGCGACATAGAGGCGATGATTCGTTCCAGATCAATAATAGGAAACCCCTCTTCTATAATAAAGGATGCTGTCAGATAGAGCGGTTTAGCGCCGCTTACAGCAAGATCGTTTACAGTGCCGCACACGGCAAGCTTTCCAATATCTCCTCCGGGAAAAAATATGGGATCAACAACAAAAGAATCTGTTGTCATTGCCATTTTTCCTTGTCTTACGGGAAATGATGCCGCATCAGTGAGCCCCTCAAGAAGTATATTGCTGAAGGAGGGTAAAAAATATTTCTCCAGAAGTTGATGGGTAAGCATCCCGCCGTCGCCATGGGAAAGGAGGATGATGCCGCTGTTTTTTTGAGAAGTCATATTTCGCATCTCCTATTCTTCATCGCCGTAGTTAAAATATGCCGCGCAGGCTCCTTCCGATGAGACCATGCAGGGCCCTATAGGGTCTGACGGTGTGCACACAGCGGAAAACAGAGGGCATTGATCCGGCTTAATCTTCCCTTTTAACAACTCGCCGCAGGAACATCCTTCAGGGGGCAGGGCGTGGGGAACTTTCACGGGAAACCGGAATGCCGCATCAAAATCTGCATATGTTTTTTTGAATACAAGACCGCTCTCAGGAATCGGGCCGAATCCCCGCCAAGATGCATCAGCAGGTTCAAACACATCTTCAATAGCTTTTTTAGCCCTCATATTGCCTTCTTCACTGACAAGGCGTTTGTAACCGTTTATTGTTTCCGCTCTTTTTTCGACTATCTGTTTTAAGAGCAGTGATATTGCCTCCATGATGTCAATAGGTTCAAATCCTGCTATTACTGACGGTATTCCATGTTCGGATGCAATAAAATCGAAGACCTTTCTGCCTGTTATTACAGACACATGTCCGGGAAGGATAAATCCGTCAACTTTAAGATCGGGGTCAACAAGGAGTGTTTTCATTGCCGGTGGAACAAGTTTGTGCACTGAAAGAACAGAATAATTATTTATACCAAGCGCCTTTGCTTCCATTATGCTCAAGGCAACAGCGGGAGTTGTTGTTTCAAAACCCACGCCAAGAAAAACAGTTTCTTTGTCAGCATGCTGTACCGCATAGGATAGAGCTTCGTGAGGAGAGTAGCATATTTCTATCCGGGCGCCCCTTGCCCGTTCAACTTCCAACGAGGCATATGTGCCGGGAACGCGTATCATATCGCCGAAGCTTGCAATAACAACACCCGGTAATCCGGCAAAGGCAATCATTCTATCAATATCTGTCTGGTCTGTCACGCATACGGGGCATCCCGGACCGCTGAGAAGCTCCATGTAGGGAGAAAGCAATCCCCGAAGGCCGCTTTTGGATATGGCAGTAGTATGGGTGCCGCAGACCTCCATAAGAGTAATATAGCGGCCAAGCTTATCAGATACCCTGCCGGATAAATTAATGAGCTGATCCAGTAATTTTTTACTGAGTTCGATGTTCATGGGAAAACCTCAGGATTATGCATCAATTTGTGCAATCTCTTCCAGTAATTTTAATGTCCGGTCTGCTTCCTCTGTATCGATTTTCCCGATTGCGTAGCCTGCATGAACCATCAGGTAATCACCTAAAACAACTTCTTCCTCTATGAGAGGCGTGTATATTCTGCTTTTAACGCCAAATGCCTCAATAACGGCCCAGTTTTCCTGTATGTTAACTTCAATTACTTTCCCCGGAACCCCAAGACACATGCTTTTTTGACCTCCCTATGCTGCGATTTATATTCGCTAATGTTTTCTTTATACCATGCCTCTTACGCATCTTCCGCAATTTTACCGCTTTTCCATCTCCAGTGTGCGATCATGGCCTGGCCGAGGGCTATCCCGCCATCGTTTGTCGGAACATGTCTGTGAAAGCATACCTGAAATCCTTCCATACGTAAAGTTTTTATAGCTGTCCTGAGAAGATACTCATTATGCCACGTTCCGCCACTGAGCATAACCTTTTTTAAACCTCTATGAACCGATATCCTCCCAACTGTATCGCGGATAATATTAATCAGGGTGTTGTGGAACTTTAATGAGATTGTTTCAGCATGGATTTTCTTTAATTTATCCTTTATTATACCTTCCAGCATCTCCCCCGGGAAAATTGTGTCTCCGGTAATTGTATATGCGTATGATGCTTTCAAAGTGTTTTTGCGTACTTTTAAGGCAATTTCACCGAGTTCTATTGCAGCCTGTCCCTCATATGTATTTTCCTGACAGACTCCGAGAATGGCCGATACTGCATCAAAGAGCCTGCCGCAGCCGCAGGAAAGAGGAGAATTAAAGCCCTTATGTATCATTTGCTCAATTATATCAATCTGTTGGTCAGGGAAAAGTATTTTCGCGTAATCTCCTGCATTACTTTTCAGGAATGTAATGAGATAGCTGCATGCTGTCCGCCAGGGTTGGCGTATTGCCATTTCACCGCCGGGAAGAGGCACATAGGCAAGATGAAACATACGTTGAAAACCAAGGTAGTTGCCTGTGAATATTTCAAACCCCCAGATATTGCCGTCTGTCCCGTAACCGGTCCCATCGAGGATGATCCCTATGGCATCTTCGTTATTAATGTTATTTTCTGCCATGCAGCTTGCAAAGTGTGCATGGTGATGCTGTACTTCAACATGACTTTTTGCAGTTATTTTGCGGGCTATAGCTGATGAGGCATAATCTGGATGGGCATCGCAAACAATAATTTCCGGTTTTACCCCTATTAATTTTTGAAAGCCTGAAAGACTCTCAAAAAGGTTTCTCTCGCCTTCGACGGTGTCTATCTCGCCGATATACTGGCTCATAAAGGCCTGATTCTGTTTGAGGATACAGAAGCTGTTTTTCATTTCTCCGCCAATGCCAAGGATAATGGGCGAGGTTTTTTCCCGTATGATTGTAATAGGTTGTGGGGTATATCCTCTTGATCTCCTGAAAAAACTTACTTCTCCATCAATGACCTGGATGAGGGAATCATCGCACCTGTTGACAATATCTCTGTTATGAAAAAGGAAGTAATCGGCTATATCATGGAGTTCATCTATTGCGTTTTCATTGTCTTTTACGAGAGGCAGTTCACTGTAATTTCCGCTTGTCATGACAAGAATGTCAAAGTGCCCGCTGAACAGAAGCAGATGAAGCGGTGTATAGGGCAGCATCACCCCCAGAGAGGTAAGTCCGGGGGCAAGCGATTCCGGCAGACTGAAAGACTGTTTTTTTTTCAATATGACAATCGGTGCCTGTGGTGAAATTAAAAACTCTGACTCATCTTTATGAACGATGCAGTATTTACGCACAGTTTTCAGATCTTTGCACATGACGGCAAAGGGTTTTGCTTTCCTTCCTTTACGAGAGCGCAGTGTATTTATTGCTTCTTCGTTTCTTGCGTCACAGACGAGGTGAAAGCCGCCGAGGCTTTTTAAGGCCAGTATTTTCCCTTTCCGCAATGTTTCCCAGACAAGATCGAGCCAGTTATTGTCATCAGATACAAGAATGCCTTTTCTATCCCTTATTTTAATACGGGGACCGCACGTCGGACACGCGACAGGCTGGGCATGGAACCTCCTGTCAAGGGGGTTATTGTATTCGTTCGTGCAGTTATTGCACATATCGAATGTTTTCATGGAGGTTCCGGGACGGTCATAGGGGACTTCTTCTATAATGGTAAATCTTGGACCGCAATTGGTGCAATTGGTGAAGGGATATTGATAATGACGATCTTCCGGGTCCAGTATTTCTTCCGCACATGCCGAACAGGTTCCCACGTCCGGCGGGATAAGGACTTCGTTTGCCTGCTCGGGCCTGCTTTTCAATATTTCAAAAGATGTAAAACCAACAGGAGGGAGTATTGTTGTTTCGAAATCGTTGATTTCCGAAAGGGTAGGGGGATGTTCTTTTATGTCATGTATAAAAGCGTTAACTTTACTATCCTCGCCCTCTGCCTCGATAATTACGCCATGACTTGAGTTAAGGACACTGCCTGCGATATTATGAATCCCTGCAAGCCGATAAACAAAGGGGCGGAAGCCTACACCCTGAACAGTACCCTTAATGACAATACGATAATGAGAAATATTGGTGATTTTGGATCGTTTTGCCTTCAATAAAATTAAACCGTCCGGATTTTGGACTTAATATTCGTTTTAATCCTTTACTCCCTAATTCTGGTTATTCTGTTGCCGGATAATCTATGTCCAGCGCTGACTTAGATAAATGTATAATAAATAAGACTTGAAATCAAATAAAGGCAAAATAATTATGCTGCTGCCGGATTGTGGACACCATGGTCGCAACAGTTGCGACAAAAATATTATAGGCTATAAACCCAATATTAGAGAGGTTTTAGACTTTGCATTCACAGTGAATGCAAAAGGCATTTCTTGCATAGCCCCGGGATTTTGCAGGCAAGATCTATTCATATTCCTTTGGGACTGCGCAAATCAGAATAAGCGGTTCGCTTTTTGATTTATTCATATACTGATGAATTTCTCCGGGGAGAACAAGGACAAAATCACCTTTCTGAACGGGTTTTTCTTCTTTACCCTCAATTACCACAGCACCCTTTCCTTCAATGATGTAGTTCACATGTTCACAGGGATGCTGATGATAGGGGGTGTGCCCCTCCGGCTCAAGGGTGAAAACCCGGAAAACAAAATTGGGTGAACCATCCTTTTTGGATATAGGAACTTGCTTAAAGGCATTGTGTGCGCCCTCCAAGACAAGCCTGATTTTCTCCGTTTTTTCAAGATTGGTTATTTTCATTGATGCCCTCCTGGATTGATTGCTGCATTTTGTATTCTATTATATTTTCTAATTTTTTAAAGGTAAAAAAGATAAAAAAGTTGAAACCGGAGATTATAAAAAGCATTTTAATATTTTTTGCAGTATGCGGCAGTGCTTGCAATAATTTCCCTGATGAAATTATTGCAAATAAATACAAAAATATTTCTCTAAACATACATGACGCGAAACTTTGGAATACTATCGCGCAGATTAATGATTAATTGGAGTAGTGTTCTTCATTGAAGATATTGGCTTATGAGAATTCATGAGGAATTTTATTAATATAAAATTTGTTGAATTAAACAATATTTAATATTATAGTGGATTAAACATATGTAAAATTTTTCACATAGATTATTTTGCCCGCAAATAAGGTATACCTTATTTTTTTTAAAACAAGGAGGAAGCTGATGAATGAAATAAAACTTACCATAGACGGCAAGGCCGTCACTGGTAAATCGAACCAAACCGTTCTTGAAATCGCATTCGAGAACGGTATTGACATTCCCCATCTCTGCTATCATCCCAGATTAAGTAAGAGCGGCGCATGCCGTGTTTGTCTGGTAAGGATAAACAGCAAGATGCTGAGGGCATCGTGCACCGAGATAGCTGCCGATGGCATTGATGTCGTCACTGAAGATGAAAGTCTTGTAGCACACAGAAAATGGATTCTTGAGCTTATACTTGCGGAGGGTGAACACAACTGCCTCTATTGTGATGCAAACGGGGCATGTGAACTGCAGGCCCTTGTGCAGAGATATAATGTTGATCCTATAAGTTTTGGAAATGCGATAAAGAGAGAAAGGGTCATTGATTATGAATCAAGCGAGGTCTTTAAGAGAAATGAGAACAGATGCATCCTCTGTGGAAGATGTGTAAGGGGCTGTAAAGAGGTTCAGGTTTCGAATATTTGGGGTTTTGGAGAAAGAGGTTTTGAAACGCACCTTTTCGCGGATGATGATAAACCCTGGGGGGAATCCAAGAATTGCACAAAATGCGGCACCTGTGTTCAGTTGTGTCCTACCGGAGCTCTTACTTATAAGACCATCCTCGGCAAAGGGGCAAACTGGGACCTCAAAAAGGAATCAAGCATATGTATTTATTGCGGGGTTGGATGCAAGATAGATTTTTATACCGATAAACAGGGCCTTCTCGTAAAGGCTATGGGAAATGACAGCGGACCGAACAAAGGTCATCTTTGTATCAAGGGCAGGTTCGGTTTCGATTTTGTGCAGAATAATAAAAGGCTTTCCAAGCCGCTCATAAAGAAGGACGGCGCCTTTGTGGAGTCGGAATGGGCCGAGGCTCTTGACTTTGTTGCAGAGAAGTTTTCCAGTATTAAGGCGAAACACGGTCCCGATTCTATTGCTGCCCTCTCTTCAGCAAAATGTACTAATGAAGAGAATTATCTGATGCAGAAATTTGTAAGAGCAGTGATAGGCACCAACAATATAGACCACTGTGCCCGACTTTGACACAGCTCAACTGTCGCCGGTCTGGCGGCTGTATTCGGTTCAGGTGCAATGACGAACTCTATTCGTGAAATACCGGTAAGCGAGGGGTTCCTGGTTATAGGCTCCAATACTACGGAAAACCACCCGGTAATCGGCTCTATGATCAAAAACGAAGTTCGCAATAATAAAAAGAAACTGATAGTTGTAGACCCGAGAAAAATCGAACTTGCACGGTCTGCTGATTTTTACTTTCAGATAAATCCTGGAACCAACATAGCAATACTCAACGGATTCATGCATGCTCTTATAAAAGAGGGACTTTATAACAAGTCCTTTGTGGAATCCCGTTGCGAAAATTTTGAAGAGCTTTCAAAAACCCTTGAGAAGTATACACCGGAGTACGTGGCGGAAATATGCGGAATAGACAATCCCGAAGACATTGTAAAAGCAGCGAGACTCATGGCAGGTCTCAAGCCCATGGCCCTTTATTATTCTATGGGCATTACCCAGTTTATATCCGGAGTGGGCGGAGTTAAGTCAACGGCTAACCTGCAGATGCTTCTTGGTAATATGGGTGTTCCCGGTGGCGGGGTCAATCCTCTCAGGGGCCAGAATAATGTACAGGGCGCCTGCGACATGGGTTGTCTCCCGGTCTCATATCCAGCGTATCAGCCTGTTTCTGTAGAGCTGAACAAAACAAAATTTGAGGCCGCATGGGGCGTTACGGGCTTATCTTCAACGCCTGGACTTACTCTCGTGGAGATGATGAACGCTGCCCATGCCGGGCAAGTAAAGGGCATGTATATCATGGGAGAAAACCCGGTGGTTTCCGATCCGAACCAGCAACATGTTGTTGAGGCCCTTGAACACCTTGATTTTCTTGTTGTTCAGGATATATTCCTTACAGAGACTGCGGCCTATGCCGACGTGGTACTGCCTTCATGCGCCTTTATTGAAAAAGAAGGGACAGCAACCAATACGGAAAGAAGGGTGCAACCTATGCACAGAGTGCTTACTCCCCGGGGAGACGCAAAGGATGACTGGTGGATTACAGCAGAAATAGCCAAAAGGATGGGCGCGGACTGGAGTTACAGGAACCCCTCCGAAATTTTTGAGGAAATACGAAAAGTTACACCCTCATATGGAGGCATTACCTATGAGAGGATAGAGAAGGAATTAGTCCAGTGGCCATGTCCCACTACGGATCACCCGGGAACTCAGTATCTTCATAAAGATACATTTTCAAGGGGCTTGGGGCTTTTTACCGCTATTGAGTACACACCGCCCGCAGAAGAGACAGATATGGAATACCCCTTTCAACTCACAACCGGGCGCATACTCGAACATTTCCATACAGGCACAATGACGAGGAACTCAAGAATCCTTGACGAAATGGTGCCGGAAGGATTTGTGGAAATTAACCCGAATGACGCAAAGAATTTCAATATAGATCATCAGGAGGTTGTGTCCGTATCAACCAGAAGGGGCAGCATCAGAATTAAGGCGAAGATTGCCGATAGGTTAAAGCCTCATGTTGTCTTTATCCCCTTTCATTTTTATGAATCATGTGCAAATACGTTGACAATTGACAGCCTCGATCCTGTGTGCAAGATACCTGAATACAAGGTGTGTTCCTGCAAGATTGAAAAGATACAAATGTGAAATACCAATATTTTATATTGATTAAGGAGGAATAGATGGCAAATAAACCCGTGGAAATTGTTCAGTTGGCTGGAGATGCCGGAAAATACAAAGGCAATCTCGGCGTATCAAATTGGTTGGTAAGGAGTTTTATGGCAGGCCTTTTTATTGCTGTTGGAGCTGCTCTATGCACAGTTTGCTCGACAGGATTGGAAAAGACAATGGGACCAGGTTTCAGGGCTCTTATTACAGGAGCTGTCTTCCCGGTAGGCCTGATTGCGATTGTGTTAACAGGTATGTCCCTGTTTACCGGTGATACCATGCTTATTCCTATGGCTGTTTTTCAGAAGAAAAGCACCTGGAGTAAGGTTTTTAATGCATGGATCTGGGTCTATATAGGTAATTTTGTCGGCTCTCTTTTCTGGGCGTATCTTATGGCGGTTGGCCCCTTCAGTAAAGGGGGCAGCCCGGAATTAACGGTTTTCGGACAGAACGCGATAGGTATAGCAGAGGCAAAAACGTTGCCTTATATTGCGGCAGGGACAATCGGTTACTGGTCGGCCTTCATGAAAGGCATTGCCTGCAACCTCCTGGTAAATGTTGCCGTATTGCTTGCCCTTTCATCCAAGAATATGGTCGGTAAATTTTTCGGTATCTGGTTCCCGATCATGGCCTTTGTTTCCTCGGGATTTGAACACAGCGTGGCAAACATGTATTTTATCCCTGTAGGGATTATGCTGGGCGCAAATGTTACATGGGGACAGTTTATTCAATGGAATCTTATTCCTGTGACTATCGGGAACATTGTTGGCGGGTTTATTTTTATCGGAGCAGTTTATTTTTATTCATTCAAGAAGGAACTTTCTACTATATCACCAACATAATTAATAGATTGTAAAACAAAAAGCCCTGACTCCTTATGGAGAGGATCAGGGCTTTTTGTTTGTCTTATCAGAAAAAAAGTTTCTTATATGTAGTCGCTTGTGCTGCCGCTCCCTTTTGAAAAAAGTGAGATGGCCCTTTCGTATATGCCCAGACAGAACGCGATGGTCATACCGTAGTTTGTCACGGGTATACCGGCATCTATTGCAGGCTTAAGGCGCTGCATGATCTGCTTTTTTGTAACCATACATCCTCCGCATTGAACAATCAGGCTATAATCCCTGATGGGGCGCAAAGGATTGTCCAGGCCTGCGGCGAATTCAAATTCAAGGTTCTTTCCCGTAAAATTTGTAAGCCATCTCGGTATTTTTATTCTGCCAATATCGTCTGCCGCAACATGATGGGAACATGATTCCATTATCAGAACACGATCTCCGTCCTTAAGGTATCGGATGCGCGGCGTTCCGTTAAGATACTCATCAAAGGCTCCTTTGAGCCTTGCAAAAAGTATTGAAAAACTTGTCATAGGTATGTGTGACGGTATAGACGATGCAACCTTCAAAAACACCTGGCTATCGGTAACTACAAGTTCAGGGTTAACACCGATCTTCGCCCAATATGCATCAAGTTCGCGTTCCTTGACGATTATCGTGATGCAGTCGTTATCGAGACAATCCCTTATAGTCTGGACCTGAGGCAGTATGATCCTGCCTTCAGGGGCTTCAAGGTCTATCGGTGTGACAAGGAGAACCAGATTGCCGTATGAAACAAAATCGCCCAGAATGGTAGGATTTTTAAACATCGAGGGAGGAGTTATCCTCCGCAATGCATCGATAATCTTGTTTACATGTGACCCATTGATGGCATTGAAGTCAATTACCTCTACAGGATAATCTGACTTCAGGAATTCCAGCAGTTCCTTATCGATAGGTGTGATATCCGACTTGTTGTGAATAACAAGATATGGTATATGAGACCCCGTGAACTGCTCTATAAGATTTTTTTCATAGTCCCCAAAAATATTGTCTGCAAGCACCAGAACGGCAATGTCGATCCTGTCGACAATACGGAGTGTTCGATCGATGCGCAGCATGCCAAGCTCTCCTGAGTCATCAATGCCGGCAGTATCAATTATAACTACCGGGCCGAAACCGTGTATCTCAATCATTTTGGACACAGGATCAGTAGTAGTGCCTGCGTAGCTTGATACGATTGCCACATCCTGACCTGAAAGAACGTTTATGAGAGAACTTTTGCCCACATTCCGTCTTCCGAATATTCCAATATGAGGGCGGGAAGACTTAAGCGTTTTATTGTACATAATTATTATTCTCCTGTTTTATCATTGTCTGTCTTAAAACTCTCCGATTCTTCCGCAATTTGTGTGGGGACAAAACCAAGACTGAGCAAGCTTGACGCCGAAAGGAGATATTCAAGGAATTCCTCACTGAGAATATTCATATTTCTGTTTGCATCAAATATTGTAATCCCGTCTTTTTTCATCATGGCTGCCACCTCGGATGCCTTCCGGTATCCGATATACGGCACCAGAATGGTGGAAGTAGAAGGGCTTTTCAAGAGCCGTTCCATAGCCTTTGTTTCATCGATGGCAATGCCCGGTACGAGGTATTTCGCAAGTGTCTCGTTGCATGCAATGAGACACTTGATGCTTTCAATAAACTCATGGCCGATTATCGGAAGGTAGGGATTAAGCTCCAGGCAGCCCTGGGCTGCAAGGGATGCAATAAGACTGTCGTTGGAATAGACCCTGTGGCAGCAGCTTATGACAAATTCAGGAATAACAGGGTTTATCTTTCCGGGCATAATCGTGCTTCCGAGTTGCCGAGCCGGTATTGAAAAACCGTTGTCAACGGAAAGATCGGAAGAGAGTATCCTCATGTCGGATGACATCTTTTCAAGATTTACTGCGTGGGCCTTTATAATTGCATGAACTTCCACCAGGGGATCGAGATTCGACGTGGCATCGGACAGATTTTCACTCCTTGTGACAGGCATTCCAATAATATCCCTCAGCGTTTGAACAACCTCGAATATAAAATAACGAGGAACCGTGAGTCCTGTCCCTACCGCGCTCCCGCCGAGATTTACAACCTTAATCCTTTCAAGGGATTTTGAAACACGCCACCAGTCACGGGAAAGAGCCTCGTTATAAGCGCTGAAGAGTCTGCCGTAAGATGAGGGAACCGCCTCCTGCATCTGCGTATAGGCAACACGGATTGTGTTAAGATGACGTTTTTCAACAACTTCAATCTTTGCCCTGAGAAGATTAATTCTGTTCTCAAGCACGCCGAGAAGCTCCATTACAGCTATCCTGAGAGAGGTAGGGATTACATCGTTGGTGGACTGAAAGACATTGGCATGGTTTATGGGATCAATTGCATGATAGTCACCCGGTGTTCCCCCCATGTTTGTGAGCGCAAGGTTTGAGATAATTTCGTTCATGTTCATATTTATGCTTGTTCCTGCCCCCCCGCATAATGCAGGGACTATGAACTGGTCAAAGCGATGCCCCTTCATTACCTCTTCCGCTGCCCATATGAGGCTGTCAAGAATATGGTCCTCAATTATCGGAAATGGTATTTTACAATCTCCAAATTTTATCAGCAGCGCCGCTTTATACTTCACGTAAGTATGATAGCAGGCAAGTTTGACGGCCCCTAACGCTCGGTACCATTCAATATGAAACGGTTTTTCTATCGGGAAATTTTCACGGGCCCTGACTGATTGAATCCCATAGAGACTGTCAGAAGGTATGTCAACTTCTCCAATGGTGTCTTTCTCTTTCCTCATATCCTCTTCTTTCTCAGCTTTATTTCCCACTGAGAGGCAGGATAAAACATGTGTTCTGCCACTCCCGTTTCTGACATTAAAGATGATTCCATATCTGGTATAAGGAAAAACAATATCATGAGTTCTCTTTGTCCATTATATTTCTTCTATTGTAATGAGGGCTGTCTCCCAATTTGTTGTAACCGATGGTCTCGCCTATGGATATAATCCTCCCTTCAAGACATGTTCTGCACATTGAAGCATTTTCATCAAGACAGGGTTTGTTGTCGTAAAGCTGGTACCCTCTTCGATATATGGTATCAGTAACATTGGGCATGATGATATTTGCCCCTGCCTTGAGTCCCAGTTCACGCCCGGAGTCATCCATGGACTGGAGCGCCGTAGTTGATGCAATATTCACATCCTTGAGAAAAATCCTTGTTATTGCGATCATCCGAAGGGCAAGTTCAAGCTGCTCCTGTTTTATATCATCGAAATTTCCCAAACAACAGGCCAGCGGTGTATCGTGATGTGGAATATAAGGCCCCATGCCGATCATATCGACGTCTGTCTGATGGAAAAACATTAAATCCTCTGCAAGGTGGTCTATTGTCTGACCGGGCAATCCTATCATGACCCCTGTGCCGACGTAGTATCCGATATTTCCAAGAGTCTTAAGACATCCCAGCCTTCTGTTGTAACTGTGGTTTTCAGGGTGAAGAGAGGCATAAAGTTTTCTGTCCGATGTTTCTATGCGAAGCAGGTATCTGTGCGCTCCTGCATCATACCAACGTTTATAGGTATCTTCTTCCTGTTCACCCAAAGACAGGGTAACGCCTAACTCACCATGAGAAAGCTCCTTAATTTTATGTATCAGACCCTCAATAAAACCCGTGTAGCGATTGTTGCTTATTTCCCCTGCTTGAAGAACAACAGAACCATATCCCCACTGCCAGGCCAGTTCTGCTGCTCGAAGAATCTCTTCTTCAAGCATTGTATATCTTTCAACCTTTCGGTTTTCCTTTCTTATACCGCAATAGTAACAGTTTTTTTCACAAACATTGCTTAATTCTATGAGTCCCCTGAAATACACAATTGTACCTACATGGTTTTTTTTGACCTCATATGCCTTATCAAACAGTTGTTGCATCTCCTGTGTGTCGTGTATGGAGAGAAGGGAAACCAAATCCTCTTTGGTGAACTTGTTTTTTGCAAGGATCTTGTCCAGAGATATCCTGCTCAGCAATAGACATCCCTCTTGCCCGCTTTCACGCTGGTTATCATAGCTGAAGAACGTTGCCCGGTTGTTTCGTCCATATTGTCAAGAATCATCTTAATTGCCTTTTCACCCATCCTGCGCGTCTCTTCGGGGGCGTAGTCGATAAGATATTCCTGAAACGTGGAAAGAGCATTGGGATCGCAATGTTCTTTGATATCGCCCGGCTTGGCAAGATCCATAAAATCCCGGCCTGTTCTTCCAAGGCGGTAACAGCCTGTACAAAATGAAGGGATATAACCCAGGGAGGCAACATCCTGTATCACTTCGTCAAGGCTGCGATGATCGCCTAAAGAGAATTGCTCGGAATGGAAATCCTCTTCGGTTTCATATCCGCCGGGATTTGTCCGGCTCCCTGCCGAGATCTGCGATACGCCCAGCGCAAATGACTCACGCCTCATATCCGGTGTCTCTCTTGTGGACATAATAATGCCTGTGTAAGGCACTGCAAGTCTCAGTATTGCAACAATCTTGCGGAAATCGACATCGCTCACCGGGTAAGGGGGCTGTGTTGCTATCGCGGACCCTGATGCAGGTTCCAGTCGGGGTAAACTTATCGTATGAGGCCCTACTCCAAATTCTTTTTCAAGATGGTGGATATGCTGCATAAGAGCAAGTATTTCAAATCTCCAATCTGCAAGACCGAAAAGTACGCCTATCCCCACATCATCTATGCCGGCGGTCATCGCCCGGTGTATACCGGTGATTCGCCAGTCGTAATCCCGTTTTTTCCCTCCTCTGTGCATTTTACCATAGGTTTCACGGTGATATGTTTCCTGAAAGAGCTGGTAAGTACCGATTCCGGTTCCTTTCAGTTGGATAAATTCTTCTACGGTCAAGGGAGCAACATTTGCATTGACCCGCCTTATTTCTCCCGGACCTTCCTTTACTGAGTATATTGTTTTTATGGCATTGAGAATATACTGAAACCCTTCATTCGGGTAGGACTCTCCCGCGACAAGGAGTACGCGTTTATGCCCCTGATTAACCAGTATTTCTGTTTCTCTGGCAATCTCATCCTGTGTCAACGCCCGTCTTTTGACTTCCTTGTTGCCAGTCCTGAAAGCGCAATAGAGACAGTCATTCTTGCACAGATTGGAAACATACAGAGGAGCAAAGATAACAAGACGTTTTCCATATATTCTTTCCTTTATATATGTTGCTGTCTCGAAGAGTTCGCCAAGCAATCCTGGATCGCTGATGCCAGCCAGGGGCACAATATCTTCATAATCAAGTCCTTTTAATGAGCGGGCCTTTTCTAAAATCTCGCGCACAACTGTACTGTCGGTTCTTTTTCCGGCAAGGGCGTTTATGATAGCTGCCTCATCGATAATGTCCTTGCCTAATGCTTTGTATCCTTTCTCGCTTTTCATAACTGTCGCCTCCTTGTTTTGCAAACCCTGTGTGCTGAGCACTTTCCCGGCTTCTGTAAAAATTATGTGCACAAGCTTAATATTCAGCTTAATTGAGAAAATGGTAACAACTATAGACATTATTGTCAAATACTTCAAACACAGCAGCTTATAGTCTTTGACAACAGCCGGGCAATACTCTATAATTTTGCTGCAAATTATACAATACTCGTGATTTTGGACATTACTTAGCGTGAATTTGCATGTGACATTAATCTGTCTCTGAATTTATTTATGTAAAGAATATATGCTAACCCCAGGTTCTGGAACTATCATGTGGTTTTGTAAGCACAGAGGCAATTTTTTTGGCAACAAGCTATGAACGGAGTAAAAGCATGAAAATAAAGGATGTGCAGGAAATCCTCAAAGCAGAATTGCTGTGCGGAGATAGTTGTGTTGATAATGATGTAGAAGGTTATTTCGCTTGCGATCTTATAAGCGAAATGCTTTTGCATATGAAGCCGTGCTCACTTCTGGTAACATCCTTGCTTAATGCGCATGTTGTTCACACTGCTCATGTTATGGATGTAAGTGGAGTTGTTTTTGTCGGTGGGAAGAAGCCGGATGAAACGATCATTGCCAACGCAAAACAGAATGTGATTCCCCTTTTATCTACTTCCTATCTGACATATGAGTGTTGTGGAAAGCTTTACGCAAGCGGAATCAGTATAGTATTAGAGAGTATTAACCCCGTTAGTGGAGATTGAATAAACATGACGGAAATGGAAACCTGCACCCCGCAGATCACATTGGACTTTCCTATCGGTGAAAAGGATTTCTTCATGGCCGGAGAGTCGGCGTCAAAGGTAAAGAAAATATTGCAGCAATTGGGTTTAAAACAGGATATTGTAAGAAGAGTCGCCATAATTATATATGAAGCTGCAATGAATGTTGCAATACATGCCAGTCATGGACAGCTCAAAGTGCGCGTCGACCCCGAGTCAATATCTGTTCAAACGGAAGATATTGGAGCTGGAATTCCGGATATTGATCTGGCTATGAAGGAAGGATATTCCACAGCTCCTTATGAAATACGTGAAATGGGTTTCGGGGCCGGTATGGGATTGCCTAATATAAAACAATGTTCGGATGAGCTTTCAATTGAATCAAAGGTTGGTAAAGGTACAACCTTAAAAGCAACTGTGTTTTTTATTTCCAATGCTTGTGTCATTTAAGGCGGGTAAGGATGTCACAATATTTTCATTCAGTAAGGCTTGATGTTGAAAAATGCAAAGGATGCACCAATTGCATTAAACACTGTCCCACCGAGGCTATCCGGGTCCATGACGGAAAGGCAGCTATCATGGAGGAAAGATGCATCGACTGCGGCGAATGCATTAAATGCTGCCCGAACCATGCCAAGTATGCCTATACTTCAACCATCGGAAAACTTAATGAGTATAAGTATAATATCGCGCTGCCTGCCCCTTCTTTTTTTGGACAATTTAAAGAAAATGAGAAAATCGAAGATATTCTTCAGGCCTTTCTGCATATAGGCTTTGATGAGGTGTTTGAAGTTTCTGTTGCTGCTGAGCTTGTAGCTTTTATACTTCATAAGCAGCTTTCCAAACCAGGACAAAAGAAGCCGGTTTTTTCATCTGCCTGTCCCGCAGTTCTGCGACTTATGCAGATAAAGTTCCCGGAGCTTTTGGAACAGATAACCCATGTGCTCTCCCCTATGGAAGTAGCTGCGCGAATTGCAAGGCGGGAAGCGGCAAAAAAAACCGGTATTGCCTATGACGAAATAGGCGCTATATTTATCTCACCATGCCCGGCAAAGGTGACAGAAGTAAAACAACCGGTAAAGTCCAAACATTCTGCTGTGAATGGAGTAATTGGCGCCAATCTTATTTATAAGGATATTATAAAGAATCTTTATAAGGGGCCGGTTGATAAGGATAACTTTGATGTAAACGGGGGCCGGATACACAAAGCGACAAGGCGAGGCATGTCCTGGGGGTATCTGACAGGGGAATCAAAAAGTATTGAACTTGATAAAACATTGGCAGTGAGCGGAATTCATAATGTTATAAGCCTTCTTGAAGAGATTGAGCGTGGAGAATTGCAGGATGTGGATTTCATTGAATTGCAGTCTTGTAACGCAGGATGCGTAGGAGGCCCCCTGAACATTCAAAACAGTTTTGTCGGAAGGGTACATCTGAGAGATCTTATTACGCGTTATGGAACACAACCGTCTTATTACAACGAGAAAGAAATGCTCGATATCTACGAACAAGGACACTTTGAATCCACTCAACCTGTTATGCCGCGTCCAATAATGATTCTCGATGAAGATGTGTCCAGGGCTTTAATAAAAATGGAACGGCTTGATCGTCTTACAAAGGAATTTCCAGGTCTTGATTGCGGGGCCTGCGGTTCTCCAAGTTGCAGAGCGCTGGCTGAAGACATCATAAGAGGTACTGCCTTTGAAACGGACTGCGTTATTAAGTTGAGAGATCGCGTGAATGCCCTTGCTCAGGAGATTCTGGATCTTGCCCGCATAATACCTCCGGCAATGGCTGTGGGCGTTTTGGAAAAGGAAGATAAATAGATAATGCTAAAGATTTTAATGTGCGTATCGAATATATATAAAATATTTAAAGAAAAGTGGGAGACACCATATGACTCTTGCCCAGTTAGTCGATGATATCGGTTTTGAAGTTATAACAGGCAGCATAAGCATGGATCGGAATATAAAGTCAGGATATGTTTCAGACCTTCTCTCCGATGTAATTGCAAATATTGAAGAAGACTCTGTCTGGATTACTATTCAAAGGCATATTAATATTCTTGGAGTTGCCAAGTTAAGAGATACGGTTGCAATTGTTATACCACGCAATCTCCAAATAGAGGAAAGTTTTATAGAAAAGGCCCGTGAAGAGGACATTGCCATTCTGCGGGGGCCTTGGACGGCTTTTGAGATTTCAGGACTGATTTATAATGCTTTAAAGAGAGGTTAACACTTCGTGGGAAGTTTTTCCTGCGATCTTCACATTCACTCAACATTGTCGCCTTGCGGAAGTCTGGATATGTCTCCGACGCAAATTGTGGAGCGCGCTCAGCAGGTTGGCCTCAATGTTATCGCTGTTACAGATCATAATATGGCGGAAAACAGCTATTATGTCTGCCGGGCCGCCGAGAAATATGATCTTACTGTCCTGTGCGGCATGGAGCTTCAGACCATTGAGGAAATACATCTGCTTGCCATCTTTGATGATTTTGAGACAGCCTTTGATTTGCAAAAACATATCTACAAGCTATTGCCCGATGTGAAGAATGACGCGAATTATTTTGGCGATCAGGTGGTTGTCAGCACTTCAGATGAAATACTCCGTTGTGAGGAGAGACTTCTTTTGAACTCTGTGCAAATATCTATTAATGATGCTGTAAAGTGGATTAAATCACATGGGGGGCTTGCTATCCCTTCGCATATTGACAGCCCGACATTCAGCATACTGAGCCAGCTTGGCTTTATATCTGACGACATCGCCTTCGATGCCTTAGAGGTACGCCACATGGACAGGACAAAGGACCTCCTGCCTCTTATTATGCTGAAATATGTTCCTTTTGTTGCCTTTTCCGATGCCCACTACCTTGCTGATATCGGGAAGAGGAGAACATTGCTGAATATGAATGAGGCTACTTGTCAGGATATAGCAAATGCTCTGAAGATTCTCGGAAGGGAGGTCTGATTGAACAATGTAAACAGAAAAGGGAACAGGAAAGAGGTTTTTTTGACATGATGGAAGAACTCTGTTCCCACATTATGGATATTGTCACTAACTCCATAACGGCGAAAGCAAAGCACATAGAAGTCTCTATCTCTGAAGACCATAAGAATGGAATCCTTGCATTATGTATTAAAGATGATGGCGTGGGAATGGATAGCGACATGGCCCAAAAAGTCCAGGACCCATTCTTTTCAACAAAAACGGGAAGAAAGGTCGGTCTCGGTATTCCTCTTTTAAAGGGAACTGCGGAGACAACAGGGGGCAGTTTCTATCTGACTACCGAATTGGGCCGGGGGTCAGAGATTTGCGCATCCTTCTCCCTTAATCACCCTGATTTGCCGCCCATTGGTAAACTTAAAGATACAGTGCTTGTTCTGATTGTGGGGAATTCTGAAATTGATTTTATTTTTCGGTACAAGGTAGATGAAAAGGAATTTGTTTTAGACACTACTGTTATGAAAGATTTACTTGGAGGCATACCTTTAAAAAATCCTGAAGTGATAAATTTTTTAATTAATTATCTTGACGAGAACTTGTAAAATAATATAGATTGCACTTAACTTCACAAGGAGGGTAACGGATGAATCTGGAAGAACTCAAAAAAATAAGAGAAAAAGCGCAAAAAGATGTGGAATTAAGGCAGAAAGAGGCAAGGATTAGAGTTGTTGTCGGTATGGGAACAAGCGGCATTGCTACCGGTGCGAGAGAAGTATTAAAAGCTTTCGTTGAGGAAGTGGGACGAAGAAACATTCACGATGTTACCGTTACTCAGACAGGAGAACGCGGCCTTTCTTCACAGGAGCCGATGGTTGAGGTTTTTGAAGAAGGGAAACCTGCAATTGTTTACGGGAATATGAATGCGGAAAAAGCCAAACGGGTAGTTGTCGAACACATTGTCAATGGCAATCCGGTGTCGGAATTTGCGATCGAGGTTGTTTAACGGCATAATAAGGAGGCAAACCTTGTACAGAGAACAAATACTGAAAAAATTTAAACCAAATGTGGAGAATCTATTATATATTCTTCATGAACTCCAGGATAATAACCCTCAGAAATATGTTGCCCCTGAAGATATTAAGGTCAGTGCGGATTACTTGAATGTACCCTATAGTTTTGTGCATAGTGTGGCAGGTTTTTACACCATGTTCAGCCTGAAGCCCCGGGGCCGCAATATCATACGTCTCTGTGAATCGCCGCCCTGTCATCTTATGGGTTCCGAATCACTTCTTGAGTATCTTAAGGGAACGCTCAAGGTAAATGTCGGGGAAACAACCAAAGATGGAATGTTCACACTGGAATTGACAAGCTGTCTCGGGGTATGCGGAGTAGCTCCTGCCATGATGCTGAATGAAGAGATGTATGGCAATCTTACACCTGAGAGAGTGGACGACATCCTGAACAAGAGGAGAGAAGAACTATGAATCTTGTGCGAAATCATTTATTGATAAGTATAGATGCCGGCACTATTATGGCCGGCGCACGCGCTGTCGAAAAAGCTCTTATAAAAGAGATAGCGAAACAGGGTCTCTCGGACGAAATCTCTGTTCTGGAGACAGGAAATATCGGAGTTACAGGGCAGGGAGTTATTATGGTTGTATATCCTGAAGGGATATATTATGCCAATGTGACTGTCGATGATGTACCCGAACTTGTCTCGGAACATCTTTTAAAGGGAAGACCGCTGAAGAAGCTTATCCTTTCAGATGTGCCGAAACAGCATGTTATCAAGAAAGAAAAAACAGGACTTTTTAAAGAGCAGCCGCGCATAGTTCTTAAAAACAGCGGTATTATTAATCCTGAAAGTATTGATGAATATATTGCTTCAGGAGGATATGAGGCTATCGCGAAGGCCTTTACAATGAAACCTGAAGTTGTTATTGAAGAAGTTAAACATTCCGGACTTGTTGGCCGGGGCGGAGCCGGTTTTCTAACGGGGATGAAATGGGATTTTGCCCGCAAAGCGCCCGGTGATCCGAAATACTTTATCTGCAACGCCGATGAAGGAGAACCGGGTACTTTTAAAGATAGACTGATCCTGGAAGGCGACCCCCACAAACTTATTGAAGGAATGATTATTGGAGGTTACTCGGTCGGCGCGAATTACGGATTTGTTTATATTAGAGGAGAATACGCTCTCTCTATCGAACGACTGGAAAAAGCTATAGCTCAGGCACGTGAGTATGGTCTGCTTGGCGATAACATTCTTGAATGCGGTTTCAGTTTTGATATAAATGTTATGAAAGGCGCCGGCGCTTATGTTTGCGGTGAAGAGACTGCCTTGATTGAGTCCATGGAAGGTAAAAGAGGCCATCCAAGATACAAACCGCCTTTCCCTGTAACAGAAGGATTCCGCGGTAAACCAACAGTTGTTAACAATGTAGAAACTTTGGCAAATGTGCCTGAAATTATCGTTCATGGCGCCTCATGGTTTAGAGGATACGGGACGGAAAAATCACCTGGTACAAAAGTTTTCACGATAATCGGTCATGTTTCCACGCCGGGACTCATCGAGGCCGAGATGGGAACAACGTTGCGTGATATTATTTTTGAATATGCAGGCGGCGTTAAGGGTGGAAAGAAATTTAAAGGCGCCCTTGTCGGCGGAGCTGCAGGTGCCTTTGTAGGGCCTGAAATGCTGGATGTAAAGATGGACTTTGCGAATTTAAAAGAATACGCAGCCGTTCTCGGTTCAGGAGCAATTCTTGTTATGGATGAGGATACTGATATTGTAGGTATGTTAAAAAGCGTGCTTCATTTCTTTAAACATGAATCGTGCGGACACTGTGTTCCCTGCAGGCTCGGAACAGCACAACTATCGAAAATTATTGACCGTATAGCAGCATCAAAAGGAACTAAAGAAGATATTGATACAATGCTTAAAATCTCGGATGTTATGAGGGATACTTCTTTTTGTCCATTAGGACAATCTTTATATCTTCCCATCTCCAGTTCCTTAAAATATTTTAAAGATGAAATAATGGCTCGGGTCCAATAATATTGAACCCATAAAAACCATATGAGTTAAGGAGATATCTGATGATAAAAGCAAAGATAAATAATGTTGATATCGAGGCACCGGAAGGTACAAGTATTCTTGCTGGAGCACATATGGCAGGGTTTAAGATTCCCACATTGTGCAATCATCCGGATCTTGTTCCCGAGGGGCAGTGTGGTATCTGTGTTGTTGAAATAGATGGCATACCCGGATTTAAAAGGTCATGTATGACGCCATTAGCACAGGGTATGAATATTCGTACCAATACCCCAAAGCTTATGAATGCAAGAAAAGAACTTGTTGAGCTGATACTCGCCAATCATGATACGAACTGCCTTACCTGTATAAGGAGTCAGAGTTGTGAATTGCAGACACTGGCCGCTCTTTTAGGAATTGATGCAATAGAATATCACAAGTTTGAAGAAAAACTTCCCATTGATAGATCAAGTGTTTCTATCGTTAGAGATCCTAATAAATGTATTTTTTGTGGAAGGTGCGTGAAGGTATGTTCAGATATTCAAACGGTGAATGCCCTTGCAATAAATAACAGAGGTGTTAATACTGTAATTTCAACGGCCTTTGACGCAGGTCTTGGAAATAGCGTTTGTATAAACTGCGGCCAGTGTGTTGTCCATTGTCCTGTAGGAGCCCTCTATGAAAACAGTCAGATAGACAAAGTCTGGGAAGCACTCAACGATCCGGATAAATTCGTTGTTGTACAGGAAGCCCCTGCTGTGAGAGCAATGCTTGGTGAAGAATTTGGTATGTCTCCGGGATCGCTTGTTACCGGCAAGATGCATGCCGCTTTGCGTAGATTGAATTTTGACGCAGTTCTTGATACCAACTTTGCCGCTGATTTAACTATCATGGAAGAAGGGACGGAACTTGTGTCCAGACTGAAATCCGGAGAGAATCTGCCGCTTATTACTTCATGCAGCCCAGGGTGGATTAAATTTATGGAGGAATTTTTCCATGACATGATTCCTCATATGTCCACTGCAAAATCACCGCAACAAATGTTTGGCGCCCTGTCAAAAACATACTATGCTGAAGCAAAGGGAATTGCTCCCGAAAAAATAGTTTCAGTATCTATAATGCCCTGTACAGCCAAAAAATATGAATGCTTAAGGCCTGAAATGCGAGCAAGCGGCTATCAGGATGTTGATTATGTTCTTACCACCAGGGAAATAGCCCGTATGCTGAAAGAAGCAGGGATTGATCTAAAAGAAATGCCTGAAGAACAGCCAGACCCGATAATGGGTGATTACACCGGTGCAGGTACGATTTTTGGTGCAACCGGGGGCGTCATGGAGGCAGCACTCCGTTCGGGATACTTTCTTGTTACCGGTCGTGAGCTTGAAGATATAGATATTACCCCCGTGAGGGGCTTGAAAGGCATCAAGGAAGCTGAAATCGATATTGACGGCATTAAGCTGAAAGTTGCTGTTGCTCACAGCGCCGGTCAGGCAAGGAAGCTTATTGAGAAAGTGAGCGAGCAGCTTAAAAATGAGGGAAAAAGTGAATATCAGTTTATAGAAGTTATGGCCTGCCCCGGCGGATGTGTCGGCGGCGGCGGTCAATCATGGGGCAGCAATATGGCAAAGAGAGCGCGCAGAGGCGAAGCCCTCTACGCAGAAGACAAATCATTGCCTCACCGGAGATCTCATGAAAATCCGGAGGTAAATGCCGTATACGAGAAGTTCCTGGGTAAACCGAACGGCGAAATGGCGCACAAACTGCTTCATACACACTACTATAAAAGGAGCACTGTTGACGGGAAGATTCTTCATGAAAAATAATGATTTAAGGCAGAGATAAGATAAATGGAGGTGGAAGGAGATGGCTGTGGAAGAAAAGCAGTGTCAATGTTCCGAGATGCAGGAAGATGAGTTATATCCAAAACTGGATGAAATTATCAATGAACATAAAGGTAAACCGGAAGATCTCATCGTAGCGCTACACAAAGCACAAAATCTTTTTGGTTATCTGCCGAAAAAGGTGCAGGAAAGAGTTGCTGAAGGGCTTGATGTGTCAATAAACGAAGTTTGTGGCGTAATAACGTTTTATAACTTTTTCTCTACCGAACCTCAAGGGAAGCATAGTGTAAAAGTATGTCTTGGAACGGCATGTTACGTTAGAGGGTCGCAGAAAGTTCTGGAAAAAGCAGAAAAAGAACTTGGCATTAAAACAGGTGGCACAACGGAAGACCGGAGATATTCTCTTGGTGTTGTTCGTTGTATCGGAGCATGTGGACTGGCCCCGGCAATGCTTGTTGATGAAGATGTTTACGGTCGCGTGAAAACGACCACTATAATGGAAACCGTTGAAAAGTACGACTAAGGAGGAGGGATAATAATGGAGGTATCGCGCGCGCATGTTTTAGTTTGTGCTGGTGCTGCATGTGTCTCTTCTGGATGCCGTGAAATAAGAGATGCAATTGTTAATACAGTACAGGAAAAAGGATTACAGGATGAAGTAAAGGTTATTGAAACGGGTTGCATAGGGTCATGTGACATAGGCCCGCTGGCGCTTATATATCCTGAAGGTGTTCTTTATCAGAAGCTGAAGGTTGAAGATGCTGAAGAGATTGTAAACGAACACCTCTTAAAGGGTAGAGTTGTAGAGAGGTTACTTTATAAAGAAGCCGTGAGTGAAAAGGCAGTAGATTCTTTTAAAGAGATTGTTTTTTTTAAAAATCAGGTTAAGATTGTCCTTCGCAACTGCGGTATCATAAATCCTCTTAATATTGAGGAATATATCGGCAGAGACGGTTACTTTGGCCTTGCGAAAGCTCTTACGGAAATGACCAGGGATCAGGTTATCGAGGAACTTGATAAATCAGGGCTTCGTGGACGCGGCGGCGGCGGTTTCCCCACATACTTGAAGTGGAAATTCGCTAAGCAATCACCTGGCGATGTTAAATATGTCGTTTGTAACGCTGATGAAGGAGACCCCGGCGCTTTTATGGATAGAAGCGTCCTGGAAGGCGATCCTCACAGCGTAATTGAAGCCATGGCAATAGCCGCCTACACAATAGGCGCGCAGCAGGGTTATGTGTATGTCCGCGCCGAATATCCGCTTGCGATAGAGAGACTTACCTGGGCAATCGGACAGGCGAGGGAATATAAGTTCCTTGGCAAAGATATACTTGGTACCGGATTTAACTTTGATCTCGACATCAGAATCGGTGCCGGAGCCTTTGTTTGCGGCGAAGAAACGGCGCTAATGAGATCAATTGAAGGCAAGCGTGGCGAGCCGAGACCGAGGCCGCCATTTCCGGCTGTAAAAGGTCTTTTTGACGTACCGACCCTTCTTAACAATGTTGAGACATATGCCAACATACCGGCGATAATTGTAAACGGAGCCGGATGGTATGCACAATACGGGACAGAAAACAGCAAAGGAACGAAGGTTTTCGCATTGGCCGGTGCCGTCAATAATACGGGACTCGTTGAAGTGCCGATGGGAACCCCGCTTGGAGATATTATATTTAATATCGGAGGCGGAATTAAGGATGGAAAGAAATACAAGGCAGCACAACTTGGCGGCCCATCGGGCGGATGCATTCCTGTTGAATACCTGAATGTTCCTGTTGACTATGAATCGATTATTGAACTTGGAGCAATTGTAGGATCAGGAGGTCTTATTGTTGCCGATGAAGACACATGTATGGTTGATTTCGCACGTTTTTTTATGGATTTTGTACAGCACGAGTCCTGCGGAAAATGTCCGCCATGTCGTATCGGCACGAAAAGGATGCTGGAAATATTAAATAGAATTACCCGGGGAGAAGGAAAGATTGAAGATATTGACAACTTGATTGAACTCTCGGAACGCATCAAGGATGCTGCTCTTTGCGGACTTGGGCAGACAGCTCCGAACCCGATTCTCTCCACATTGAGATTTTTTAAACATGAATATCTGGAACATATTGAAGATAAACACTGTCAGGCAGGTGTTTGCAGCGCTCTTTTTGATGCTCCCTGTCAGAACGCATGTCCCACTGATCAGAACGCATGGGGCTATGTAACGCTAATTAGTGAGGGAAAATTCAAAGAAGCAATAGCGCTGATCAAAGAAGCAAATCCGTTGCCTGCAACTCTTGGACGTGTATGTGTTCATCCATGCGAAAATAAGTGCCGCCGCGGACAGATTGACGAAGCGGTAGCTATATGTTCATTGAAGAGGTTTGCCGCGGATATTGATATGAATTCAGGAAGTTGCTATACACCGAAACCGGAAGCTCCGAAAGACAAAAAAGTTGCCGTTATCGGCGCCGGCCCCGGCGGTTTGGCCGGAGCTTATTTCCTTGCATTAAAGGGTTATAAGGTGTCAATATTCGAGGCATTGCCGGTAGCAGGCGGAATGCTTGCTGTTGGCATTCCCGACTATCGTCTGCCGAGAGATGTTCTTGATAAAGAAATCAAGGCAATTACTGATCTCGGTGTTGAAATTAAATACAATTGTATACTTGGAAAAGACATTACAACAGAAAAGTTGTTTGCAGATGGTTACAGTGCAATTCTTATGGCTACAGGAGCGCACAAAGGCCAGAAACTCAATATCCCCGGGGAGGATGCAAAAGGCGTCGCCGATGGCGTTACATTTCTTCGTGACGTAAACCTAAAAGAGACGACAAAAGTATCCGGGAAAGTAGTGGTTATCGGCGGAGGAAATGTTGCTATAGACGCAGCAAGGTCTGCATTAAGACTTGGCGCCGATGAAGTCACAATTATTTACAGAAGGGCAAGGGAAGATATGCCTGCCTATAAAGAAGAAATTGAGGATGCAGTTAAAGAAGGAATAAAAATTCAGACTTTGGTTGCGCCATTAAAGATTGTTGTAAATGACGGGAATGTTAGCGGTATCGAGTGTGCCCGTATGTCGCTTGGCGAATTTGACAAGGGCGGGCGTAGAAAACCGATCCCGGTCAGCGGCGCGGAATTTACAATTGATGCCGGTATTGTTATCGCTGCCATAGGCCAGACGGCTGACCTTTCTTATTTGAACGGTGATGGCGTTAAAGTGACTGAAAATGGGACCATAGAAGTAAACATGAAGACGCTTGCAACAGCGAGAGATGGTATTTTTGCTGCAGGCGACAATGTAAGAGGACCTGCTACTGCCGTAGAAGCAGTAGGGGACGGTAAGAACGCAGCAATGGCCATCGATAAATATCTTGGTGGAGATGGAGAGCCAATAAATATGTACAGGGATGAGCTTATTGATATGGTTGTAACTTACAACGAGGCAGAGTACCAGAAAGAGAGGGAAAGGGTTGTAATGCCCCACATGGCGCTATCTGCAAGAGTTGGATGTTTCAAGGAAGTAGTTCTTGGCTATGATCCCGATGCGGCAGTGGAAGAGGCTAAGCGCTGCCTGCATTGTTATGTACAGGAAGAGGAGTGATTTCCGAATAAACAACAAGGAGTGTGAATTGCTATGATAAGTTTGAAGATAGACGGCCGTGACGTTGAGGTTGAAGAAGGTTCAACCATACTGGAGGCAGCACAAAAAGCAAATGTGCATATTCCGACACTCTGTTACCTCCCTGAAGTCCAGGCAATCGGTGCATGTAGAGTCTGCCTTGTAGAGGTTGAAGGAAATAAAATGTTGCAGGCTTCTTGTGTATCGCCTGCTGCACCGGGAATGTCGGTGCTGACCAATACGGAAAGAGTGAGAAAGGCGCGTAAATTTACAGTAGAAATGCTGTTGTCGAATCACCCCTTTGAATGCTTAACCTGTCAAAGAAACTTAAATTGCGAGTTGCAGAGCATAGCCTCGGATCTAGGGATTAGAGACATAAGGTTTACTGGTGAAAAAAGTCAAGGTCGTATTGATAAATCTTCCCCGTCTATCATGCGCGATCAGAATAAATGTATACTCTGCCGCAGATGTGTAACTGTCTGCCAGGAAATACAGGGAGTAACTGCTCTCTGGACACAGGGAAGAGGTTTTGATACAACGGTTGGACCGTCATTTGACAGAGATATTGCAGATGCTGCCTGTACCAACTGTGGACAGTGCGCCCTTGTTTGTCCTGTTGGGGCTATTACGGAACATGAATATATAGATGAAGTCTGGACAGCCATAAATGATCCAAAGAAATTTGTTGTGATCCAGGATGCGCCTGCTGTAAGGGCTGCTCTTGGCGAAGAATTCGGCTACCCTCCGGGCACGCTTGTTACCGGCAAGATGCTTGCGGCAGCGAGAAAACTTGGTTTTGATCGTGTATTTGATACAAATTTTACTGCTGACTTGACCATTCTCGAGGAAGGAACAGAAGTTTTAAACAGGGTAACCAAAGGCGGTGTATTGCCTGTTATCACGAGTTGTAGCCCTGGATGGATAAAATTTGTAGAACATTTCTATCCTGAGCTTCTCCCGAATCTTTCAACATGCAAGTCCCCTCAGCAAATGATGGGTGCTTTAATTAAGACTTACTATGCACAAAAGGCAGGAATTGATCCGAAAGATATGGTAGTCGTTTCTGCTATGCCGTGCACTGCGAAAAAATTCGAATGTCAGCGTCCTGAAATGAGATCCAGCGGATATCAGGATGTTGATTATGTCATTACCACAAGAGAACTTGCAAAAATGATTAAACAGGCAGGAATTGATTTTGATATTCTGGATGATGGCACCTATGACGATCCACTGGGTGAATATACCGGTGCGGGGACGATATTCGGGGCAACAGGCGGTGTCATGGAAGCCGCTTTACGCACAGCCTATGAAGTAGCAACAGGAAAAGTCCTTGATGATGTTAACTTCACAATGGTTAGGGGGCTTGAAGGCGTAAAGGAAGCCGTCATTCCTGTTGAGGGTATTGGTGATCTACGCGTTGCTGTTGCGCACGGCCTAAACAATGCAAGAAAGATTCTGGAAAAGGTAAAAGAAGGTAAGGTGCAGTACCACTTTATCGAAATCATGGCATGTCCTGGAGGATGTGTAGCAGGCGGCGGTCAGCCTTTACCGGTAAGTAACGATAAAAGAACCAGAAGAGCGCAGGCATTGTATGCGGAGGATTGTTCCATGACAATGCGTAAATCGCATGAGAGCCCTTCAGTTAAGAAGATTTACGAGGAGTTTTTAGGGGAGCCCCTTGGTGAGAAGTCGCATCATTTGTTGCATACGAAATATATCGCCAGAAACAAATTCTGAAAGTTATATATTGACGATAAAAACCCCGACATATTTACGGGGTTTTTATCGTCAACCGGAAAAATGCATTTGTATTTAATCAACTTTTTAATAATAGATGTTTCGCTTTTGTTACTACAGAGTAATTTCACAGCATGTAGTCCATAAGTTTCTTCATTGGAGCCTGTTACTTCCCGTTTATTGTTTTTTGAAAAAAATATCATTCAGTTGTCTGAAAAAAGCAGTTTCCGTCAGTCTATCAACATTGCCGGTTGCGCCTTCAATGGCCTGGTCAAGGTCTATTGTTCCCAATATGGGGATATTAAGATCGTCTATCATATCTGACAGTAAAGGAGACTCTTTTTTCCTCATGTTTTCAAGAACACCCATGACAGGTATATTCAATTCCATGAGTATCTTAAGCTCTTTGATCATAACTCCGATTGCAACCTTTGAAGGTATAGTAACGACAAGAAACTCCATTTTCTTAATCAACCTAATGACATCGAGTATGGAATCACTGATTCCAGGAGGCATATCAAGGATTAAGACATCCAATTGACCCCAAATTGTGATTGTCAGTAATTCAATAATAATATTTGATATATCGCTGCCTCTAAGCGGCGAGGGATTATTGCCTGCAAAATAAATAATTGACATATATTTAATGCCGTCTATTTCAGGAGGAATGAGCCCCTTGTCTTCTT
This sequence comes from uncultured Syntrophorhabdaceae bacterium, assembly GCA_964532465.1. GTDB lineage: Bacteria > Desulfobacterota > Syntrophorhabdia > Syntrophorhabdales > Syntrophorhabdaceae > JAPLKB01. The sequence continues at coordinate 11,009 of CAZHHX010000034.1, read as the reverse complement.
CAGGATATGCACCTTCTATTCCAAGTATAATGTGTGTAGAAGGGCCGCTCAGATCAAGGTCTAAGAGACCTGTCCTGTAACCGTTTTTTGCCATACACAATGCCAGGACAGAAGCGACGGTGCTCTTGCCTATGCCTCCCTTGCCGCCTGAAACTGCGATTATCTTTTTTATGTTTTCAAGTCTTTTACCGATGATGTGCAGGCGGGGGTCTATCATGTTTCACCCTCAATGCTTTCTATCCATACCCCGCGACCTTTTTTAATCTTAAAGTCAGGACTTCCGCAAGCAGGACACCTCATATAAGTATGGGCAATTTCAGGAATAAAGTGAATGGCTTCTGCCTCATCGTCAGGCATATTTTTAATATTTTCTTCAAAGGCCCATTCGTTTTCACATACATTACATTTCAAGGTGCTTAGCTCTGTTTCGAGTACAATACTTCCTTTCTCTACAGTCGGTTCATATAATGCAAGGACAGTATCAAGAGCAAATCTGAATATATCAAGGTCTATCTGCTGCAATTCACCTATTTTAACAATAACGCGTGATATCCGGTTTAGTTTATTTTTTTCTATTTCATCTGAAATTGTGCAGATAACAGATTCTGCCAGCGCCCATTCATGCATTTTTAAATCCTTAAAGTTTTAATGTATAATATCATGGATAAATGGACGATTGGAAACATAAAATAAAAATGCCTGCCATAAAACAGGCAGGCATTTTTATTTTTATTATATTTCTTAATGATGAGATGTAGTTGAATGTGTAGTAGTTGAATGTGTAGTAGTTGAACCGCTGGAGCTTGAAGAAGCTGACGCTACTGCCGCTGCCGCTGCTGCAACTCCTACTGCTACTGCTGCTATCGTTCCCGCGCCGATGCCGCCTGCCGCTGCCGCTCCCGCTCCCGCTCCTGCTGTGCCTGCTCCCGCTCCTGCCATTGGTACATTTAACTCACCCATCATGCCCTGAATTACTGCAGGTGCGAATGCTGCTGGAATAGTCGGCGCCATACCGGCAACAACAGTGGTAAAATTACCTGCCGTTACCGTAACAACCTGTGTGGGAAGCGCGGGATTGAAGACCGCTACTGCCTGTTCCAAAGCATATATGGAGCTCTGTGCAACATTATTTACAACTTCCAATACGGTTAACCATGCTGTTCCCCTTGCCCCTGCAACTGCTGTCGGGGTATGTACTTCAAATTTTGAATTCGGATCAAGGAACTTTTCTACTTTTGTATGCATTAAGCCGGTCTTCAAAGATATAATGCTTGTCCTTTTATCTTTACCAAGAAGAAATTCGGTAATTTCAAGGTTTGATTTCTGGCCTACACTCAGCATGCTGTCATCACTAAGAAGCAGCTTCGCCCTCGATTTGTCCCCGGTAGATACCATATCCTTAGTCTGAATGTCATCTCCAATATTAGGCTTCAAGCCTGCCCTTGCCCTGCTGAGAGATACATCTCCCTTTATTTCATTAAATTTTCCGATTGTATCGGCAAAAAGCGGGAACGGTAATAAGATCTGTAGAGCTAAAAGCAAAACAAAACAACGCATTAAAAACTTATACTTTTTCATAAAAACCCCTCCTTAGATATGGTTAAGATAATAAAAAACGTTGTTTTTTTATGTTAGCACTGCATATAAAATGCGTCAACAAAAAAATATTTATTTATCCCCCTGCAATTAAGGGAATAAGAAAAACCTCAGAGTTATCAGGAACCCTGGCTCTTGAAAAGTCGTGCCCCGGCACAGTTTTATTATTAATACGCGCCACGGTGTAAGGGTAGGGATCGTCCAATTCTCTAAGGAGATCGGTAATAGTCAAATTCTCGTGCCAGGGGAATTCTCTATCGGATATTCGTACCATTCTAAGTCACCCCGTTAGCTTTTAAAACGTCTATGACCTCAGGAAAGTCAATCCCAAGTCTTTTCACTGTTTCCATGGTGGGAATGCCGTCCTGTGTCCAGCCCCTCCTTTTGTAAACCGCATCCTTAAGTTCTTCGTATCTTTGCTCTCGCCGTTCGCGGAGAATCTTCACCTTTTCTGTTGTTTCTTTACCGTCAATATCAACTTTATACATGTCTTTTAATTGTCCGTCATAACGTTCGGATCTTGACTCGTACTCCTCTGATGTTACAGGCCCCATAGCCCTATAGGGAATTGCGTCATGCTCGCGGCGGCCGAAGCCCATTTTCAGGTTGAAAATTTTCTGAAAGTTATAGACTCTTTCGCTCATTTCTATCAGGTCATTGGGGTGCACATTCTTCCCTGTTACTGCGTTGAAGTATTTCGTGTACCATTCTACGTGTTTTATCACTTTGGCAGGCTCTTTTGTCTGTTTGTTGTCAGGAGGCACAACGTCATTCCAGGGGAGCTTGCATAGGCCACAGAGCCCGAACCAGGTGCGGAACATGGGGAACCAATGAAGCGCCTCTGCCTTTTGTTCAAATGTGGGCATAAAATTGTGAACCATATCAAGAAATATGAGCCACGCCTCGTCGTGCTGAGGCCCTTTGAGCGCTAAACCGTATCCGCCTTGCTGGGCCAGGGATTCTTTAGGCATATATTCGGAAAACTCAAGGCCTTTTGCCTCCATGCCGATGTCCTCCATAATAGCCCGGTTTGCTCCATATTCTGTTGAAAATATATGTTTCATTCTTCGTACTCCCTGGCCTACTATTGTGCCGAACCCATCCCCTCTTGCCATCTGGTGAACAAGTTCAAGAGCTGCCCCGCCGTTGCCGAAAGAGAGGTCCATACCGTCTGTATGTGTCTTATTTATAAGTCCCGTTTCAAAACACTCCATGGCAAAGGCAATGCCCGTGCCTACAGAGATGGAATCAAGACCGTAAGTGTCGCAATAAAAATTCATCTCCACAACATGGAGCGGGTCAAAAACTCCTATGTTTGAACCACACCCGGCAATTGTCTCGTACTCAGGCCCATCAACAAAAACTTTTTTCCCCATATAAGGACCGGTAGAGGGCACAAAATCTTTTATACCATGAGCACAGGCAAGGGTACAGCCGACCCAGCATCCATCGTAGCCCTTATCGAAAAGCGGCCTGTATACTTCCATGCCCATATTAACGGCTTGAGGGTGCTGGCCGTACCGGAAGTTGTTGGTTGGCAGAAGATCATAATCATTCATGATTGTCACAAGATGGGCTGTGCCTACGCTTGACATCTGGTTTTGTTTGGGGTCCTGTTCCACAATCTCCTGGGAGTGGAGCTTTGCTACCTCTCTTAATGCCGCCTCATCTGCCGGGTTATTCATAGCTACAGTTACCGTATCCCAGCGGGCCACCACTGCTTTCAACCCTTTGTCGGCAAATACGCTTCCTAAACCTCCACGGCCTGCCTGCTTAAGTCTTGCCTTTGACCTTTTTGCATCAAACCAGGAGAAGTTGAGGCAGCCGATAAGACTGTGTCTGGCGCCGGGGCCTGTAGATACTACGGAGATATTTCTTGGTTTTCCCTGTCCAAAGTGATCAGTAAGAATTTCTGATATTTCATAGGCCTCCTCAGGGAGTCCTGTTACTTCAAAGATTTGGATCTGTTGGCTGATGCCGTCGATAAAAACTACGGTGGGTATAGCGGTCTTGCCCTGTATTTCAAGGGCGTCAAAGCCTGAAAATTTTAGATAAGGTCCAAAAAAACCGCCCACATTGGAATCCATTACAGAGCCTGTGGTGGCTGAGATGGAGGTGACAATGCTCTTTCCTGAGCCTGGATATATAGGCGTTCCTCCCAGAGGGCCGCAGGCAATGCAAATGGCATTTTCCGGATCGTTCCATTTAGTCGTGCCTTTGACCGCGTTCCATAGGAGCCAGAGATCAAACCCCTTTCCTCCGACAAAAATATCTTTCATCTTCTCGCTAACAGGTTTTGTGGAGATTTCGGAATCAGAGAGATTTATGTAAAGAGTCTGGTTTGCATATCCTTTTTCAATAACAGGTCTTTCATAATACAGTGTTTTAATTTCATTCAATTTTAGCTCAGTCATTTATTTTGCTCTCCTTTTCTATCCCGTCGATAATGTTCTTATTCCATTCCTGAATCCAATTTTATTTGAATGTTTTCTTTGTCCGGTTATTTTACCTAACTCAATTATCATGAGGGCTTGTGAGTGTCAAGATGAAAATAGCAATCCTGTGATGAGGATGCCTGGGGCAGGGAAAATAAGGTTTTATGTATTGATATATTAAACCAATACATAAATTTTAGTATGACTTACCGGGCTTGAAATTTATCGTGAATCTTCAGCGTTTCAATTTTTCCCAACCGACTGTACTTTTATGCTTCCTGAAGTACCTTAAAGGACACATTCTCAACTATGTCTTTTACTTTTTCCTTATAAGCCAGCATATGGGAGCTGGCAAGATGATTTAAAAGTGCTTCCTGATTATCCCACTTTTCGATAATGGTAACTACATGGTCGTCAAATACCTGCGGAGGTAAACCGGAGTCAATATCTATTGCAGGAACATACTGAATGCACCCCATTTCTTCTACAACATTAGGCATATTGGATTTAAATATCTCAAGAAAATCATTAACTCTACCCGCCTTCACATGCACCGAGGCAATTACATGAATCATATTTCTTTCCTCCAAGTTTTTATTATAACATTTATACTTTGTGCTGAAAAGAATAAAACAAATATTATCAAATGCTTTCAAATGAGCACCTTTGCTTTGTAAAGAAAAAACCCTATTAATTAATCCGGTAAACTTAGAAAGACTGCCATAACAAACAGTAAATATTATTCCATTTCTTATCTTTTATGAATTTGATAATCAATCACCTTTTTCGGAACAGAAAAGCATCATCCGGCTTATAAAATCACATTCTTTCTTATAGAGGTTTTTATTGGTGTGTATGGTATTTGAGAATTCCATGTTAATGTCGGATTTGCTTTTGTATGCCGGCCAATAAGCAATATCCTGCCCGTTTGGATTGCCGGTTCCGGCGAAATTTACCCAATAATCCATCATCTGATTGGAAAGTGTCCTGTCTGTATTGTTATAGCCATCTGATTCATTCATATTTCCAAAAACATAGGCAAGCTCTGCCCCGTGATGCACGCCGAGTTTACGCGCCGTCGCTGTGTCGGGTAGACGGGTGAACTGATACAAATATGCCCTGGATTTTTTATGTTCCATGGATTGAGCCACAAACCTTGCCGGTTGTGCGTTTGCTGCTATTGTCAGGAAATGATCTATAGCCGGGGCAACGTCCTCTGCTTTATACGCAGGAAACATCTCAAATGCTTTCCCGGAATTGTCAGCAAACCTGGATTTCAGGAAAGATTTATATTTTTCAATTGATAAATCTTTTTCATCAGCCAGATAAAGAGTGCCTTCATTTAATGTGCTGCCGACAATAATCGGCACATCGTGTTGTTGTCTGAGGGAGTATGCATCCACGGGATTTTCAGGAAGCACCCAATTGTCGAAAACAGGCGCGAAAAAAAGGGCTTCGTCGTCAAACAAGTCAGTTTTACAATCGGCTGTTTCCACCCATTCCTGTGCAGACCTGATGCGCATTGCCGCCAGGACATCTTCAGCTTTATCACAGCCAAGCCTGGCGGTTAGTTTCTGACCCATTTTTGATACATTTGCCATATTGCCGTTAAAGTTGGGACTTAAATATTCAGAGCCGATGATTGGTCCGCCACTTTCGGCTATGGCCCGATGAAAAAGTCCCTTTGCCATAGGGCTGACCATGAGTAGTGAAACTGATCTGGAACCGGCGGATTGGCCGAAAATTGTTACTCGATCAGGATTACCTCCGAAGGCAGCAATATTTTTTTGCACCCATTTCAGCGCAGCGATCTGGTCGAGTAGACCATAGTTGCCTGAAGTGTTATGAGTTGATTCTTTTGACAGCAGCGGATGGACTAAAAATCCCAATGGTCCGAGACGGTAGTTGATGGTCACTAACACCACACCTTTTTTGGCAAGATTCCTTCCGTTGTATTCCGGTTGAGACCCGGAACCGAAATTGAAGGCGCCGCCGTGAATCCAGACCATTACCGGCAATCTTTCATCAGGAGTTTTTGTAATAGTCCAGATATTCAGGTGCAGGCAGTCCTCGCTGAATTTGCCGGAGTCTTGCTGCTTTTGCTGAGGACAGGAGGGGCCGAAATCCGTAGAATTTCTCACCTGTGTCCACGAAGTAACCGCTTGCGGAGGTTTCCATCGAAGTTCCCCTACAGGCGGAGCAGCATAGGGTACACCAGAAAATATACGTACTCCGTCTTCAATCTTTCCGCGTATGGGTCCGCTGTCGAGTTTAATAATATCGCTTATTTTGTCATCGGCGATAACTTTACTATGGCTTGCCATGAATGCTAAAAACATTGCCAAAACCACATAGACTTTCTTCAACATTTTCCAACCTCCCTGGGTTGTTTCTTCTGTGCGGCGAAGCAGTTATTGACCCTTCCATAAAATATCAGTAAGACAGATGTAAAAAAGCAACTGCCAATATCAATGTAAACTTCTTTTTATCTTAAAATACCCCCTAATTCCTCTGCCTATGAATGCAGTTCTAAATATGTAATTATTTCATCGTCATAATAGTTATTTGATGCCGGGATAAGACAGCAGGCCGAAATAATCTATACCCCCTCAAATAATATCATTTCTGATGGTGAGTATACCACGGAACCACCTTCCAAAGCATAATTCATAGCCTAATTGTTTACGTGGTATGATTGCTTGCAGGCACAGGAAGTAATTTTGGCATACTTAAATTTTTAAAAATCAAAAATTTATCAATGTCTTCCTGGAATACATACTGCGTGGTTGTTGCCTGAAGCACTGCTTTCTTCCTTAGTCAAGGTTTTAAAGGTTATCCCTATATATGAGCATAATAATCGGTAATCAACACTTCAAGGAAATATTATTTTTTTTGTTAAATATTATCTGGTTGGTATGCTCTATTGACAACCTATTTATTTTGAACTATACGTATTGCATGCCTAAAGGCAAATCCTTATTATTCTATGTTCAATATGTTTTGTCTTTGATTCCAAAAATGATGTCAATCAGAAGTGGATTTTCTGTTCCAATATTTCTTCTCAGGTCATTTTCGCTTTTTTTTGCGATCATCTGCGGGGTAATTCCCGTACATGCCGATCAATCACAGAGTTTCGTCTTTGTGGCAGACACCCAGGGCGGTTCCTTCAGTAGTATTGTCAACACGAGTGTTCTTAACCCTATCGTGGACACCATCCTCGCCCTGAAGCCTGCCCCCAAGGTTGTAATCTTCGGCGGCGACGCAACATATGTTGGCGGCACGGATAGTTTGACATATTTCAAAACCTTGTTTACTGATCGCCTGACCTCCGCAGGCATTCCCTCGGCAATAGCCATTGGCAACCATGAACTCTTTACCCTGCCTACCTTAAGTCAACCATTGGAAGGACAACAGGCGTTCCAGAATCTCTTTAACAACAACTGGACACAGAACGGTCCTAATGCCAACTACAATAATTTGGCCTTTTCATTCCATCTTGGCAATTCGCTCTTCATCGTGGCAGACAGCTTTTATGCCACCACCAATGCGTCTTATCCGCCTTTCAGCATCAATACGGAGCAATTGAACTGGATAACAGGCCTTCTGCAAAACAATAAGGCAGCCCATTCCTTTGTTTTTACCCATGTTCCTGCATATTCTCCCCAGAATCCTTCAGCGAATGCCGATATGACGGCTGCATGGACAACCATAACCACATCAGGCAACGCCACCAATACAAACGTTTCTATTCTGTTTACCGGGCATGAGCATCTGTATTATAGAACCTTTCATAACGGGACATACCAGGTGCTCTCCGGGTCTGCCGGTGCTCCTCTGAGTTGTGAAAACCCGGGCTTTTGCGGTCCTATATATCCTGGAGACATCTTTGCATTTCAGTACAACTTCACCGTCGTAACCATAAACGGCAGATACGTCAATGTCAATGTCTTTGATCCAAGCAATAATACTTTGGATGTCTTTCGTTTTTTTGACAATAGCGGAGTAAATAACGCAACTATCACCAACGCGATCACCATTGCACCGGACCCGCTGGAGAAGCAGCCTACCGGCATTCTCGCCGGCAGCTACAACACCATCACCAACAGCGCTTCCATAAGCAATGTCTTCACCGGAATAGACGCCGTCAGCAATAACATTATCACAAATTCCGGCGGTATCACGCCCATGTCAGGTGGTAACGGCATTCATGTTTACGACAATAATACAATAACAAACACCACAACCGGAAGCATTACGGGAAACTCGACAGGCCTGTGGGGAATACGGGTCAACACCGGAAACACAGTAGTAAACAATGGAACAATCTCCGTGTCCGGAACAAACAGCATCGCATTCTTAGCGCAGGGCAACAACAATACCTTCACCAACAATGGTACACTCAACGCATCTGGTACAGACTCCTATGCGGCAAAGTTTCTGGGCACAGGGAACTCTCTTGTCAATTCCGGTACGATTTCGGGAAACCTCTGGTTCGATGCCGGCAATAACACCTTTACCAACAACGGAACTTTTAACGGCCCCGGCGGCATCTACAAAGCCGGCTGGGGAACGCTGACACTTTCCGGTGTCAATGCCTGCACAGGGCAGAGTACCATATCCGAGGGGCTGCTCTTCCTATCCTCAGGAGCTTCCCTCGGCGGTACGCTGACTGTAAATTCAGGGGCTGAAGTAGGCGGTTACGGTACGCTTAGCAACGTGATTAACAATGGAACTATGTCTCCTGGAGGGTCCATCGGTACCCTCACCCTCAACGGCAACTACACCCAGGGATCGAAGGGAAAACTCTTCATCGAGGCGGCTTCCCCGACAAATAATGACCTCGTTGCAATAAACGGCGCTGCAAGCTTAAATGGTATCCTCCAGACCTCATGGACGGGTGGATATAACCCTGCAATAAATACAAAGTTCGGCGCCATCCTCACCGCGTCATCAGGAATAACAGGACAGTTTTCTTCCCTTCTCACCAACATTACCCCAACGGTACTCTTGAAACCCAAGTATGATATCCCCAACCAGGTCTATCTCATGGTGGAAAGAGATTACACCAATCAGAACCTCCTCCCCTTTCTTACCGAAAACCAGAGAGCAGTGGGTGCTATGCTGAATTCTGTGGGGAATACTGCAACAGGGGATCTCAATACGGTCTTAACCGCTCTCGATTTCCTCCCCGCAAACCAGACAGCATATGCTCTTGATCAGATTGCCCCCAAGGGCAGTGAGGCCCAATCCGGCATGGGGATCAGCAGCGCATCCTTCCAGGCAGGGAGCATCTCTGACCGCTTAAGCGACTTAAGGCGCGGGATACGGGGAATGAGCCTCAACGGACTGTACTTCAAAAACGGGAATGGAACACCAATAATGCTTGCGAGTATAAACCCTGATCTCACCGGTATGCTCCCTTCAGGGGTGGATGAAAGATGGGGTTTCTTCGTAAAGGGTAATGCCGCCTACGGGAACCAGAGAGACACACCGGATCGGACAGGGTATGACTTCACGAATACGGGTGTTACCATGGGCTCCGACTACCGCTTTGCCGGAAGCTTTATCGGTGGTCTTATGCTTGGCCTCAATACCTCAAGGGCCAATGTGGACAATACTGGCAGCAAGGTAAAGATGGACGGCTATACCCTGGGAGCCTACGGAACCTACTATAAAAAGAGCTTCTACTTAGACGGCAGTATCGGTTACGGATTCGCCAACTATGATAATACACGGCGCATCGTATTCCCCGGACTCGACCGCACTGCCACAGTATCCCCTAATGGTGATCAGTTTACTGCCTATGGAGCTACAGGCTATGATATTCGCAAAAACAACTGGATCATTACCCCGAATATGTCTTTCCAGTATACGAAACTTGGCATTGACAGCTATACCGAAAAGGGTGCAGGCGCTTTAAACCTCGATGTGGACAAGCAGAACACCGAGTCCCTCCTGGGGAATATAGGGGTCAGGGCGTCCTATGCCTGGCAGACCTCTATGGCAGTCATCATGCCGGGTATCCGCACCTCCTACGGATATGAATTTTCAAGAAACAGTCAGAACATTACTTCACGTCTTGCCCAGGGAAGTTCACCCTTTAGTATCCAGACCATGTCCCCTGACAGGAGTTTCATCTCCCTGGGTGCAGGGATCACAGCCTTTACCGTCCGCAATATGTCTGTCTACATAAACTACGATACCCAGATCGGTGAGAGCAAGTATGTATCCCACAATGTGAATGCAGGGTTGAGACTGGGGTTCTGACAATTACTCTGAATGCCCTCTTTCAGGACACAGATAATAGGAAGGGAATTTCAGAGCAATTGGGGTCAAGCTAATCTCTTGAGAATATTGAATTATGGGTTATCTTCTAATCTCTACCCCTTAATCCATCAATCCTTAACCTACTTTTTTGCACCAATGATGCTATTCATAAAACCAACATTTCATACGGTAATGCACAATCAAAGCTAAAAGGCCATAAGCTTGGACTTGTAGGTGGAAGAAAAATCGTCCCGGTAAAGACGGAAGAAGCATATTTCAACCGGCAATCCTTGCTTTTGGGAAACCACGCAGTTTGCAGCCTTGCAGGTGTTAAAAATAGCCGTCCCGGCAAGGACGGGACAGCGCGTTTCTATGCATAATCTTTGTTTCCGGGGAACCGCGAAGCTTGTTCCTTGAGGCTTTGCAAGCACAGTCGCCGAAGGCGCACGCACGTATATCTGCGGCCTTGGTCTATCGCCCGGTCTTTTCACATTTACCGTTGCCGGGGCTTTCTGAACCTGCTCTTCCATGAAAGAGACTAAAACACGCAGTTCATCAAGGAACGTCTGAAGTTCCGGCTTCGCGTACATCCCGGTCTTTTTCTCAAAGTATGATTTCGCGTTTTGTAAGACAGCAACCTTCTTTTTCATAGGTATGGGTTCCTCAATCCACCATCAAAAATAATGAAAAACCTCATTGGCACTGAAATAT
>CAZHHX010000033.1:0-43577 GCA_964532465.1 uncultured Syntrophorhabdaceae bacterium | reverse complement strand
AAAGTGGGGAATAAACGCGGCCCTGAAGGTGGGGAATTAATTTGGCCCTTGACATAAAGCCAATACAGTCTATAGTTTGAACAATTGAATAAATTTTACATTCACTGTGAATGTAAGTATGAAAACCTTTTATAAAATGGTTTTTATAGAGTACAGGCAAACATACATTCTCCTGCAACAACAATATCCTCCCTGTAAGGTTCAGTAGCTTTGAGAAAAGTTTCTCTGTCCGTATCCATGTTCCGGTGCAACCTGACCTCTCCTTTTTCATCAAGAATACAGAGATACATTTTTCTTGCATGAAGATTGATACCGCAGTAAAATTTGTGTTGTCCTTTGTAAAAAGTTCATAAGGCTTCCTCCTTACTGGTAGATTTTGTGCTTCCTCACTTACATTTACCACATATGGAGGAGGCCTTGAATAGTATCCAGCCGCTGCACCCGATCGTGCCCCTGTCGGGCTACTCCGGCTCAGCTTTCCGTTCGGCCCTAATCTGAGTTGACATGGATTTTCTTGTGGGCTATACTTTGGGTAGCCACAGGAGGTGCAAAGTATGATCACAAAAATACAAAAATGGGGAAACAGTCAGGGGTTGCGCCTTGCGAAGCAAGTACTTGAGGATGCATGTATTTCTGTTGGAGACGATGTTGATGTAGCCGCGAGAGACGGTATGATTGTTATAGCCCCAACGAGACGTGTCCGTGGAAAAGTGAGTCTGCAAGAGCTGGTATCACGTATACCTGAAAACTACAACCCCGGAGAAACAGATTGGGGTAAGCCACTCGGTAAGGAAACGTGGTAAATGAAACCTTATGTTCCGAAAAAAGGAGATTTTGTTGCTGTTACCTTTGATCCTCAGTCCGGTCATGAACAGAAAGGTCGCCGTCCTGCACTGGTTGTAAGCAATACCCTGTTCAATGATCAAACAGGACTTGCAATCGTATGCCCTCTAACCACAAAAGACCGCGGATACCCTTTTCATGTAGCCGTAGCAAATGGTCCAGATATAACCGGTTTTGTCATGGTCGAACAGGTGAAATCTATAGATTATCGGGCCCGTAAGACCAAGTTTATTGGAAGAGCATCAGATGAAGTGCTCGATACGGTGCTTTCCATACTTGATGCCTGTATTTTTTGAAAGCCGAACAAGGCGGTGCAGCGAATCCGCAAAAAAACGCGGCTCGCTGACCTTTTTGTTTTATAATAGAAACTGTCAATCGAAAGAAACAAGATGATTAAAGCAATTTTTTGGGATAACGACGGTGTGCTTGTAGATACTGAACGCCTCTATTACATTGCAACTCAGCGGGTACTTGCGACTGTCGGAGTTTCTCTTTCCAAAGAGCAGTATACGGAACTTCTCCTGGTAAAGGGAAAAGGTGCATGGCACTTGGCCGCAGAAAAAGGTGTTCCACCGGATGGCGTCGAAAAATTGCGTCATGAACGCAATACCCTCTATAGTTCGTTGCTCGGACAAGAACATCTTGTAATTGATGGTGTCCAAGATGTTCTTGAAGCATTGAATAAGAGCTACGTAATGGGGATTGTTACCAGTTCTCGGCAAGATCATTTCGCGATCATCCACCGGCAAACAGGTTTTTTAAAATACTTTCATTTTGTACTCACATCTGAGGATTATTCACATAGTAAACCCAATCCTGAACCGTACCTCCTTGCGCTTGAGCGCTGTGGTTTCCACCCGGAAGAATGTTTGGTTGTTGAAGACTCAGAGCGAGGGCTCACAGCAGCGATTAACGCTGGTATTAGATGTATTGTGGTGCCTAACAATTTTACACGAAAGAGCAATTTTGTTGGAGCATATAAAGTAATAGGAAATCTTAAAGATATTTTATTAGAATTATTTTAGTATGATAAAAAGGGCTTATCGTGCAAATCCACTGGACGGCTTTCAGTCCCCGATGATCTGCACGTTATCTGCAAAGAACTGAATCAGGAAAGGGAGGAATGAAAGATGGTAGTCTCTTCATTGGCCTTTATGGCTGTATTTACGTTAGTTGTGCTTGTCCATGAGTTTGGTCATTTTTTAGCCGCCAGGAAATCCGGAGTTAAAGTATATGAATTTTCAATAGGTTTCCCCTTCAGCCCCCGATTGATCACATTGTTCCACCACAAGGAAACAGCATTCACTGTAAGATTGCTTCCTCTCGGTGGTTTTGTAAGTTTCTCACAGGGCGGCGGTGAAGATGATGCCGAACTGTTCGTGGCATCTCACAGGAAGAGAGCGTTTATTCTCTCCGCCGGTTCCCTGTTCAACATACTTTTCGCTTTTGTTATTTTTATACCGGTATTTATCATCGGAAAACATCTTGATCCTGTTAATGCACTTTTACTGAGCGCAAAAACGGTTTGGGAAATACTGTCCGGAACGCTCCTGTTCATAATGAATATATTTACCGGGCACGGAACGATGGATGCGGTGTCCGGGCCTGTAGGAATTGCTGTAATGGCAGGCAAAGCAGCAAATAAAGGCATTTTAAATCTTTGCTATTTCACGGGGGTATTGAGTATGAGTCTTGGTATAATGAATCTTCTTCCCCTGCCTGCACTCGATGGCGGACACCTTGTAATGCTTTCTATAGAATCCATCAGACGGAAACCGTTAAGCCCGAAATTGTATCAGGCAACAACAATTGTCGGTATCGCGTTGTTTCTTATTTTCACCGTGGTAGTAACTTATAAGGATATTGTAAGGCTTATTGCCTGAAATGAAAGACGTGAAGATTAAGGGGGCGCTCTTTAAAAACTAAATAATCTTGAAATAAGGTATCATCTAAAAGGGTTTCAATTAAACAGACAGAGGGAAGGAAGATGAACAGTCACAAATCTTCAATAATGAGACTTTGCAGACACTGTGTCTGCAAGATTGCGGAAACTGTTGCCGCAGAATGTAAGTATCCCTGTAAAACCAATACAGGCTTTGGTTTGAACAACTAAGTATTATTGGTATTCACGTTGAATACCAATAATGGAAACCTTTTAAAAATGTCTTTCATGTAGTACAGGAAGGCAAAAAAGAAGGTTCTTGAAAATGGCTGGTTTTCTATATTATAAAAAGTTGAGAGAAGAATAGAGACAAAAAACAAAAATAAAAGATATAATAAAACAAAAACAAGGAAAAACCGACAGAGGCAGGAAAATATTTCCAGTAAATAGCTGGGCTAAAATTAAGTTCAGCATCAACTGTGCAGTTGCGGCTGAACTTTTTATCCAAAAAGAAAAGGGGAATTATGAATAAAACATATGTTCACGGCTACGATCATCGGGAAAATATACGATTACAGGATCAGGCATCAACTCTTGTAGATTTACTGCATTCCGACACTTTTTATCCGTCAGGAAGCCGTGTTCTGGAAGCCGGTTGCGGTGTCGGCGCGCAGACAATTACTCTGGCAAAAAACAGTCCGGATGCTTTGATTAATTCTATAGATATTTCCGAAGCTTCGGTTGCTGAAGCCAGGGAAAAAATCACATCAGCAGGTTTGACTAATGTGCAGTTCCAGCAGGGGGATATCTTTAATTTATCCTATGAGCAAAACTCATTTGACCATATTTTTGTATGTTTTGTCCTGGAGCATCTCCCAAAGCCGGTAATGGCGTTACAGGCGCTGAAGGACTATCTGCGGCCCGGCGGAACAATCACAGTCATTGAAGGGGATCATGGTTCTGCCTATTTCCATCCTGACAGCGATGCTGCGCACAAAGCCATTGATTGCCAGGTTGAATTGCAGCACCGGGCTGGCGGAAATGCCATGATAGGCAGAGAACTCTATCCGCTTTTGATTGATGCAGGCTACAACTCGATTCATGTATCCCCCCGGATGGTCTATGTCGATTCGAGTAAACCTGAGATGGTCGAAGGGTTCACGAAAAAAACATTTACGGCCATGATCGAGGGTGTCCGTGAATCGGCGATCAAGACGGGATTAATTGAGCCGGATATTTTTGACAAAGGAATCAAGGACTTATATCGGACGGCAGAGCCGGATGGAGTATTCTGCTACACTTTCTTCAAGGCTGTTGGAAAAAAATGAAGGCCGGGCTTTGCCGAAAGCTCCGGACAGACATAAAGCCCCGAAAATCACTTGCAGCAGCTTGACATTGTTGGATAAAACCATTATTTTATGGAAAATATAACCAACAATAAGGTATTGTCAAAAGTTACATGAAAAATTAGTATGAAGATTAAGTATAGACAAGTCTCTGTGATGTAAAATAAAGGGGAAGGTAAAAAATAGAATTGAAAACGCAGAAACTCACCGCCTTCTCTATTCCGGATTTACATAAGAGCATATGTAAATCCGGGTTGAGTGGGCAACGGCATATAAGAAATGGCTTAGATGTGGATGAGATGCAAGCTTTGCAGGCCGGAGGCGTACTCAATGTACGTCAGAGGATCGCAAAGCGCAGCATATCGCCGCAGATGAACATTTCTTATATGCCGTTGCCCGACCAAGTAAAAAAGGCAGACAAAACCACTCAAAAGGCAGAACAAACAAGACACAAACTTTTGACAAAACCCACGATAACAAAAGGAGTTAATTATGGTTAGAGCTAAATTGTGGTTCAGATGTGCGGCAATGCACGATCCGGTCACCCCCATGGTTGCGCAGCCTGCACTTGTCGGCTGGGAAGCGAAGAAAAGAAGGGTGGACCTTACGATTGAGAGAGCATTCAATGGTGAGGAACTTGTCCGCCGGATGAAAGGGTGGGTAACAACAGACCCTCAACAGGTTATAGATGTAGTAAAAAAGTATGGAAAATTAAAGGTTCTGGACGACAGGGAGCTTGTTGTCGTCCTTGAAAATGAAGAAGATGTAAAAAAGCTGAACGATGCCCTTCTCGATGAATTCAAAGGCGAAGTGGATGTGGAGCCGGTTAAAAAGGCATAATCTGCAGGCAGAAAATGTATACAAAAAAGTCTGCCGAAACAATTTGCGTCCACTGTGGACGCAAACTATGTAAATCTCCGGAAAGCCAATACGGACGTTCTCTCGCACGGGATCGCTTTATAACCGGTTCCTAAAATTCAGAATGATATCGCTAACGGAAAACTGCCTGTTTCCCAGGGATATTTCTTTGCCCGGAACCTTGGAAGTCCGGACTTTTTAACCTATAGCAGTAACTTTCACTATAATAATTATTCGCTGATAAAACATTGAGGGTCTTCGGAGAGATAGTTGCCCCTGCCCTTTGAAAGTGAATACTGATAGGCAATTGCCCTGCATCCCCTGCATTGCGCCCATTGATGGCAGGTGCGGCATTTTCCTTTGTATTTCTTTTTGTTTCTCAAATCGGACAGGACAGGAGAGGCTGCCCATATTGATCTTATATTGTCTTTCAGGATATTTCCCAGGGGAATGTTCAGCCTCCTGCAGGGGAGAAGCGTGCCATCTGGGAGGATTGTAAGTCCGGAAACCCCTGCGGCACAACCGCCAAAGGGTATTGTATTATTTTCAGGAGGAATTTTATCAATTGAACAGGAATAGACAGGATCGCCTGTGACAATATCAAGGCCGATGATATTTAAAGATTGTATCTTATTATATGCTTCCCGAACACGCTCTTTACTCAGCATACTGTCGACAAGTCCCAGCCCGCGGCCTGACGGCACAAGCCGTGAGAAACCGATTCTTTGAACACCCAGAGATGACCCGAGGTTTACCATATCTTCAATAAAATCAACATTAAGAGCAGAGAGTGTCAGATTAAGAGTGACGGGCAGATTTTGTGAAAGCAGGTTTTTCACACCGCCTATTGCTGATTTAAAACTGCCTTTGCCCCGAATATTATCGTGTACTTTCTCAGGGCCTTCCAGACTTACCTGGACACCTTTTACGGGTATTCCGGCAAGCATGGCGGCTTTTTGCCGATCCACAAGGGTGCCGTTTGTAAGTATGTACAGGTTAAAATTGTTCTCATGGAGAGATGTCAGTATTTCAAAAAGGTCGTGGTGTAAAAAAGGTTCCCCGCCCGTTACATTGATACTGGGCGAAAAGGGAATTTGATACAATTCTGACCACTCTTTGATTGTGTCGGAAAGGAGTGCGGCAGTCCTTTTGATTTCCTCCAAAGTCATTTCCGATAAAGTCTTTCCGTCCTGATAGCAATGAAGACATTTTAAATTACACCGTTCGGTGAGATGCCACTGGAAAAAGAAATCGAAAGGATTATCTGCGTTCATATTTTATCCATTTGATATTTTTATTTACGGATACTTGGAATAAAAATGGGCAGACAATACATTGGGCGTATTGCCTGCCCGTGATTTTTTTGTGTTGCAGACCTGCAACACGAGCCTTAGCTCTTTCAGCTTTTTCACTTGTGACATTTTTTTACAGGTGTTGATTCAAGCAGAGTTTTCAGGGACTTCCAGAACGAAGCTTCTTTTTCAAGGGTTTTTTTGTCCAGGGTCTTCATTGAGTCACCTCCTTTCATTCCCTTTTGTTTTATCTATTATGTTTAGCACACAATCAACCAATGTCAAGGATTGATGGAATTCCAATTCTAAATTAAGGCGCTATCATCGTTGGCTTCGTCATCAGTCTCCTCGACGTGCTGGTAGCACGCCTACGCTTGCCCTCGCTTGACGGGGGCCTGTCCTCCCGCAGAGGAGGGTCGCCTCTTCCTTGCCGCCTTGATTGCCCTGCAAATTGCAGCAGGGTTAGTCATTCCATCCTTAATTTAGAATTGGAATAAACCTGCTTGGTTTTCAGCATAACTAAGCGAAGAAATTCAACAAAATATTTAAAATTGACATCAAACGTCGCAGAGACTATTATTTACACCATACATGAATATGAACCGGACAAAAATAGCGCTTTTTGATATAGACAAAACTATCTACGATGGATATCTGATATTCCATCTGGTTGAATATTTCTTTGAAAAGCACATTGTCGGCAAGGATTTTGTTGATAATCTTTATCATGACTTGCATTTGTATCAATCCGGACAGGTTGATTATGAGACAAGCGTTGAGAATTTCAATATTCACACAGCTTCAGGTTTGGAAAATCGTTCTTTTAATTCAACTCTCAAGGCAACAGAAGCTTTTCTTGAGACTAAAGAAGGCGGTAATTTCTTCCCCTTTGCAGAAACGCTCATAAAATTACTCAAGAAAACCCACGATATATATCTTATTACCGGAGAAATGCAGTTTGTCGGCAAAGCGGTTGCGGATTATTTTTCTGTCAATGGATACATTTCTTCAGAACTGGAAGTTGAAAATGGGTTTTTTACAGGAAATATCAGTAAGTCCTTAGCAAAAAGAGAAGAGAAAAGAGATTCCATCGAAGACCTCTTTGCCGCGTATTCTCAAAAGGGTTCTCTGGCCTTTGGTGATTCAGAGGGAGATATTGAAATGCTGAATATGGCTGAAGAGGCTTTTTGCATAAACGCAACAGAGGGACTTATTGAAGTCGCGCTATCAAAAGGATTGCATATAGTTACCCCTTCATCAATCCTTGAAGAAGTAAAAAAAGTATTATAGAACCTCATTTGATATAATTGGAGAGCGCCTTGGCGTTGCTTCACGTGGAACACACCCTGCTTCAGGTCTTTCTTCCCGAAAACATACCCATACCCATAACGATCATGATATATGCTGTTACGATCCAGATGGGGTGAATTATTTTATTGAGGCCGGTTAAAAAACAAAGAATAACAATAACAGCAGTACCCAGAAGGGATGTGAAGGCGTATCCGCTGCCTATCTTCCTGCCTGACCAGCCGATGAAGACGATATAGACTATGGCGCTTAAGAAAACAGCAAGCCATGTTACTTCTCTGAGAATCTCCTTTACAAAAAATCCGAGAAGCAATGCGATCGCGCCTATGACAAGTGTTGTGACCCTGGATACGAGAAGCAATGTGCGGTCGTTTTGTATGTGGAAAGCCGGGCCTATGTACCCTTTAACGGCAAGGGTGACGGCGCCCATCAGGAAAGGTGAGCCGGAACTCATAAGAGGAGCCCACATGCTTATAAGGAAGAAAACGGCAACAACGGGCGGCACTACGTTGAGCAACGATGGCAAGGCAGCGAGAGATGGGATGTCGGGAAAGATATCTCGTGCCATAATACCGCAGAGTGCAGCCATAACCACAACGGGAATGCTGATGAGGCTGCCTATGATAATACCTATCCGCCCTTCACGTGGACTTCTGGCTGATGAGGCTGTATTGATTACCGGCTGAGCGAGCACGCCCAGGGTAAAGTTTATATATGCCCAGCTCAAGGCCTGTCCGACCCCGAGGTCTCCAAAAGGAGTAAAATAATGGGCTTGTAAAGCCATCCTTCCCAGAGCCTCGCTGTTTACCATGATATAGATGCCGCCCATAAAAATGCCGATAAAGATAGCGCATATGTGAATAATGTTGGTATAGGCAGTCGCTACAAATCCGCCCATTACATTGTAAAAGGTAAAAACAAAGGCGGTGAAAAGCATCCCCTGAAAAAAAGACACCTGCCCTTTAAGAATAACGGAAAGAATGGCGCCTCCTCCTACGATTTGCATGGTTACTACCCAAATGGAGAAAATCAGTTGCAGAATTCCGGCGAGCTTTGCGGTTTTACTGTCGTATAGGTTCCCCACTACATCAAGGATCGAATAGGTCTTTTTGCCGGCAAGAATCCTGTCAAAGAGAAGTGCCGTGACGAACATGGCTACCCATATGCCCGCCTGGAACCACAGGGCGCTTATGCCGTGTATATATGCGCCCTGAGCCATGCCTACGATGGATACACCGCCTATCCATGTGCCTGCAATCAATACGGAAATAAAGGGTATTGAAAGCACGCGGGATGCCACAAGATATGCCTCGGAGGATTTCGATTTTCGCGTTACATAGATGCCGGTAAGCCAGAGCAGACAAACATACCCCAAGATGGAAAAAAGAAGAACGCCTTTCAAAAGCCACCTCCTTCCGTTAAAAAATCCTCCGGACTTTTTATGGTTGTTGTCCCAACCTTCTTTATTATACCACAAGGGGGACTGTGTACAACAAAGGTATGCGCCAAGATTGAAATCATTTGCAATCCCCTGGAAAAAATAGGAAAATGAATTATTCAATTAAATTTTGCAGGGCACATGGGGTCATTTGGCGGGGGTTTTAATGTTTTTGATTATTCAATAATTACTATTTACCATAATTCAATTCAGGCGGCGGAAAATAATGAAATGTCTAAGGATATCAAACTTTATTGAGCTATTTCAAGCTTTGGCCGATAACGCAATTATAGCGCTAACCACACTACTATCTCATCAAAGCGAATTACAATTAGCAGTGAATATTAATTATAGTTAACATATCATGTTAACTATAATGGTTGACAAGGCATCCATATGAAGATATACTTCAGAACAAAGAAGCTTCAGAAAACATGCTCTCTGGAAAAGGAAATGATGAAAGAACTGGGAGCAAAGGGTGCTGCAAAACTTAAACAGCGCATGATGGAGCTTGGAGCCGCTGAAACACTGGCTGTTATTTCTCACCTGCCGCCGCCGCGCTGTCATGAGTTGATTGGAAAGGACGCAGGCACTTTCTCTGTTGACCTTGATCATCCTTACCGTTTGCTGTTTGTTCCTGCTGATGATCCGATACCCATGGGCAAAGATGGAGGAGTTGATCTGAAACAGGTAAAAGAAATCGAGATAGTAGATATTAAAGACACCCATTGAGGTGCATATGAAAGCAAAAAGACAATACGAATTTGAACCGGACTACGCGGTGCCTCCAGGCTGGACACTTCAGGAGGTCATTGAGTCTCTTGATATGTCCCAGAAAGAGCTTGCAATAAGAACGGGGCTGACAGTCCAATCGCTTATCCGCATTTTCAAGGGAGAGCAGCCTATCAGCTATGTGACTGCCAATCTTCTTGAACTGGCGACCGGTGTACCCGCAAGTTTCTGGAATAACCTGGAGTCCCAGTATCAGGAGCAATTAATTAAGATAAAAGAAGGTAATCGTCTTCATACAGACCCGCAGTGGCTAAAAACTATACCAACTGCCGAATTGATTGACAGAGGCTTACTGCATCAGACAGAAGATGAGACCGTGCTTTTGCGTGATGCTCTTGCTTTTTACGGTGTGAGCAGCGTGGATGCCTGGCGGAAAATCTGGGAAAAACCTGCTGTTGCCGCCCGCCGTTCTCAATGTTTTGAATCACAACCAGGATCAGCTTCTGCCTGGATAAGACAGGGCGAATTGCAATCCCACAAAATAGCCTGCAAACCATTTAATAAAGCATTGTTTCAGGAAGCTCTCCAGATGATCCGTAGTCTGACTTGCGAGGAGCCTGAAAAGTTTGAGCCGGAGATGAAACAGCTTTGCGCTGAAGCAGGTGTGGCAGTTGCCTTGGTCCCTGAAATGAAAAAAGTTCCCTGGAACGGAGCCACTAAGTGGCTGAACTCTCAAAAGGCGATGATTTTGCTCTGCTTGCGGGGAAAAGGCGAGGACAAGTTCTGGTTTTCTTTTTTTCATGAAGCCGGTCATGTACTGAACGACAGCAAGAAAGACCTCCTGATCAATAACGACAGCAGCGACGACCCGCGCGAAGTCAGGGCCGATAAATTTGCAGCCGAATTTCTGATCCCTGCCAAATATAACAGAGATATTATACAAATGCGCTCTGCCCGGGAGATAATTGATCTGGCCGGAAAACTCGGCATCTCTCCCGGCATCGTCGCCGGTCGTTATCAGTTTCTGACAAAGAGATGGGGTTTCTTCAAAGATATGATACGTACATTCTTTCCTGAAGCTACCCATGGAAGAACGCAGGAAGATAATGGCGAAGCAGGCCAGGAAAATGGCTGCCGAATACAAGCAGAGCATGGTGGAAAATCTGGAAACCGGAGAGATTGTTGAATATTAAGATAGCCTCACGGTGACATCACTGCTGTCAATTTTGATTGACATCAACACGATATTGTTTCTGGCAACATCTGTCCAACTGATTGCAACATATTATAAATATAACTTTACATAATCATGCTAATAATGTATCAAATAACAGTTATGTAAAGTATGCTTTACATTTGACCAGTAAGGCAATTATTAAGGAGGTCGGTCATGAAGTGGGAAGGTTTAAAACTTAAGGAATTCGCAAAGAGTAGGAGGCTTTCCCTGCAAAATCTGGCTGATGGAGTGGGTGTCTCCCGACAGACAGTCAATGATTGGATCAAAGGGCAAGTTCCCAAAGGAAATCACCTTTTGTTGCTATGCAAATTGCTCCAGATAAATCCGAACATATTTTTTTCGGAAAACATCGAAGACGCTATTTCCGTGCCAACCCACCGGCAGCGAATGCATTCAAAAATAACGGAATCGACGCAAAAAGCTGCCCTTGAATTTTCGAAAGAATATTTGGGCATTTTTGAGAACAGCAAAAGCTCCGAGATTCTTCCGGTGATCAGAACTCAGGATAACAAGGGCCTGAATGATGCACAGAAGATTGCAGAAAAACTGCGGTTGCTTTCCGGAATTCCGGAGGAGAAACCCTTTGACTATCCCCACACTTTCAAGTTGGCAGAAGCGTTAGGTATTCATGTGATCTTCAGAGACTTCCCTGCCTCCATCAAGAGCTACGCTTTTTACGTCAAAATACATGGTCATAGAGTTGTCTTTGTAAATAACTCGACAAACATAATAGATTTAATATTTCCATTACTTCATGAATCGGTCCACGCAATAAGAGACGAAATAAGCTCCGAAGGGGAATACGATGAAGAGGAGGAAGTATTCTGTGATTTGGTTGCAGGTTTTATTCAGTTCCCTCCATCATATGTCGAACTCGTTTACAACGCCATCAAGAGACTTGATAAACCTCAACAGATAAATACCCTGAAGAGCTTTGCCGCTAAGTACAGTCATTCGCTATACGGAATTGTGAAGGCTATCAAGAGCATGAAGCCGGGTTTTGAATTGCAGGTAGGGGGCGCTGATGCAAATCTCAGAAAGGAATTTCCCAATATAGGAAAGATAATTACTGCCGGGGATGATGCAAGGAAGTTCCTGCAAGTCATGCATGTATTAAGCAGGAATTTTCTCAATATTATCTCTGATCAGATTGAATCCATATCAGACAGAAGGCTGGCGGAAATTCTTGGTATCGAAAGTGAGTTGGATGCCAGAGAAATCAAAGTGGAATTATTACGGGAATTGCCGGCCTCTCAGAATTGACTATGAATATACTGTGCGATACCTGCAGCGTATTGATGCTTATAAGAATTGCTCCCGATATGTTTACGGATGGGCGCTTCGATTGCGTTACTGTGCAGGAGGTTTGTGAAGAGATTTTCAGAACACAGAGATTTAAAACAAAATATCCCTGGAGAAGTAACTATAAAGATAGAATACGACCCTCGAACATTTTGAAGGGCATCGGTGACGATTTTGAGCTTCATCTGGATGTCGTAAGACAATTGGTTGACGCAGGAGGCGTAAGTTCCAAAACAGGCAGGGCTTTCGGACTCAGTTTTGTGGATAAGAAGATTGCAGCATATGTGACTGCCTACGAATTAGAAATTTCTTCCACCGATAATAGTCTTATAGATTTTCTCGAACAGGAATTTGACAAAAAGAACCGGTCTCCGCTGGCAATTCTTAATGGTTGGATTAAAGAAGGGTTAGTGCAATGGAATGAAGATATTCAGAGAATTATTGAAGATTGGGACAAAAACGGAGAGCCTGTTCAGCCTGTGAAGGATAAGAAAGACTTCCTGAAACTGACCAGGGTCAGATATATGGGGCCATGATGTTGGCACTTGTCAGAATGAAGGAAGAGCAAAATGGTATGGTTGGCAATGAAGTTGAAAAAGATCCATGTTGTGGAAAGTTGGGGAAATTATTTCAGGATGAGCATGTCAGTGACATAATAACACATCAGCCGAATGGTAATGGAAGGGTTTGACACAACAAATGAAAAAACGTCACTATCGGCACATATAAGCAGCCCTTCGCTTTAATCTTGATACGTTATCGTAAAAAAGTTATAAATCTTAAATAAATATCCTCACAACAATATTGAGCTAAAATGAAGCAGACAAAGGTACAAAAGAAGAATACAGTTCATAATCCCGAAGCCTTTTCCAGGGTCCTCATTGACAGGTCGCTGACCGAGAGCAATTGGAACCTGTTGAACCCTCAACAGGTTCTTTTTGAACATCACACCCCGACAGGGCGCGCCGATTATATCCTGAAAGACAGTATCGGCCGTGTGCTCTGCGTCCTTGAGGCAAAACGGGAGGATCTGGACCCCTATGATGCCAAGGAACAGGCTCGGGGCTACGCAGAAAACCGGGAATCGCCTTTTGTAATTCTTTCCAATGGGCGCGAGCACTGGTTCTGGAACCTCCAGCGTGCAGCCGAACAGGATGCCTACCGGATAGAGCGGCTTCCTTCACAGGTAGACCTCGAACGGGTGCGGCTCAAGAACCTCCAACCACCCCGACCGCTGGGAACTGAGGCCATTACTGCCGATTATCTTTACAAAGTCAAACCTGATCTCAAACTGCGTAAATATCAGATTCAGGCTATGGATGCCATTGCCGGGCCATATGATAAGGAAGGCAGACGTAAATTCCTTCTTGAAATGGCGACGGGGACAGGAAAGACACTGCTATGCGCAGCCCTGATTCGGCGATTTCTTCTTACCCGTAACGCCGAACGCGTATTATTTATCGTTGACCGCATCGAGCTTGCCAAGCAGACAATGGAAGATTTTAATGTTGTGCTGGCAGAATACAAGCCGGTCATATACAAAACAGCCCGGCGTACAGGTGAACTCCTCGGTTCCTCTGTGGTGGTTGCCACCATTCAGTCTCTCATGACCGACCGCCGCTATCGCGAGGAGTTTACACCGTTCTATTTTGATCTTGTCATCAACGACGAAGCTCATCGTTCTATTTACGGCGATGCCCGCGAGGTGGTTCAGTTCTTCCAGGCTACGCGCATAGGACTCACGGCTACACCCAAAGCCTACCTGAAAAATGTTGATGTTGAGCAGCTTGGCCGGGAAAATCCAAAAGCCCTCGAAGCTCGCGAACTTCGTGACACCTACCGCTATTTTGGATGTGAGCCAGGGGAACCCACGTTCCGTTACGACATTGCGGAGGCGTTCAAAGACGCTGAAGGCCCATTCCTCTGTATGCCGAAAATTGTGGACGTTCGTACCGATATAACCACTCAGGCGCTGGAAGAGATGGGATGGGCGGTGACGATCAACGAACAGGAAGAGAACTTCAAGATTCAGGACCTTGAGCGAAAAATCTTCACACCACACCGCAACCGGGTCATGTGCGATGTCTTTCTCCGGGAATGTCAAAAAGCCCCTGACGGGCGGCCCGGAAAATCCATCATATTCGCAGTTAACCAGACCCACGCAACGGCTCTCACAAAAATCCTCAATGATATGAAGCCGGGGATTGCTCTGACCATCACCTCTCGCATTCCCGATGCATCAAGCCTCGCAAAGGATTTTCGTGACGGAAAATGCGATGAACGTATTGCTGTCTCCGTGGATATGCTTTCCACGGGATACAACTGCCGTGATCTTCTCAATGTGGTACTGATGCGGCCAATCTTTTCGCCTACGGAATATATACAGATCAAGGGGCGTGGAACAAGGACGTACAAGTTTCTCATCGGCAATACCGAGTATGATAAGAAATGGTTTTTTCTCCTCGACTTCTGCGGTGTCGCCGAATATTTTGAGGAGAAATACGATTACAGTATCCCTCTTGTAGTGCCTCGTCCCGGCGGAGGTCGGACAGGTACGGGCGGTGGTCGTTTCCCGCTTCCGGAGGGTGCCTATGGAACGATTGGCGAAAAGAGCGATGAATATACTCTGCAACCTGCGGGCCTATCAATTCCTGTTTGGGAAGGAACGGACCGCATCGTCAGCCAGGAAGTCCGCATAGTTGGTCCCAATGGGGAAAAGGTGGATATTATGACCTTCCAGGGGTCATTCGAGCGCGACCTCAAGGAGTTTGCCGGCTTTGATTCCGATCTTTCCGAGGCCGTGGAGATTGAGGATGACGACGCTATTGAAACAGTTATGCAAGAGAGGTTTTACCACAAACCAGAGATGTTCTATTCTCCCGACAAGCTTATCGTGGCCTATGGGGTGCCTGCGCCGACCCCGGCTTTTGTATATAATGCTCTCGGCAAAAGGCGTCTTCCAAGCAAAGATCAGATCGTATCCGATACGGTTGATTCCATTGCCGCCAGATTCAATCTCCGCTACAGCGAACAGAAATGGCTTAATGCCACTGCCGAGTTGCTTGCCGATGATCAGGAAGCACTCAATAGATTTCTGCGCGGTGATTTTTCCATATTCAGCAGGAGCCAGTTCACGAGATTGGGCGGCGTGGAAATGCTGCCGAAATTTACGAACCGTAACGAAGTCTTTGAAGCCCTCCGTCAATCGAGCCTTGTCAAACAATCAGCCCTTGCTGCCGCGAGCCGGGCAACATCATAGAGGAGATATAAATAATGGCCGTATCACTCACGCCGTCCACAAGAACAAACGGCTCGAACTTCTTTTCTAACGGGCTTCGCCAGAAGGTAGATCAACTCATGGACATCTTATGGGCTGGCGGGGTCAACAATCCTATGGATTCCATTGAGCAACTCTCCTACCTTATCTTTCTTCGTCTTTTAAGCGAGCGGGATGAGATTATGGCTGCCATAGACAAGAATTATAAAAGAGTATTCTCTGATAAATGGGCCAGATATGCCTGGGGTAATTTTGTAACCCTTACAGGAGACGGTCTTTTTACTGCGGTTCGTGAAGCCATTGAAAATTTCCATGATCTGCCGGGGCTTTCCGATACGGGAAAACTCCTTTTCAACCGGGCTACGCTCAAGATTTATGACCGTCCGACACTCCGGGCCGTGATTCAGGCAATCCATGAAATGGACTTAAGCCCCCGCGAAGGCATAGACATCAAGGGCGATATGTACGAATACCTTTTAAGCAAGCTTGCTCAGTCGGGCACCAACGGACAATTCCGTACCCCGCGCCATATTATCGGCCTCATTGTTGCTCTGGTTGATCCTGCACCCGGAAAGCGGATTTGCGACCCTGCCTGCGGCACAGCAGGTTTCCTTATCCTTGCCTACAACCATATACTCAGGAAATTCACGAAGCCCGCTGACCTTGCCAGGGGCATTACAGACGGCAACTTGCTCAAACCGGCTCAGTGGAAATTCATGGAAGAACATGCTTTTACCGGATACGACAACGACGCTAATATGGTAAAAATCGCCATTCTCAACCTCTATCTTCATCAGCTTGAGAAAGCGCATATTGAAGTCCATAACCCCCTCACTACGACCAAAGGCGGGCAGTATCCCGGCCAGATGTTCGAGGTAATCCTTGCCAATCCTCCCTTTGCGGGGAAAGTGCAGAAAGAGAGCATTCTTGCAGATATCGGTCTTGAGACACGGGATACTGAGCTTCTCTTTTTGAAATGGTTTATAGACCACCTCGCCCAGAACGGCAGGGCAGGCGTCATTGTGCCCAACGGTGTACTTTTCGGTTCCAGTAAGGCCGACAGGAAAGTTCGTGAAATCCTTTTAACAAGTTGTGATCTTCAGGCTGTTATTTCCCTTCCATCCGGCACCTTCAAGCCATATTCAGGTGTAGGCACTGCAGTATTGATCTTTGAGAAAGGCCAAAAGACAGAATCCGTATGGTTCTATGAATTGACTGCCGACGGATATTCTCTTGACGACAAACGTGCAGAGATAGAAGCAAACGACATCCCCGATGTCATTGCAAAGTGGCCGAAACGTGAAGAAGGCCCGAACAGCTTTAATGTGGACATCGAGCGCATCAAGGAAAACGGCTGGCAGCTTATGGCAGGCCGGTACAGGCCGGTGAAGATAGAAGCCGTGACACATGATTCTTCTGACGATATTCTTGCAGATATAATCCGAATAGAAATGGATATAGTACAACATGCAAAGGCATTGAAGGAGCGGGTAAGCTCAAAATGAACCGCTGGCCCATTGTGCCATTGCTCAGCACTTGCCATTTGATAAGCACTCGTGTGGATACTTTCTCTGGTAGTCGTACATACGTGTCCACAGGTGATGTGGATTCGGAGATCATTTCTACTTCACAAACAATAACATTTGACAATCGGCCTACGCGAGCTGATTTGGTTGCCGAAAAGGATGATATTCTTTTCGCTCGGATGCAAGGGACCCATAAGGTTATTCTTGTCACATCTGATATCAAGAATTACATCTGGTCAACGGGGTTTGCTATTCTGCGACCAAACTTCAGTATCGATGGAAGATGGCTTCTTTATTGGCTTCGATCCCGCGCATTTCAGGACATGAAAGACACATTATGTGCTGGCGCAACACAGAAGGCGATCAATAACTCTGCCATTGCCAAACTGATGGTGCCCCTTCCGCCGTTACCTGAACAGGAGCGAACAGTGAAACTACTGGATTATTCAGACCAGCTACTGAGGCTGAGGGTAGAGGCTGAGCAACGCATCGCTGATTTTATTCCGGCTTTGTTCAACGAGTATTTTGGTAGTCAGGCACAACAACATAATAGCTGGAAGGAAGCCCGCCTTGAAGAGTTGTGCAGTACAATTGTAGATTGTCCGCACTCAACACCGACATACTCTCTTGTGACAACCGAGTATCCCTGTATAAGGAGTTCTGACATTCAGAATGGAAGACTCGACTGGTCAACAACTAAATATGTCAATGAGCGAGAATACCAAGAGCGAGTCAACCGGCTTGTGCCATGTGCGGGCGACGTTGTGTTTTGCAGAGAAGGCGCACGCTTGGGAAATGCAGCTATCATCCCACAGGGCATAAGATGTTGTCTCGGTCAACGAATGATGTTGTTTAGAGCGAGGGGAGGTTCAGCCACGCCGGAATTCATTTGGGCATTGCTCAATTCGCCGATCATGCAGCAGCAGATTACTTCATTGGTTGGGGGATCTGCATCTCCCCACCTTAATGTTGCAGACATCAAGTCGTTTATCGTTGAGGTACCTCCTTGTGAGTTGCAAGATGACTTCTCTGCCCGAGTCAATGAAATGGTCGCACTGGAGAGTGTGCAGGCCACCAGCCGCCGCCGACTCGACGACCTCTTCCAATCCCTCCTCCACCGTGCCTTTCAGGGTGAATTATGATCGGGAGCCTTCGAAATCATTGGGAGTATGCTGCGCCGGAGATTTGGGAACCGCTTTCTGACCATGAAAAGGCCCCGGAAAGTTTTTTTAATGACCTTTACGATGTTGCAGATGAATTCCTTTCTTTGGGCACGCCTGATGACCTCCATGAAGAGATTCGGAACGATCCTCAAAAGGCACGTATTTCTTTTTTGGCACTTAAGGGTACTGATTTCACGGACGAAAAGACCCTTGTCGAATTTCTTGAAGCTGCCCATAAATTGATTGACGATTATGGGATTAACGGCTATTCCGAGTACTTAAAGCTTCTTTTGCGCAACTTTATCCGTAAATACAACCTTCGCTATCGTCTTGATGATCCTTTTGTACTCCGTTTTCTGCTGCCCGGTTCCTTTACCAACTTATACATGGAACTCCACCGGCTGAACACCTCAAGCACACATTTGAGCGGCCTCCTGGCAGACTTCGAACATGCTTTTGATCGTTATGCCAGAAGTCAGGACACGACCGATCTCAAAACCTGCATAGCCAAGGCGAGCAACTATGCCGAAGGTCTTGCCTCCGCCACTAATGGACAAGCAGGCACACTGGGCGCGCTCTGCAATCAGGTTGGCGACTGGCCCCACGACAAAGTGAAGGAGGCGCTCCAGAACCTCTACAAGTTCTGCTCGGATTATCCGGGTATCCGCCATGCAGGAAATCCCAAGGGCACACGGCGCGATCTCTGTGCAAAGGATTCTGCCCTGATCTGCCTTTTGATCCTCGGTTTTGCCGGTTATCTATCGCCGAACGTCGATGAACGGTTTATCCTGGGAGCGTAGAATCATTTAAAATAAAAGGAAAAATGACGATAACAGATAAATACAGATACCTTGACAGGCGTGAGTCCTGTGCTATAAAATGATAAGTATCTTTAGAGGCATAAAATGATACCTTACCAGAAAGAGAAAATAGAAAATGCCATATGTTATTTCGCTTCGGAGCATTATAAGGCGACCCGGAAGCCTTTAACTCAAACTTACCTTTATAAATACCTTGCCCTCCTCGATTTCAGGACTCTGGAGACTACGGGCAAACCGGCGCTTGGTCTGGAATATATGGCCATGGAAAAAGGTCCGGTACCAATCAAACTGTATAGGGAAAGAGAGTCGATCAAGAGCAATTGTTTTGAGTTCAGAAAAGCCGAAGGCACAGCCTACCAGGTTTTGGCAAAGGGAGTACCTGACCTTGACTATTTTTCCGAATCAGAAATGAAAGAAATGAAACGTCTTATAGAAATATATGCCGATGGGTTTGTAAAAGCATCACACATGAGTGAAGCAAGCCACCAGGAAATAAAAGCTTGGAAAAAAACCTACAAGAAGAAACCGAACAGCATGATCGATTATGACCTTGCTTTCAATGATGATCTCTATACAAAGCCGCCGGAATTGCTCACCTTTGCCGAAGAATGTTATCTGACATACAAAGCCCTTAAAAAAGCCTCTTAAATGAAGGCAGGAATGGTTGTAAAATGGCATAATTTTCCATTCCACCGCCATGGTGGAGAAATAAAGGCCCGATGGTTTATATGCCCCTTGGCGATAGCGGAAAATTGGCTGCTCCTCTATTCATCTATCTTTGTACTGCAACAACACAACTGCAAGAATTCGGCCCTGGGGGAAAGAGGGAGCGACACACTATTTGCCGGTTCAGTGCAAAAAACTCTCCATTCGATGAAGACTGTATCCTTGATATTGACGAAGGTCCTTATGCCCTTACTCAGAGTCAAATTGAGAACAACGATGATATCGAGATAAAGGGACAGATCAGCGAACAGGACATGAGAATGATCTACAACCATGTGGTGAGGTCCAGCCATTTCAGCAAAAGAGAAAAACTCGATATACACCGAAGCTTTAACGATATCGGTATTTCCGGTTTAAAAATGCCAAAATAGTTGTTAAGCCAGATAAAAAGACCAGAGCAGAAAAATACCATTGATAGGATTAAATCGTGCAAAGCGCTGTCAGTATTTACTTCCCAGAGATATGATTGATAGTGGAAACTGTTTCCACCGTTTCCTGCAATAAGTATTCAGACCAAAGATTGGAGCTTTTTGTCCATTCTCACTGCGCAATCCGGGCTGTACCTTTTGCCATGATACTTTGCTTGGTAAAACCGTACTTTTAACTCTCCTATAACAGGCGTTTTCCCTCCCGAATGACAGTCTGAATGTCATCGAAAAGTTTTAATATTAAAAATCGTGTAAATCATTGTAACTATCTGAATTACCAAGTAGTTAAGCAATTGCAGCAACATTTGCTGCAATTCCCTGCGGATAAAGTTTACTTCTGTCCCGAAGGAGCGTGGAATGTGGACATAATCGAGTTTTCTCACGATTATGTCCACAGGTGCGTCTTGCCTTTCTCTGCGAACTCTGTGAGTGATAATGCCTTTGATCTTTTCTTTCCAGCCTCTTGCTTGGGGAATAAAAGGTCTGCTCTTGAACTTTGAATTTTTACAGTGAGAAAACCCGCCAATGACGTCATCCGAAAAATTCATTCAGGCAATTCGTTAACACAGTGTTAACGAATCTGCAATCAGCCGTAAAGCCAACACTGACAATATTTTATGGACTATGACAGATGAAAACCGGTTTGATGAGGTTAATGAATAAAATTAATGCATAAATCTTTCATTATGATAAAATAATTAGGTATTGTAAAAAGTTTCATGAATTTTTATGCGAAGATTGAGTCAGGACAATCATGAATCAGGTGAAGAGGGGGGTTGAATGAAGGAAAATTCATTAGCTGTTTTTGAAGGGAAACAGATACGGCGTTATTATGATGAGGAGAGGGAAACATGGTATTTTTCTGTGGTGGACATTATTCAGGTGTTGATACAGCAGCCTGATTATCAGGCAGCAAGGAATTACTGGAAAGTTCTAAAAAACCGCCTTAACAAAGAAGGAAGTGAGTCGGTTACAAAATGTAACCGACTGAAAATGGAGGCAGCCGACGGCAAGAAATATCTTACGGATGCTGCCGATCCTGAAACATTACTGCGCCTTATACAATCTGTCCCAAGCCCTAAGGCTGAGCCGATAAAGCTCTGGCTGGCCAGGGTCGGCTATGAACGGATGCAGGACATGGCAGACCCTGCACGGTCTCTGGATAGAGCAAGAGAATACTGGCAACAGCACGGTAGAAGTGAAAAATGGATTCAGCAGCGAATGATGGGGCAGGAAACCCGCAACAAACTGACCGACTATTGGAAAGATCACGACATAAAAAAGGAAGAGGAATATGCCATCCTGACAAACATTATTCACCAGGAATGGGCTGGGGTAACAGTAAAGAAACACAAAGAAATAAAAGGACTGAAAACAGAAAACCTCAGAGACCATATGAATGAAGCCGAGTTCATCTTTACCGCCCTTGCCGAGCTTTCAACGCGGCAGATTGCCGAAAGCGTAAATGCTGTCGGAATGGAAGAAAACGAGATAGCCGGTAAAAAAGGCGGTGGAATAGCCAGGAAAGCAAGGCGTGAATTGGAGTTAAAAACAGGAAAGAAAGTCGTTACCGGTGAAAATTTCCTTCCACCAGGTGCAAAAAAAGTATTATCCAAAAAGAAAGGCGACAAAGAAAACGGGGAAAGGGATTAATAACAAGATCAAATCCGGTACATCCCGTCATCCCGAAGACCCATTCAAACAATTTGCCGACAATGTGTCGGCAAATCTACAATAAGCCGTAAAAGCCAATATAAATATTGTGTTACACGCCGTACTTTTGCAAACTCATTTTTTAGATTTGGAAAAAAAATACATTGTCGACAAAAAGTTAAGTTTTAAATATAAATCATACAACTAAATGTAGATATTGATGTTTTCATGGATTTCAGCAATAACAGACAACGTGTCTGTTATATTCTCCGGCAGGTCTTGGGACACCGGATACAGCCTGTCTCTCTCTGCGTGCTCCGCGAACTCTGGGAGAGATATGCTTTTGATCTTTACATCCCGCCGCCCTGAAAAAACTCTTCCAATAATTTTCCGAAAATGTTTCGGAAAATCTACTAACAGCCGCAAAGCAAGTATTAACGACATGTTACAGACTAATAAATATTTAAAATCAAAGGGGGGATCTACAAATTAATGTTACAACTTCTTAACAACTTATAAATCTGTAATTTATGAAAGTTGTTAACTGTCTCCTTCGGTGTCCGGTAATTGCTTATGTAGAAAAACTTCATTATTGTTTTACAAAAGTCAGTTCGTCTGTGTTGAATCCCAAGGCTTTTGCTTTTTTTATCAGCCCATTCTTTATTGATTCTTCCATTTGAGGTTCTCTTGCCAATATCCATAAAAACTTTTTATTCGGCCCGCATATGAGGGAATAAGAGTAATTCTTCTTATCGAGTTCAATAATATTATAGCCGCCGTAAAAAGGACCGAAAAAGGATACCTTGAGCCTGCCTAAAGTCGGATCATGTACGAAGTATGCCTTGCCCACAGCCTCTTTCCATTTCTTTGATTCCGGGTTGAAACCTCTGTTTAAAACCTGTATGCCGCCGTCATTTCTCAGACTGTATTCGGCTGTTACCTTTTCCAGCCCCTTTTCAAAAGAATGATCCAATCTTGCTATCTCGAACCATTTTCCCAGATAGCGGTTTACATCAAATCCCTTTACGGGTTCAATATTATCGGGTATTCCCGCGCATCCGGAGAGCAAGATTAATAATGAGAGAAAGATTTTTATCAAAAAGCGCCTCCTGTCAGCATTCTTCTATATTATCCCAATGAATCTGATTTTCCAATTATATTCGGATAATTATCAAATTCTTATTTTTGACTCTGTTTTAAAAGAAAACGGAGGATACCTTAGAGTGCTTGATCGTCTAAGTCTTGACTTTTTATAGATTTTTTGGGTAATATGTATAATCAAAAAATAAGGATGCTTAATCAAGATATGTTTAGAATAGCACAAATATTTATTCCATTAAGTTGAGAAACGAATCGGAGGCCCGTGCGGCTTCCTTTTGTTACCGCTCCCGCAGTTTCTCCGCCTTAACCATATCATCATGCCTCTTGTGAATCCGGCGCAGATACCTGCGGCCGGATTTTTTATTGCCCTTAGGACTGACATTGCTGCGGGGTAATTATTCGATCCTGGGAGAAAAAATATGTCTAAAGTGATCAATGCCAGAGGGCTTGGCTGCGCGCAGCCTGTTGTTCTGGCAAAAAACGCGCTTGAATTATATGATGAGATTACCATAATAACAGACGAAGAAATGGTATTGGAAAACCTCAAACTTTTAAGAATGCAGAAGAGCTGTCCCGGAGTTCAAATAAAGTGTCTGGTAGATGTTGCAGGTGAATCCGGAAATATATATTGGATACGAATAAGTAAAACAATATCGGACAGGAAAATTACTTCAGTTTTAAGAACAGATGGAATATATTAACAAAATGCTTGATGAATTGAGGTTTGGTAAAACGAAAAGGAGGAAAACATGTCGGAATTGATTAATGCAAAGGGGCTTTCTTGCCCTGAACCGGTTGTTCTCACTAAAAAGGCTCTGGATTCACATGATGAAGTTACGGTTATTGTAGATAATGAGGCTGCAAGAGAAAACATAAAGCGCCTTGGCGCAAGTTCAGGTTGTATGGTTGATGTGACAGAGGAGGCTGACGGTATTTTCAGGATGCATCTTATGAAACAACAGGATAAACATGCCGGAAAAGATACGGCATCGGCCTGCCTTTGCCCTGAAGATATGCCTGTGTCTGCTCATGGGCCTACAGTGTTTGTCTTTGCTTCAAATATTATGGGATATGGAAACGACGAACTTGGCGCTGTTCTCATGAAAGCATTTATTCACACTGCTATTGATCTGGATCACAGGCCGGATGTTATGATATTCTATAATACCGGTGTTAAACTTGCAGCTTCTGATTCCGATGTTATCGATGATTTAAAAACGCTCCATGAAAAGGGTGTAAAAATGCTGATTTGCGGCACCTGTGTAAATTTCTTCAATTTAACCGGAAAGATAGGAACAGGAATTGTTTCAAATATGTATGATATTGCAGGAACACTAACAACAGCAGGAAGGATCATCAAGCCGTGAAAACAGATCAGAATTATTGTGTTGCCTTATTTGACTCGGTAAGCCATGTAATGAAGGCTGAGAAAATACTTAAAAAAGCAGGCATATCCCACAAACTCATTCCAGTGCCGAGAAGCATAAGCTCAGACTGCGGGGTTTGTCTGCGTTTTCTTCCGGAACAGAAAGAAATGATCATAGAAGCTCTAGAATCAGTTATCCATATAAGCGAAATACGGGAGCTTGTGCTGTAACGCTTTCAGACAATAAAAATCCCGGAGGGCTTTCTTAACCAAAAGGTAAACCGCAATATTTCTTGATATCGACAACAAAAGAGACAAATTTGATGCAGTCGTAAAAAATCATAAACCGTCACTCCCGTGAATACCCTGAAGGGCACAAGCACTGGAGTCCAGAACACATTGAAATCACCGGATGTTGCTTACGCAAGTGAAAACACCCACTTTCGTGGGCCTGTCCCTGTGGAAACAGGGGAATGACAAAACGACAGAAATACGACTTTTTACGAGTTCATCAAATTTTATTAATGAAAAAGATAAGTTTCGTATAGTTGTCGGAATGTATAATGCATTTTCTTCCTGAAAATTTATGAATTATATTTTATCAAAAGTTGTATAATTACTATTTACATTTGGCGAATTGCAGAGGGTCGCATAATGCGTGATAATTACAAAACAAAAAAAGAATTGCTGAAAGAAATAGCTGATCTGCGCCAGTGGATTGCTCAATCGGAACAAACCACCTCTTATCATGAAGAGCTCAACACGGAAGACCCTGGGCAGCCGAAAGAAACAATAATCAAAAACCGCCGTTTTCTGACAGATATAATTGAACATAGCACAACCCCGATTACATTGCATAAAAAAATGGAAGAGGAGCTTGCCACAAGCAGAAACCGCTTATCCAGGGCCGAGATTATTTCCCGTTCCGGCAACTGGGAGTTTGATATGAAGTCCGGACTTGTCTTTGCATCGGAGGGGGCTCGCAGAATATACGGTCTTCTCGATGACAAATGGATAATCCCGGAGGTGCAAGAGATACCCCTCCCGGAGTACCGGGATATGCTTGACAATGCTCTTCATAATCTTATCAAAGAAAACCGTCCTTATGATGTGGAATTTAAGATAAAACGTCCTGATACAGGCGAGATTGTTGATATACATTCCGTTGCCGAATATGACAGTCATAAAAAGTTGGTCTTTGGTATTATCCGGGATATTACAGACCGTAAACGTGCGGAAGAGGCATTGCGTGAAAGCGAGATCTTCAACAGGATACTGTTTGAAAGCAACCGTACGGCCATAGTTGTCATGGATGTGAATACAAACTGTTATATTGACTGTAATCCTGCTGCTGTTGAGATTTACAAATACAAATCCCGTGAAGAAGTGATGGGCAAAACACCTCTTGATGTTTCCGCTGATATACAATATGACGGAACGCCTTCTTCTGAAAAGGCCAGATATTTTATTAAAACAGCGGATAAAAACGGTTTTGTCGCCTTTAAATGGCTTCACAGGCGCCCCGATGGTCAGCACTGGGATGCCATGGTTCATCTCGTGTCTTTTGAGTTGCGTGGTCGGCGGCTGATGCAATTCAGCCTCTATGATATTACGGAACAAAAAAAGACAGAAAAAGCTCTGAAACAGGCAGAAGCAAAATACCGGACTATTTTTCAGGATGCAGGCATAGGAATATTCCAGACAACAATGCAGGGACGTATAGCGATTGCTAACATGGCCCTTGCCCGTATTTTCGGATACGATTCTCCCCAGGAATTAATGGATTCCATTGCGGATATTAGCAATGATGTCTATGTAAATCCTGATGATCGTATAAAGCTCATGGAAATATGTCGAAAAAATAATTTTGTGGAAAAGTTTGAAACCCGGTTTTACAGAAAAGACGGGGCTGTGGCATGGGTCTCGGTCAATGCCAGAGCTGTTAAAGATGGTAACGACAGTATAATATATCTTGAAGGCACTGTTGAAGACATTACAGCCCGTAAACATGCCGAAGAAGAACTTTATCAGGCGCATCAGCGTCTTTTTGATATCATAGAATTCCTGCCTGACGCGACCTTTGTTATAGACGATCAAAAAAGAGTGGTTGCATGGAATTTTGCTTGTGAAGAGATAACAGGAGTGAAGAAGGAAGAAATCATAGGAAAGGGCGACTATGCCTATTCAATACCTTTCTATGGTGAGCGAAGACCTATATTAATAGATTATGTGACTATGGATTCCAGAGAACTGGCACAGAAATATTCCTCTATAAGAAAAAAGGGGAATATACTCTATGCTGAGGCCATTGTTCCCAAGCTGTATAAGGGAAAGGGCGCCTATCTTTCCGGAATATCTTCACCGCTATTTGACAGAGAAGGCAAAGTGGTGGGAGCAATAGAAAGTATCAGAGACCTTACTGAATTTAAACAACTTGAAAATCAACTCCGCCAGTCTCAGAAGATGGAGGCTATAGGCACTCTTGCAGGCGGCATTGCCCATGATTTTAACAATATACTTACAGCGCTTATAGGATACGCCACACTTCTGAAAATGAATACCGAAAATACAACCCTATGTTCCTATATAGACCAGATACTTTTTGCCTCACAGAAAGCAACAGACCTGACCAGAAGTCTTCTGACCTTCAGTAAACAACAGATAATAAACCCCAAACCGGTAAGCATAAACAATATCATCAAAGGAACGGAGAAGCTCTTAAAGCGCCTTGTAACTGAGGACATTGCAATTAAAACAGGCCTTGCTGATGAGGATATCGTTATCATGGCTGACGCAACGCAGATTGATCAGATATTGTTTAATCTTGTTACAAATGCCAGGGATGCCATGTCGCAGGGTGGAACAATTACTATAAAGACTGAAACAGTGGAATTAGATGATGAATTCCGGCATTTATACGGGCACAGCGGAACAGGAAGATACGCCCTCCTTTCTTTTTCCGATACGGGTACGGGCATGGATGAGGAAACACGGGAAAGAATTTTTGACCCTTTCTTTACTACTAAAGAGGCAGGAAAAGGAACGGGCCTGGGGCTTTCCACTGTCTACGGTATTGTGAAACAGCATGGAGGCTATATTGTAGTTTACAGTGAACCTGATGTGGGAACGACCTTTTATATTTATCTTCCTGTTGTGAAAGATGCCGATGAAGAAAAAGAAAGTACACCTGCGTCTGTAAATGGCGGCAACGAAACTATACTTGTGGCTGAAGATAATGAAGAAGTTCGTGGCTTGATAAGAGCCATGCTTGCCAAATACGGATATAATGTCATAGCGTCAATTGATGGAGAAGACGCGATAGAACAGTTTATAAGAACCGATAAGGTGGATCTTCTGATCTTTGATACTGTCATGCCGAAGAAGAACGGGCGAGAGGCTTACAATGAAATACGAGAAATCAGGCCCGACATAAAAATAATATTTATAAGCGGTTACACGAGAGATATATTTGTAGGCAAAGGTATTGAGGATGAAAAGTTCAACTTTCTCCAAAAGCCTGTTGTACCTGATGTGCTTTTAAAAAAGGTAAGAGAAGTGCTGGATAAAGATGTTCTGCAGTGAAGGGACAACATCGGCATTACAGACTTTTTTTATTCGGAATGCGAATAAAAAGGGCGGCAAGGAAATTAGCGACAGCAATCAATGCCCCTGACAGAAAAACATACTGAAATCCGAATAAATCCCAGATTACACCTCCCAATAAACCAACGGCAATAGAGAATATATGGTCAATGGTAATGGAACTTGTCAAGGCCGGTTGAACATGAGAATCGTGAAGAGCTATCTTTTTCATGTACGTTGAGCGTGCCATATTGACGGACATAAGCATCTGGTCTAAAAGGAAACAAATACAGGCAATGATGAAGGCGGTTTTTTCCGGGAAAATAAACCGGGAAAACCCGTAGCCGAGGCAGACAAATATGAGTAACGCTGACTCCGATAGGAACACGATCTTTTCTCCAAGTCTGTCTATGGCCCAACCGAGAAAAGGCTGAAAAATAATACCGATCCCTCCTCCAATAAGCATGAGAGTGGCAATTGTCTGTGTTGGTTGATTGAAAATCGTAACCAGAACCCAAGGCCCGAAGGTGAGAAATATCTGTTTCCGCGACCCGAAAAGAATAGATAGAATGTAATACAACCGATATTCCTTGTACAGCTTCAAATACACTTTTGGCTCCTGCGTCTTATCCGGCTTCATCATAAACATAAGCCCTGCTGCTGTTATAAAAGCAAAACCGGACAGTGTAAAAGTGTGCTGAAAAGTAAATCCAAGAAATTTGAATCCAAAAAATACCAGAAGACTTCCTGCGATAACGGCAAGGTTTCTGATGGCGTTTAATTGTCCTAAGCGCTGCCCTACCCTGCCTTCCTTCGCGAGTTCCATACCGATAGCCGAAGATAAGGGCATGGAAAGATGGAGGCCTGCGCTATAGATGAAAAGCCAGACCACCATAATCATATAGGCAGGTGAAGCAAAACCGATAAGAAAGACGCCTGCGGCGCAAAGAAGCATTGCCACCACGCTTTGTCTGCGGCTACAGAGAAACCAGAGTGAGGCGGACAGAAAAACAACAAGGAACCCCGGCAATTCACGGGGAAATTCAAGAAACGACCGTTGAAAACCGCTTAGAGCAAAGCGTTCATTGAGGAAATTATTAAAGGTGGAATCAACAATACTGAATGCCATGCCCATGACCAATGATGCTGCGACAAAGAGTTTCAATTCACGGGGCATCTGAGTTATGCGCGAAAAATATTTAATCATCTTGATATAATGAGTCCGAAGCATTTCTTTACTAGCCGAATTGCCACAGCTATTTTCTCCGTAAAACCTGCATTGCAAAGCAGGCGGCTAAATAATCCGAAACCTGTTTTATGAATTTATTAAAACTGGAACGGATGTCCTATCATCATATTGATGCCCCATCCTTCCGGCGATACAGCCGTGTCAATACGCACTGTCATGCCTTTGGCCATTGCTCTTATTCCAAAGCCTACATCCCATTGCATTTTTGAGTGAAGAGTGTCTACATTCCAATTTGGCGCTACTCTTCCGGCTTCAACAAAGGGAACCCACTGCCACCATGCAATTTCTATATGTTTCTGAACCCATTCCATCTTGGCAAAGGGGTTCCATTCCGGAATCATCCTGTATTCCATAGCATAATAGATGGCGGCCTGATCATTGAAGCGTGAAGTGGGGTAAGCTCTCATGCGCCAAAGTCCTCCAAGCATTGCGCCTGCGTAAGGAGGCGGTCTATGGTAAACTTTTTGACTGTTATTTCGTGTGTTGTAGTCATCCCATGAGAGAACATTCGCGGTCCAGAAATCAAATGCAAGAACCCTTTGTCTGAACTTGTTTGACCCTCCGAAGGAAAAGTATTTACTCCATTCTATGTCTACAACATTGTAAGGGTTTGAACTTGCGAACCATCCCCAATCCTGGGTATAGCGGGCACGTAATGTGCTGCCCCTTGAAGGGTTCTTCGGGAAATCCGTATTTTCCCGGAAAAATGAGAATTCAACACCGTCTGTCACGCGCTCGGAAAGCCTGTATTCCGAATGCACTGTCTGAGTGCGCCAGAATGGCTTTGCCTCCAGGTATGTCTTTCCGCTTTCCAAAGGATTCCATGAGTCTCCGCCTACTTTTCCTTCTGACAGGATGCCTTTTTCAAGTACAAGTGTATTTATAATTTCATTTTTGGCATTACCCATGGGAAGGAGATACCTGAATTTGACCCTTGCCAGATTATCGCTTCCCCGGCCATCAATGTAGTTTCTGGCCGAAGAGTCATTGCTGCCTGCCTGTTCATGAGAAAAGGCAGGGTTTCCGTTGGCATAACTGTTAATGTCACCGAATCTGCTCAATGCAAGGTCAGCATCAACAAAAATACGTTCCGCAAAAGGCATCTGTACATCCCTGGCTATTGCGTACAAGGCCAAAGCATCATTAGATCCGGCGATTACTGTCGCAAGAAGGCTCATCTGTTTTTGTGGCTTTCCGTTTATGCCTGCTACAAATCCTAAAGACGTTCCGAATGAATCGTAATGAAAGGCATAGGGCAGATAAAAAGTTTTCGGTTCAAAACTCTTGCCCTTTTCAATAACAATGCTCTGGCTGTATCCCTGGCGGCATGATAAGCATAAGAAAAAAATGACGAAGAAAGCTATGAATACAGTAAATATCGAAGTTTGTTTCATTGACCGCTCCTATGGTGTAAATAGCTATTCCGTGTTGTTATTGTTTTAATAAAAAGCTTTCTGCCGGTTTTGACTGCTGCACCATTAATCTCCGGATATTTTTCTTAATATTTTTATACAAGTGAAACGGGTTTTGACTTTATGGATAACCGGCACCATTCATCGTACCACCAAAGAGAGCATTTTTCAATTGTTGGAAATGCCTTTTATAAATGTTCTTATTTTTTTGCAAACCGTATGTTGCCGAATCGTTCCGGTAAATGAAAGTTGCGCTCATCTATAGGAGACCATGATCCCCAGTGTGGATGAGAGGTGTTGTTCCCGCATTTGTAGAAATTAGCTCTCCAAACCTTTCCGTCTACATCTCCAAAAACCCCGACATATTTTTCAAGCATGGTAAAGGGTATGGAAAATTCGAGGTACCACACTGTTTTTTCTTTGATCTCCGGTTCCACTATTTGGGGCATGGTGTGATATATGTGAATCCGGCGTCCTTCATCGGGCAGAAGAGGGGTAAATTCCTTTAACAGTCCTCCCTTTGCGCGTGTCGGATCAGTTATATATGACGCCATCATAGCGCCGCCGCAGTTAAACTCAAAATTAAAATACCCAACGGTTCCGGGCTGTACAAAGAACTCCACACAACTGTCCTTGTATGCTTCTGCCTGAAATCGGTTGTGTATACAGCGCACGTAAGAGTCATCTACCCTGAATATTCCGAAGAGGCGGTCTTGACTGTAAAGCAGTTTGCATTGTGAAAAAGGACGATGTTCACTGCTTTCAGGACAAAAATAGTCTATTTCAAGGCAGGGGGCTATGCGCCAGGCATCTCCTTCCCAGAGACCATTCAACTCAGGGATAAGCTTTACAGGTAATACCGTATATTCTTTGATTCCCATGGTGTTATGCGCCCCCCCAAGTTATCTTCAATCATTCATGCTTGCCTGCCTCATGGCACAGCGGACAGATAGTTATCGCAAGCAGGGACAGGAGGCAGCTTTGTTACCTCGTAGTTACGCTCCTCAAGAATATTATGTTTGTTCGAGAGCGTTGAATTGTTCTTCAAATTCCATGGATTTTCTGTGATGTTCCGCAGTCAGTCTGTCCAAATCATCGAAAAGCCGCTCTATCTCTATCTTTGAGCTGTGTATGGAAATTGAGAGCGATGTGATTGCCTTTCCGTCACCAACATTTGATGCACGGATAAGGGACTGGCTGTTGTCTTCTATCTGTTCCTCAAGCTTTGTTATTGTTTTTTCAAGCTCATCAATCTCCCGCTGAAGCGGCCCTAATACTTTAGAGCGGCTTTCAATCAGATTGGCGCGCACCCGCCGCAGATCCTTTCTGCTCGCCCCTTTATTCATGGGCTCTTTTATTTTCTCACCAATTGTTCCGGTTATTTTCTTTTCGTCTTCCCAGCCGATCCTTTCCAAAAAATCATCGTAGGTGCCTTCGAATAAGCTTATTTTCCCATTGTCAAAGACGATTAATCTTGTTGCAATTGCCCTTAGCATCATCTCGCTGTGCGTTACAAAAAGGACAGCGCCTGTGAATGCGTCAATTGCTGTTACAAGAGAATCTATTGACTCGGCATCAAGGTGGTTGTCCGGCTCGTCCAAAAGAATGAGATTTGCCGGGCTCACAAGGAGTTTTCCTATCAGTACCCTGCTCTTTTCACCTCCGGAGAGGACGGTAACTTTTTTGAGGGCATTATCGCCATCGAACATCATTGCACCGCATATGCCTCTGGCAGCGCCGATGCTGTGCATCGGATGAGCGTCGAGAACCTCTTCGAGGACCGTTTTGTCAGGATTGAGTCTCTCTACGTTGGTTTGTCCGAAATAGGCAAGTTTTAAATTCTGATTGTATTTGATTTCTCCCTGGCGTGGTAAAAGTTCGCCGGCAAACAGGTTAAGAAGGGTTGTCTTGCCCCTGCCGTTTTTGCCTATGATGCCTATACGGTCATTTTTTTTAATGGCAATGCCGAAAGCGTGAATAAGCGGAAGAGTATCCTCCGAAAAGGAAAAAGATACATCTTCTGCTTCAACAAGCAATTTGCCGGGAAAGGGTGCTGCATTAAAAGAAAAATCAAGGTCAGGCATCTCTGTCAGTTTTTCACGCTTTTCCTTTTTTTCGAGCATCCTTACTCTTGACTGGACGGCCTTTGCCCGCGATGCCTGTGCCCTGAAACGGTTAATGAAAATCTCAACTTCATTTATTTTCCTCTCATCGTTTGCACGGGTCTTTTCGTAAACCTCTTCATCCTGGAGTATCTGCTGATAGAGCTTCTCTGTTGAGCCCGCGATCTTGCGGATGTTCTGTCTGTGGATGCCCATGGTGTGGGTGGTTACGCTGTTCATAAATGCGCGGTCATGCGTAATAAGGATAAGCTCGTCTTTCCAGCTCCGCAGGAATTGCGTGAGCCATCTCACCGATACGATATCGAGATAGTTTGTAGGTTCATCGAGGAGCAGGAGATTCGGCTCTGAAGCCAATATCTTTACAAGATTTAAGCGTACCTGGAAACCGCCTGATAAATGATGGGGATTCCGGTGAAATTCGCCGGGAGAAAATCCAAGACCGGCAAGGATTGCCTTTACTTTATAGGTTTCGTCTCTGCCGTCTTCCGTAGTCTTCAGATTCAGACATGCCTCTTCCAAAACAGAACTCCCGACGAAATGGATGTGCTGGGAGAGGTGGCGGATTGTATATCCGTTGGGGATACGGATGTCTCCAGAATCGGGCTCTTCCTCGCCAAGCATAAGTTTGAAGAGCGTTGTCTTGCCTGTACCGTTTCTCCCG
Organism: uncultured Syntrophorhabdaceae bacterium; assembly: GCA_964532465.1. Lineage (GTDB taxonomy): Bacteria > Desulfobacterota > Syntrophorhabdia > Syntrophorhabdales > Syntrophorhabdaceae > JAPLKB01. The sequence goes on along the minus strand of CAZHHX010000033.1, from coordinate 10,251 downwards.
GTGAGGCCGATTCGTTCACCTGTACCAACGGAAAAAGAGACATTGTCTAAAAGCACCTGCCTGCCGTATGTTTTTGTAAGGTTTGTAATTGTGAGCATTATAATAGAACCTGTTTACATTTCACTGTTCATCCTTGGCAACAGGAAGGCTGTCTGTTGTTTTTTCTTCCTGAAGAGGCTGCATTATGTCTTCGTATTCAGGTATTACAATGCCTCGCTTTACCATGATATCGTATATGATCTTTGCCCGCTTCTCAACATAGCGGGATTCTCCGTCAGCGCGGAGCTTCCTCGGGTTCGGGAGCACCACAGCAAGTCGGGCAGCTTCTTCGGGATTCAATGCCGATGCCTGCTTGCCGTAATAATGGAATGATGCTGCTCCAATGCCGAATATTCCTTCTCCCCATTCAGCCACATTGAGGTAAAGTTCAAGAATCCTCCTTTTGGACAGAGTTCGCTCAATCCTCCAGGTCAGGATTGCTTCTTTAAGCTTCCGAACAGGATTCTTTGCCGGTGTAAGGTAGAGGTTTTTTGCAAGCTGCTGACTTATGGTGCTTCCACCAACCTTAAAGGCTCCTTTTTCAATATTTTTTTCCAGGGCTTTCTGCATTGCCTCCACATCAAAGCCGTGGTGCGACCAGAACTTATCGTCCTCAGCAATAATCACCGCTTTGATAAGATATGGCGAGATGCCGGATAAGGGAATCCATTTTTTTTGAATCTTCATTTTCTTGCCTTTACTTTTCCATTCTTTTTCCCGGTACTCCATAAAGGCTGTCTTATTCGGATTTTCATTTTTCATCTTTGACACATCGGGAAAGATAAAATAATAGCCCGCGCCTGCCAGCAGAGAAAAAATGATTATAAGAATAAGAGCCTTAATTATTTTTGGAAAAATCTTTTCTCGCTTTTTCATTGAAAACCGCTATTAGCATAAATGAATGTCCGTCAAAAAACAATCCCCCTTTGAAAGGATAATCAAATAATAGTAAAATGGCTGGAAAGAATTTTTGTGCCCCCGGAATATCCACTCGACAGACCGGTCGCACATAATACCTACCATGATAACGATTTTCTTTCACCAAATGAATCATCTATTCTTAAAAATAGCCTGTGGCGTCGATTTAAAGGGGTAGATATAGTTTAATATGGGTGATGCCATATTTTTGCAATAGCGATGAAATATAAGGGTGATAAATTTCGCTGAAACATTATTTTATTTTCATGGATTCAATCGAACAAATCAGAAAGAGCTCCCCCGGGTTTCAGAAAAAATTAAAAAAACGCAGCTATAAAAAACTGTTTCACCAAATGAAATAAAAAAGAATTACAAATATGATAAGAATAAAAAATATATTAATTTGCGAGAGAGGGGATTTGAACCCCTACGGTTTAACCCGCTGGATCCTAAGTCCAGTGCGTCTGCCAATTCCGCCACTCTCGCGTGCTTGATTAGAATTTAACATCATTTAAACTGTTTTATCAATATTACTGTTCTTTTCTTTTGCATATTGTTTTATAAAGCTCAGATTGTCATCTGTGAAGCCTTGCCAGGCAAAGGGAAAGAGGGCATTGTTCTGGTACACAGGGTTATCTGCTATAGGGTAACGGGCATAGGATTTAAACTCATCAAACATAGGAGTATGAGGTATAGGCGTATATTCTGCTATATGTGTTTTTGCGCCTAAGCCTGCTATATAGTCTATGGTCTCTTTTACATCACCCCATTTTTGAAAAGGAAGTCCGGCAAGAATGTAAACGCTGATTGTATTTGCAGAGAATCCTGCTTTAACTAAGAAATTAAGAGCTTTTTCAAAGGCTTCGAGGTTAACCTTTCCGCCAGTTGTTTTTTGAATCAGCGGGTTAACTGTCTCAAGCCCTATTCTTACTTCCTTAAATCCTGCATCCACAAGAAGAAATGCCAATTCTTCATCCACCATTGCCGCATTTATCGCATTTGGATTGTAAATATTAACTGTAAATGGAAACCTTACAATATGCTTAAGGAGGGGCTTTGCAAAATCTTCCTTTTTGAACAGAAAGTTATCATCATAAATCACAAACCTGTTTATGCCCAGATCATGCCAGAACAGAATTTCATCCGCTGTGTTTTCCGGTTTTCTCCGCACTATATGAGGATGCATATATGGTGTCGCGCAATATGTGCACTTATATATACATCCGTAGGATGTGAGCAAAGGAACAAATGGTATGCGATCATACAAATCAAAACAGGGATAAGGAAGAGCGTCAAAGTCATAGGGATCGGGCTTATAGGGAAGAAAGGTACGCAGCTCCTTTTCCACAAAGCTGTAAAAAATATCAATTTCATTGTTTTTAACAATAAAGTCAGCCTTTGTCATTTCTTTTAAGGCGTGTTCGCGACAGAGAGAGGGGTATATGCCGCCAATGACGATTTTTGTGTTGGGAAACACCTCTCTTACCGCATTCATTACTTCTTTTGCGCCGTAATACCAATATGTCATAATAGATGTAATGAGTGTAAGATCGGGCGGATCCGTAGAGGAAAGCTCTTTTATTAAAGCTTCTTTTGAAATGCCGTATCTTTTGAGTTTTTTTCTTATTCCTTTCAATAATTGTGGTTTATAAACCACTTCTTTTAAGAAAGGTGCCCTCCCATCCTCTTTTCTTTTATTTTCATCAACCTTGAGGCAGTCAATAAGGCTTATCTCTACGCCGTTTTTCCTCATTATGCTGCCAAGATATAAAAGGCCGAGAGGTGCTGACCAGTAATTATAGGCTGAATAATCATAAATATACGGGTTGATGAGAAGGGTTTTTAAATGTTTCACGTGAAACGCCGTTTTACCGTTTTCTTCAAAGTAAAAATCTTAATTGTTATGAGTCCGAAAATAAATCCGCCTATATGAGCATACCAAGCAACACCTTCTCCTTGCGAGAATAATATTTGAATAAAAAACCATATGCTAAGAAGTACAACAGCCGGAAGTTCAACAATTTTTATAAATATAATTATAAATATCAGAGTTTTTATGCGCGCATAAGGAAAAAGCAGCAGATATGCACCGAGAATTCCGGAAACAGCACCGCTGGCGCCGATCATCGGGACGGTCGAAGACGGATCGTACATAAGCTGAAAAAGAGCTGCAGCAATACCTGAGCAAAGGTAAAATAAAATAAATCGTCTATGTCCCATGGTGTCTTCAATGTTGTTGCCGAAAATCCACAGATATAACATATTTCCACCCAGATGAAAAAAACCGCCGTGGAGGAACATGGATGTAAAAACGGTTAATATATTGTATGGAATAAGTTCATATTTGCTTGTAATGGCCGTGAAAAAATCATGAGGAATCAGTCCATAATATTTATATATGTAGTCGCTTTCAACAGGAGTCAGCGAAAACCTCTGCCAGAAAAAAATTAATATATTTACAAAGATAATACTTGTTGTTATAATTGGTTTGATGCGTGTTGGAACATTATCCTTTAAAGGTATCATCAGCGTATTTTTTACCATGTGTTGCAAACCAAGTCAAAAGCATCAGTATAAAAATACAATGGAAAGGCTCAGCATATGCCCGAATTAAGAAAAGACCCTATTACAAGCAGATGGGTTATCATATCAACAGAAAGAGGAAAGAGGCCTGTTTTCTTCACAGAAGATACGCCGCCCCAAAAAGCCGGTATGTGCCCGCTGTGCCCAGGCAATGAAAACATGACGCCTCCTGAAGTCTACGCGATAAGACCGCATTTGTCTCAGCCTAACGACTCCGATTGGATACTGCGGGTTGTTCCGAACAAATTCCCCGCCTTAAGAATTGAAGGGGGGCTTAACAAAGAAGGCATCGGGCTTTATGATAAGATGAACGGGGTGGGGGCGCACGAAGTTATTGTGGAGACTCCGCTGCACGGACAAACTCTATCAAGAATGGAAGCACACGAAATACAGAGAGTTTTTGTGTCTTATAGGGAAAGAATGCTGGATCTCTCTAAAGATAAACGGTTCAAATATATAATGGTTTTTAAAAACCACGGTTCTATCGCAGGCGCTTCTCTTGATCATTCGCACTCGCAGATCATAGCGCTCCCTATTGTTCCGAAAAAAGTTTCAGAGGAGATTGACGGCGCGCTGACATATTTCAAATATAAAGACAGGTGCATTTTTTGTGACATTATTGCACAGGAAAAAGATGATAACGTAAGAGTAGTTATGGAAAATGAAAAATTCATAGCAATATCGCCATATGCCGCGCGATTCCCCTTTGAAGTCTGGGTATTACCGAAGAAACATGAAGTCTATTTTGATCAGCACGAAAAAGAAGATAACTATTACGCTATTTCAGAGATTACCTCCCTCGTTTTAAAAAAATATGACAAAGCGCTTAACTCGCCTCCATATAATTATATAATTCATACAACGCCATCAGGTAGTGGCGACATGCCCTATTTTCACTGGCATATGGAAATTATACCGAGACTGACGAAAATGGCAGGATTTGAGTGGGGAACAGGCTTTTATATTAATCCTACCCCGCCGGAAGAGGCTACGGCATACCTCAAAGAAACAAATGTTTAGGGGGTAACATGAATGTTTTAATAGCATCTCCTGAAGTTTTTCCCTTCATTAAAACAGGCGGTCTTGCTGATGTTACGGGATCGCTTCCAAAAGTGCTCAAAAAATTAGGCGTTGATGTGAGGATAATACTCCCCAAGCACAAAGGAATAGAAGAGCAAGGATTTCCTATAAAATATAAAAACTACAAATTTTCATGCCCCATGTCTCAGGGGTATGTTGACGGGGAGATCGCGGTGACCGAGTACGATGGTGTTACTGCATATCTTGTAGAGAAAGACGATTATTATTATAGAGATTATCTGTACAGCACCCCGGATGGAGACTACCTTGATAATGCTGAAAGATTTATCTTTTTTTCAAAGAGCATACTTGAGGCAATAAAAGTCACAGGATTTGTGCCGGATGTGCTGCATTGCAATGATTGGGAAACTGCGCTTGCGCCATTGTTTTTAAAGACTTTATACAAAGAAGAGCCGCTTTTAAAAAACATTGCAAGTCTCTTTACAATCCATAACCTCGGATACCAGGGAATTTTTTGGCAATATGATATGCATCTTTTAAATATTGGCTGGGAGTATTTCGCGCCCGATTACCTTGAATTTTTCGGCAATATTAATTTTTTAAAAGGGGGCATAGTATTTTCCGACATCATTAACACGGTAAGCAGAAAGTACAGTGAGGAAATACAAACGCCGGAGTTTGGCTGGGGACTTGATGGTGTATTGCGGACAAGAAAATCAGACCTTTACGGTATAATAAACGGGATAGATTATGAAGACTGGAATCCTGAGAAAGATCCCTATATTCCAGCTCATTATGACAGCAAGGATACAAAAAATAAGAAAAAATGCAAGGCAGCGCTCCAGGAGGCATTCGGGCTTCCGGTGGCCGGAGATATCCCGCTAATCGGGACTATTTCGAGACTTGCCGATCAGAAAGGTTTTGACCTGATAGCGTCTTCTCTTGAAGAGATGTTATCGTATGGGACGCAATATATAATCCTTGGAACAGGGGAGAGAAAATATCACGACCTTTTTACTGAATTATCTAAAAAGTTTCCAAAATCATTTTCATTAAAAATCGCCTACGATAATAAGCTTGCACACTTAATCGAGGCAGGGGCGGACATGTTTCTTATGCCGTCAAGATATGAACCGTGCGGTTTAAACCAGCTATATAGCCTCAGATACGGCACCATTCCTGTTGTAAGGAGTGTGGGCGGGCTTGAAGACACGATAACGGATTTTACAAAAGAGCCTGAAAACGGTACAGGGTTCAAGTTCATTGATTATACAGACGAAGCGATGCTTGAAGCTGTAAGCAGGGCATTGAAGGTCTATAAAAATAAAGACACCTGGATTTCTCTAGTGAAAAGATGTATGGATGAGGATTTCTCGTGGCAAAGGTCTGCTAAAGAATATATGGGACTCTATAAAAAAGCTATCGAGAAGCATGAATCCCATTGATTTGCTTGGAAAAATTATTGAAATATCCCACTCAAACCTCGAAATAACATCGAGGATCAACGCAATCCTTAACATTATAGCAAAGGAAATGAATTTTGATGAAGTAATTGTCTTTACTTATGACGAAGACAAGAGGCTTACGTGCAAATACATGAATCAGAAAAGCTCCTTGTTTAAAATACTTTGCATGTACAGATGTCATATCGGTGAAGGCATAGTCGGCGGTATAGCTCAGAAAAGAATGCCCCAGTTTTTTTCAAAAAGAGACATTCCTTTGAGGTTTGGTTGTCTATTTTATCCGGAGCTTGACGGATGTATTGAGAAATACAAAACATTTTCATTTCTTCCTCTGACTGATGATAGCTATCTCTACGGTGTGCTGGCCGCTTGTTCTTCGACAAAAGAATCCATGCATGATTCAGAGAAAATACTTTTATCCATTATTTCAAGAGAAGTTGGAGGAATTTTAAAAGCTTACGAATTGCTTATTTCTTCTAAAAAAAGGATCAGCGAACTTGCAACTCTTTCAGAACTTGGCAAGCTTCTCACGTCAAATATTGAACCGCATGCCCTTTTCAAGAACATTGGATTGATTGTAGCAAAAGCCCTGAATGCATCATTTGCCACAATAAGGATGGAGCAGGCTTTTCTGAAGTTTGATTTACACAGAATTACCTACGGTGAAATAGATCCTGCAACAGAAAATCATGTCAATAGACTTGAGAAGGATGCGATACAGCAAAAAAGAGCTGTTACTCTAAAAAATTATTTATTAGACCAGGGCGATATGTCTCCTATTGACATTTCCATGTATTCTACGCCCATTATATCAAAAAATAGAGTCATAGGGGTAATAACAATAGGTGGGACAAAGTCACAACAGAATTTTATCCTGGAACGAAGCGAGCAATACCTTGTTAATACAATAGTAAATTACATAACAAACGGTTTTGAAAATACTTTACTGAATTCGAAGTTGAGAGATGTTATAGAAGAATTAAATAACGCGCAAAAAAGACTTATAGAACAGGAAAAATTCAGAAGTCTTGGCGAGATGACTGCAAATATTGCTCACGAAATAAAAAATCCCCTTGTAATAATAGGTGGCTTTGCAAAAAGGCTTGCAAAAAAAGTTGCTCTTGACCGGACAGAAAACAGATACGTTGATATAATAATCAGAGAGGTTTCAAGACTCGAGATCATTCTTAACGAAATCCTTGATTATGTAAAAGAGACACACACCTCAAGAGAAATATGCAATATGAACGATTGTATTGACGAAATTCTCTACCTTTTTTCATCTGTTCCAACATGGGAAAAGATTGAAATAGATAAAGAAACCGACTGCAATCTGCCAACGATAATGTGCGATGTTCAACAGATTAAACAAGTGTTTATTAACATATTAGTAAATGCTTATGAGGCAATGCATGGTATCGGCAAAATAACCATACGAACAGAACAAACCCTACTGAACAACAATCCCTGTTTGGCTGTTTCTATAACAGATAACGGAGGCGGGATAGACCCTGCTGCTATAGATAATATATTCAATCCTTTTTTTACAACCAAAGAAAAAGGTACTGGCTTAGGTCTTGCCATATCAAACAGAATTATCATGAATCACCTCGGAAGAATTGAAGTAAAAAATATGGCAGGGAAAGGTGTCACGTTCTTTGTTTACCTCCCTTTGAAAGAAAATACAATAAAAGAGGAGTTTTTATGAATGAGATAAAAATATTGGTTGTGGATGATGAAGACAATATAAGGTTTCTTTTTAAGGAAGAGCTTGAAGAAGAAGGGTACCAGATAGAAATGGCTTCGAACGGATTTGAAGCCATTGAAAAGGTAAAAGGCTCAAAATTCAATTTAATTGTAATGGATATAAAAATGCCCGGAATGGACGGAATACAGGCATTGAATGAAATTAAAAACATGAACAAGGACCAGCTTGTAGTTTTATGTTCAGCCTACGGTGAATTTAAACAGGATTTTTCAAGTTGGGCTTCGGATGCTTATGTAGTGAAATCAGCAGACTTAAGCGAGATGAAGCAAACTATAAAAAGGCTTCTGGGCATTAATTAACGGATTAACCGGCAATAAATATCTTGATATTGAAATATATATAAAATAATATATTACATCTCGATTAGATGGGGGTGTAGCTCAGCGGGAGAGCATCTCGTTCGCAACGAGAGGGCCGCGGGTTCGATTCCCGCCACCTCCACCAATCTAATCAATAGGTTACAAATCCTACCCATTGTGAACAAGCCCTTGATTGTGAAGTAAATGTGAAGTGGAAATAATGTTGCCGTTAAAAACATTGTCGAGGATATCGACGGCCTGGGTCATGTGTTTAGGCGATAAATGAGCATATCTCAAAGTCATTGTTAAACTTTTATGTCCAAGAAGCTTTGAGACCGCAGTTAAATCAACCCCTGCCATTACAAGCTGACTCGCAAAGGTGTGCCTAAGATCATGAAAGCGAAAATCTCTTATCCCTGTTTTTTTTAATGCAGTAGCAAATGAGTGTTTAACCTGTTGATACCTTTCGCCGGTCTTGTGATCGTAAAATACATAACCGCCATCCAATCGCCTTGGTAATGCTTCGAGGGCAGTCCGTAGGGTTCCATTAATAGGAATTTCCCTTCTTTCGCCATTTTTTGTTATATCCAGCAAGATAAAACCATGTTTCATGTCTACCATGTCCCACTTCAGATTGAGGATTTCGCCCCGTCTCATGCCTGTATTCAGCGCCGTAATAACAATGGGTTTCAAATGTTCACTGCATGAAGCAATTAACGTGTGAATTTCTTCCACCGATAGAAACCTAAGCCTTTTATTATTCATTTCCAAAGGCTTGACACGGGAAACTTTCTTAAAAACGTTTTCATTCACCATGTCCCATTCAAGACCTTTATGGAGGCAGTGCTTTAAAACACCAACAATCCGATTGACTGAAGCAGGTTTATTTCCACGCTTTAACCGGGCATTCTGATAATTTTCAACGATTAATGTATTGAAACTTTTTAATGGATATGCGCTAAAAACATCAACAAGGGTTTTTATAAAAAACTTCTTTTTTTCATAACCTCTTTGTCTTTGAGACCATTCACTATATTTTTCAGCAAGCTCCTGAAATGTATAATTGATGTTTTGAATAACTTCCGGTTCTATTCCCTTTTGAACATTGAATTTTCTTTCTGTGAGAAACTCAATAGCCTTGTCATGGTCTGTATGCCCGGTGCTCAATCTCTCAACCTTGCCGGTCAAGTCCTTATAGCAACACCACCAGACATTGCCACGTTTATAAAGACCTTTTATCTTTCGTGCCATGGCTCTTATCCTCCTTTCCGTTTTCGTTTTCCTGTAATTCCTTTTCAATACGATCCAATAACAGACACAATGTTTTTGACGGTTTTTTCTTTTTATCACCTCCTTCTAACATCCAGATATAGTTTCCTGATACGCCGGTAAGACTGCCTAAAGCTACTTGAGATAGGTTGAATTTTTCTCTCAATCTTTTAATTCTTTCCGGTGTCCAAGTATCCATAATCATATTTATATATCTCACTAAGTTAGAAGTCAAGTAAATTCTTCACTTCACAATTCACTTCACACAAGCCCATAACATGCTGAATTAACAATATGATTAATACTGAGAATCTCATTTACAATGAGAAGGTCATCTAACATTTTTCATCAATTTAAGATAAGGTGAAGGGGTCTTTTCTATACCCATAATCCATTTATCAATTAGACTTTGCTTGAATCGAACATATTTCCCGGCTTTGAAATGAGGTAAGGCATAAAGGTTTTTATCTATCCATGAAACATCAACCTGGAGGTATTCAGACAAGCCTTTTTTATCCATAATAATATCTGGCGGCTTACTTTGGAATAACAGCATAGGCCGGATCATCTCCACAACCTTTTCAGCTATTGCCTGAATGTCTTGAGGCTCTATTTCTATCTTCATTGATTATTAATCTTCTAAGTATGCCTTGCTATTTGAGAGTTCATGAGCCTCTTTTAATAACGTTATCAGTGTTTCAATAGATTCTTTATCTCCAGGTATAAGTATCGAACAGTCTCCTGCTTTATTTGGCGGCAATCTTAACGTATCTCTCAAAATAATAAATGGCTCACCTTTAAATTTGCATGTTTTAATTGTCGAGGGCCATGGTATATACCCACTACACGGTCATAAGGGCCAAGGTAATTC
>CAZHHX010000032.1:0-44062 GCA_964532465.1 uncultured Syntrophorhabdaceae bacterium | reverse complement strand
CTGATATTTCAGTGCCAATGAGGTTTTTCATTATTTTTGATGGTGGATTGAGGATAATAGCAACCATTACCACTTCAAGTATCTTATATCAAGGAGAAGCAGCCAAAACAACATTTCAGGAAGTTATTTGTACCTCAGTAAAAAGCTGCGCAGTGCGCATTTCGGGAAGAAAGCAGTGCTTCAGGCAAAAACCACGCAGTATAAAATTCAGGAAGTTGTTTGTGCCTCAGTAAAAAGTCACGCAGTGCGACTTTCGGTAAGAAAGCAGTGCATCAGTCAACAACTGCGCAGCGCTCACGTCAGGGAGAAAGCTTCATTTGCAGTTTCCCTCCTGAAGAGGGTATTATTATATCGGCTGCAGTTGAAAAGTCAGAACAGATTGAATAAAGGAGATTCAAATGGCTGCTCGTTCATTCCATGTCGATATTTTTTGTCCCGGCGATGCCGAAGGTGTAGCGCGCCTCTTCACGGAAGTCTATGGTGACGGATATCCTGTCAAAATAGTCTATAACCCCGGAGAACTTATCGCTGCCTTCGAAAATCACGAAAACATCCCCGTTGTCGCCCGCACACCTGAAAACGAGATAGTCGGCTATTCGGCCCTGTACCGTTCAACGCCAAACAAATATCTCTACGAGATCGGCCAGTCATTAGTTCGCCCGGATTACCGGAACACGGCCATTGCCGGCCTCCTGTTTCGGGGCATGATCAGGATTGCAAAAACATTTGCCAATATCGAGGCGTTTTTTGCCGAGGCAGTTTGCAGCCATCTTTTCGTGCAGAAGGCCGGGAAAATGTTTAAAACCATAGAAACGGCTATCGAGATTGATCTGATGCCGGCTGAAGCTTACGAACAGCAGGAGAATATCTCGGGACGGGTATCCACTTTGAATTTGTTCAGGATATTTACCTCCAAACCTCAGACAATATATGTTCCTGCCGTATATGACGATTACCTCCGTTACATTTATAAGGACTTTGACGACAGTCGCACATTCGCCCCTGCAGGAGGAGAAATTCCCCGGGGGCAACAAACGGAAATCGCTACGCAGATATTCGATTTTGCCCGGGTTGCCCGCATGGCTCTGCATGAAACCGGTCTTGATTTTCCGGAACGGTTTCATAGGGAAGAAAAGGAGGCACGCGAGAAGGGTGTGATTGTTCTCCAGGTGTGGCTCAAATTGTCTTGGCCGTGGGTAGACAAAATTACCGGTTTTTTGCGCGGCGAAGGCTATTTTTTCGGCGGTGCGCTTCCGCACTGGTTTGGCGAGGATGGTCTGCTCATGCAGAAGATCCTTGGGGAGCCAAACTGGAAAGAGATAAACCTGCACACGGAAAAAGCGGAGATGATTCTGAAATTTGTAAAAAAAGACTACATGGGGGTAAAAGGTCTCTGACTTTTCGGCTGCATGACCGGACTATAGGCAACATTCATTCATCAGATACCTCACACACGACTTTAGCGTCATAGCTGTCACGGGCTTTCAAAACATCTTCAATGTTTTTTTCCGACCACTCACGTATCGCCTCAAGTGTATGCACAAGTGTACGCCCCAGTTCGGTAAGAGAATACTCCACTTTCGGAGGCACAGAGGCATAAACCATACGGGTCACGAGGCCGTCTCTTTCAAGAGCTCGAAGTGTCTGGGTCAGCATTTTCTGTGATATGCCGCCGATCTCCCGCCTCAATTCTCCAAACCGCTTTGTCTGATTCTGAAGCGCCCCGACTATAAGAGCTGTCCATTTATCGGCGATCAGGTCCAGAACAATCCTTGTCGGACAATTTTCTATATATACATCCCATTTCATGCAAAGCCCTCTTTTTTTGAAATTATGAACATAGTTACCACAAGCTTACTATACAACAAAAAGGTGCCTACTTGCAAATAGTAATATTAGCATCTATAATTGACATCAAGTTGTCGCGACAATGAAAATTACAGAAGAGGAGGATTAAAAAAATGAAGGCAGCAGTAAATATAGCATTGGTGGCTGTATTAATTTTTTCTTTAGGAGGTATGGCAATGGCAGATAATTTGGCAGAAGCCAACAAGAAAGTAATCGGAGCATTTGCGGAAGATGTTTTTGTGAAGAAAAATCTGTCCGCTGTGGATAAATACATGAGAGCTGACTATATTCAACACAATCCTCTGGTAAAACAGGGCGCAAGCGGGTTTAAGGAATTCTTCTCGGCCTGGTTTGACTCTGTCCCTGACGGGAATTACACACTCAAGAAGATTGTAGCTGAAGGCAACGAGGTATGGGTGTACGGAACATACGCAGGAACGCTCAAGAAAGAATGGCTGGGAGTGGCCGCTTCAGGACAGAAATACGCTTTCGATGCAATAGACATCTTTCGTGTACAGGACGGGAAACTTGCCGAGCACTGGGATGTAATGGATGTCTATGGACTCTTTAAACAACTTGGAGTGATTAAATGATGCCACGATAATAAAAAGTGAAGGCTGACTATTCAGTCCGTCAGCCTTCACTTCACTTGCGGGAGATAAGTTCCTGAACCGGAAAGGAGGATTTTTTCATTCAGGCAGGGCAATCAGGGAATCGCGCGGAAGTTACTTCATTGCAAATCACCCCTGAAAGAGGCGTGTATCGCTATTCAACCCACCTGACAAAGCTTTCAATGCCCTCTCTTGGCGATTTGAAATTGTTGACAGGACTGCTTTGGTCAGGATAACCAAGGGCGATGCCTATGACTACATCCTTGTTTTCCGGTATATCCAGAACCTCTTTTATTTCATCCTCATAGGCATTAATGAGACCGATAGGGCAGGTATTCAAACCCAGATCATAGGCAACAAGCGTAAAATATCCCAGGGCAATGCCGATATCTACAAGGCGCGCCTTGGAAAAGGCATTGTCGAGACAGAGTATGACGGCAACAGGAGCGCCGTAAAAATTGCAACTCCCCTCGTTTACAAAACGATTAAAATCCTGACCCATCTGTTCAAGATAGGGATTCATCAGTTCGAAGGATTCAACCCCTCTCTTGCTGAACGTATCAGAAAGAGGTTTTACGTTTCCCGGACTGCATGATATCTGCTTTTCTCTGTAAGCCTTAATCAGCTTTCTGCTGAGCCTTGCCTTTTCTTCACCCATAACAACAATAAACTCCCAGGGCTGCAGATTGATTGCCGAGGGGGCATTGATTACGATGTTTAATATCTCTTCTATCTTTTCTCTCGGAACAGCATCCGATTTGAAAGCCCGTATGCTTTTTCTTCCCTTGATAGTCTGTATTAATTCCATATATGTTTATACCTCCATATTATGATTAGGGATAACATACCATATTTGTTCATAGTCCACAATTCAAGGGATATAACACCGATATACATAGACTCAAACTGTTCACGCGGCAGTAGATTTCTTTTATTGCGCAACCGATTCATAACTTAACATGGCGCGCAAAACCATTATCACGGGCATTCCGGGCAAGGAAGAGGCTACCCTCCATACGGGAAGACAGGCCCCCGCTTTGTAAGTTCCTCCTCTTTTTTCAAACCCTGTATTCCTTATTACTCATGAATATTTGAAGATACTCAATTTTGGCTTAAAGCAGCCTTAAAATAGGCGAAAATCATGAAGTTGGGTTAAGCTTCGGAAAGAAGTGATGGTTTAAGGCAAAAACTGATAAGCATGACTTTCAGCAACTTACCGATTGACAGTGCCTGAGGAAAATAATACTCTTAAAATCATTTAAAAAAAGAATGAGAGGTTACGGGGAATGGTTCAAAAAAACATGTCATCAATGTCTGATATTATTCATTACTCGACCCATGAATTGAATGAACCGACAATGACTATAGGTATTATAGACAGGCAGGCCGAGGTTGCCGGTTGCCTGAATGGAAATTTCCATGTGGACGGATTCGGTCCTCTGTCAGGCATGTTTTCGGCAAAGGTGGTATCCGGTAGTATCGAACTGACCGGAGATGACAATTATGAGATTGCCTGTGCTTCATTAATAAGGCTTACAGCAGATAAAGATTCAACTTTTACACTTTATCGCGTAACTATCGGAAAACAGTTTCATTGGGAGAGAAAAGAGGATCAGACCTTTCAGGGGAACCTGATTCTCAAGTCCCGCAATGATGGGACAATGGCAGTTATTGACGAAATCCTCCTGGAAGATTACTTGAAAAGTGTGGTTTCTTCGGAAATGAGCGGCAATGCTCCTGCGGAATTTCTGAAAGCGCACGCCATTATTTCCAGAAGCTGGCTTATTGCAGCCCTGGGTCGAAAAAGGAAAGCAAGACCCGCAGAGACGCAAAATCTTGCGTCTCTGCAAACATTGGAGGGGGCGTCCCTCCCTGCGGGAGGACAGGCGATAGCCGGCATACAAAGCGTCAGAGAGCAAAATAGCTCACACTGCGGACGAGAAGAGGAGGCCGGGGTACCCACGACAGTGGGTCGTGCTTTGCTGTTGGAGGGGGCGCCCCCCTTACGGGGACAGGCGCAAGCCCCGGAAATAGTCCGCTGGTACGAACAGGAAGATCATGATCTCTATGATGTATGCGCAGATGACCACTGCCAGCGCTACCAGGGTGTTACAAAGATTGTTTCCGATCATGCAGGGGAAGCTGTCCGGGAAACACGCGGACAGGTAATAACTTACCTTGGAGAAATCTGTGATGCCCGTTATTCCAAGGCATGCGGAGGGATAACAGAAGCATTTGAAACGGCATGGGACGATAATCCGATTCCATATCTGGGAAGCATTTCAGACGCGGCAGCCCCCCATCTCCCGGTTATGACAGAGGAAGACGCCGAACGCTGGATACTCTCGGAACCTGATGCATATTGCAACAGGGAAGACGCGGATATTCTCTCAAAGATACTCCCTGACTTTGACCAGGAAACAGAGGCATTTTTCCGCTGGAAAATTGAATATAAGCGGGAGGAATTGGAAAGAATCCTCCTGGAAAAATCAGGTATTGATTTCGGGACGCTCAAAGGTTTTCAGCCTCTGTCCCGCGGTCCTTCAGGGCGGATATTCAGGCTGAAGATTATCGGTTCGAAAAAAAGTATTATTGTGGGAAAAGAACTTGAAATACGGCGTTGGCTTTCCATAAGTCATCTTTACAGCAGCGCCTTTATTGTGAATATGGAATATGACGCCCTTGGTGAGGTTAAAACCTTTCTATTTCACGGAGCAGGCTGGGGACACGGCGTAGGGCTCTGCCAGATCGGCGCTGCTGTTATGGCAACAAAGGGTTTTTCAGCAGAGGAAATCCTTATGCATTATTTTCCGGGCACTAAAATACAGAGGATCTATTGAAAGCGCGGCGGTTTAAAACAGCCTTTATCCTGGGCGCCGGCTTGGGTATGCGGCTTCGCCCCCTTACTGAAAAATGTCCTAAACCGCTCCTTGAAATCAATGGACGTCCTGTTATTGCCTATGCCATGGATTATCTCCTTGAAGCAGGCGTTAACCGTTTTATTATAAATACTCATCATTGCCCTGAGGTCTATGCGGAAAAATTCCCGGACAGGCTCTGGCGCGGAGCTCCCATTATTTTTCGTTATGAACCGATGCTTCTGGATACGGGAGGAGGATTAAAAAATATTGAAGACCTTCTTAAAGACGATGAAGCTATACTTTGCTACAATGGGGATGTGATGAGCGATTTCCCCTTGCAGAGGCTTTTGCAATCCCATGAAGAAAAACGACCTGAGGCGACGCTTGCACTGCGAAGCAGCGGCCCTTTACTGAATGTAAATATCAATGAATATGGCGAGATCTGCGATATGAGGCATATGTTAAAAAACGAAGGAATTGAAAGTTGTCTTTTTACCGGCGTTTATGCTCTGGAGACATCATTCCTCCGTTTTCTTGAACCGGGCAGAATTGAATCCATTGTCCCTGCTTTTCTTAAAAGCATAGTTGAGAAACCCGGATCTATCCGGGGCTTAGTTATAGACGAAGGCCAGTGGCATGATATCGGTTCCATCGAGGCATACGAAGGTTTAAAAGCGGCTATGCAGACCGGCAGGGAGGTTTTATAAAAACCAGTGAAGGATTAATCAATTTTGCGCGGGCTGCTCTGGGGTTTTCAAACTCGGTTACCATAGAGCTTATTCCTTTGACGATAAGGGGGTCGGATCGCGATTTCTTTCGCTTGAAATGGGGCGACAAGGATTCGGCGATCCTGATTCAATACAATCCGGATCGCTTAGAGAACACATACTATGCAAATATCGCGGTATTTCTCCGCAGCATCAATATCCCGGTGCCTTGTATGATTGGTCATGATCCGGCAGCCTGTCTTATGGTCATGGAAGACATGGGAAACAGGGATTTATGGTCTTTGAAAGATGCCCCCTGGAATACCAGACAGGAACTTTATCAAAATACCTTGTCAATCGTTCATAGACTTCATTCATTTCCTGAAAAAGACTTTCCCCGGGAACAAGTGAATCTTATGGACGGTTTTGATCTCAATCTCTATCGCTGGGAACAGGATTATTTCAGAGAAAATTTTGTAAACGGTGTTTGCGGGATTGACATTGAAGAGTTTCCCGGACATGGAATTGAGACAGAATTTTCTGATCTTGCCCGGCGGCTTAATGGAAGCAATCGCACGCTTGTGCACCGGGACCTGCAATCCCAGAACGTGATGATTCGTGATGGAGAACCTTTTCTCATTGATTTTCAGGGGATGCGTTTTGGAAACCCTCTTTATGATATGGGTTCCCTGCTCTGCGATCCCTATGTAAGTTTTTCCGAAGACGAGGTTGATAATCTGCTCTTTTATTATTATGGATTATCGGAACAGGTCCTTGATTGGCCTGACTTCAGAAATATTTTCTGGGAGGCTTCGGCGCAGCGCCTTATGCAAGCGCTTGGAGCTTATGGTTTTCTGGGACTGAAGAAAGGGATTAAGACATTCCTTGAGCACATTCCCTCCGGCCTCATAAATCTTCAACGTGCTGCTTCACATACAACAACTCTAATCCGACTGCGGGAACTGACAGAAGTCTGCCAAAGACGGATCGAGGAGAATAATATCCTGTCTTTCCGATAGAGCCATTCCAATCCTGAATCAAAGATGATATCAAGGCGGCAAGGAAGAAGCGACGAGGCGTACTACACGGTACGTCGAGGAGACTGATGACGAAGCCAACGAAGATAGCGCTTTGATTCAGGATTGGAACCATGAAAGTTGACTTTAACGGGATGTTTGTAGATAATTAAACAGCCAATGATTTAAAAACAGGAGGGCTCAATGAATAAAGAAGCGGTCATAGAAAAGATCAATGCTCGCGCAAAGAACGGCAAGATTGCCTGTATGCAGGCCTTCAAAATTGCTGAAGAAGAAAATATCTCCACAAAAGAGTTAGGTGAAATGTTCAACGAGATGAATATCAAGGTTGCAAACTGTCAGTTGGGCTGTTTTCCTTGAGAATTATCCTCGGCAAATAGAAAACAAAACTCAAGGAGATTGGCATTATTCTATAAGTTTACTCCTTGATAAATCACCCCCGCAAGGGGGTGTGTTCGTTATTCAGCAATTAAAGCCGGTAAGCCGTCGGTTTTTACCGGAGATTATGACTTAGCCTGATTACAATATTGATAACGCGCACAACACTCAACGGCAAGCCGCTCTACGTAAGATACGGTTCCCACGTTTTTGCCACTTTTTTGATATATCCTTCGGGGAGTCCCTTTACTATCTGATTATGACCGGGGAGAAGTATATCAACCTTCAGTCCGGCAAGCAGATAAAGGGATTTTTTTAATTCTTCAGGGTTCGCGCCGAAGAGGTCAAAACGGCCTATGGCATTATCCGCGTAGATTACATCACCGGGAATCAGCACTTCGAGAGAAGGGCTGTAAAGGGCTATGCCGCCCATGGAATGTCCCGGTATATGTATTACTTCCCAGACCATGTTGCCTATCTCCAGGGTTTCACCGCCTTCGAGCTTGCGTTCTACTGTCATGGTAAATGAGTCAGGTTTCAGACCGAACTGCATCTGGCACATGCCTTTAAACTCATTCATGCCGTATACGCCCCTGTCGTCGCCTTTTTCCAGCAAATCCGCTTCAAGTTTATGCACCCAGAGTTCGGCATGGGGAATCTGTTTTTTTATCTCGGATAAGCAGCCGATATGATCTAAATGGGTATGTGTCATGATAATGCGCTTGATTGCCGAAAGCTCAACGCCCATCTTCTGAATGGACTGGATTTTATATGCGCCCTTTCCTGTAAGTCCCACATCAATAATTGAAAGGTCATTCGATGACGGGTCTCCTATCACATAGACATGGGAATCAGGAAGGAATGCATCCTGTCCCTGAATAAAATGAACTCCATTTATTACATTAGCCATGCATCACCTCGTTTTAGTTTTCAGTGTATTATTTATTTTACGTTGTTGATTATGGAGAGGTCAAGGTAATTCTTCCCGTGGGGATTGTCATTTATTCTTTTGGAGTTACAAAGAGTTTCGTGATATAATGGGCCTCACTGAATAAATGAACTATGCTGCCTCAAAGAGTGGGGCCTTAAAGACAAAAACCAGGAAAATATTTCGCGGCAGACTGCGGGAATTTGCCCGTTGAGATTAAAAAGAAGGTTATTAATGACGGAACAATCTGTGGTTGAAAAAATTATTAACAACATAAAAACATCATGCAGTATAGACGACAGCCTTAATGCGTTTCAACGGTTATCAAGAAATGATAAAGTAAAGCTCCTGACATCTTTGAAAAACATACAGGATGAAACGGCGAGCGCTTATCTTAACGCCTTATATGCCGCTGAAACAGATAAAGACCTTCAGAAACAAATAAGGCGATCACTGTTTACGCTGAAAACAATGGGGATAAAGACGGAAGAGCCTAAGGCCACAGGTGAGCCGGTTCTGAGAAGAGTTGAAGAAATAAGAGAAAACAGAGCTCTTATGTCAAATTACGACGTTGAGCATATGAGATTGATAATCGCATCCTATGAATTAAAGAAAAATCGCTTCGTATTTTTCAATGCTGCCCTGCATTTTTCCAATGGACTTTCTAAGCTGATGAGCGGCCCCATTGATAAGACCGGTCTAAAAAATGTTATGATGGAACATCCCCAAGACACAAAGGGAACCATGGTTATGGTTGATATATCCCCTGTGTATGCCGGCTATTTGCTGGAAGAGGCATCAGGACGATCAGGCAAACACAAAGAAGAAACAGGCCGGTTGAATCATTTTATTAAAACCATGAAAGATACGGTAAAGAAGCCAAAGGATATATACAGCCTGATCATCCCGGAAACGACGCAACCCCTGCCCCTGGAAAAAATATTGCAGCATTCCCTGTTTGAGCCTTTTTCTCTTGAATGGAAGAACTTAGCAGAAGATAAAAAGGCATATAACGATATCGGAGGGAGCGGAACTATTATTCTGCCGCCCTACATGGTTGAAGAAAAAAAACAGGCATTTATGGAAAGGCTTCTTGAATCGGAAGAGATAAGATCCAAAACACCCTTGATAAAGAGGCTGCTGGAAGATTATGCCTATATCTTTCACGGACTCAAGGAATTCCCCTATTATAAGGGGCTTATGGAATGTCTTCTGAACAAGGATGCTCTTCAAAGCGCGTTGACTTATTTTCTTAAGAAGGTCCTGGACAAATCGGAAGTAAAGCTGCCGGGCCTTATTAAAAGCCCATATGGGTAAATTTATTCCCAAAGACACCTTTTTCAAAAAGGCAAAACAGGAAGGTTTCAGAGCCAGAAGCGCCTATAAGTTGAAAGAGGCCCTTGATAAATTTCATATTATAAAAAAAGGGGATAAAGTCCTGGACATTGGGTGCGCACCGGGCAGTTTTATGCAGGTGATCTCAGGCATAATCGGGCAGGAGGGCAAGGTAATAGGGATAGATATACTGCCGCTGAAACCATTCAGCGCAAATAACGCGATAACCGTTACATGCGATATCAGGAATATCAACATAAATAATATCCTTGATGAGCATGCCCTGGAACATTTTGATGTTGTTACCTGCGACATTGCGCCGAACTTAACCGGTATACGTGAAGTAGACAATAAAAATGTCGAGGAACTTTATCATGCTGTCTACAATATCATGCTGGGCGGGTTGAAGAAAGGCGGAGATGCCTTTTTGAAATCATTTTTTTCCGATTCTTTCAGCGACATAAGTTTGAATCTGAAAAGTCTTTTTAAGAAGGTTACCGTATTCAAACCTGCTGCGTCAAGGAGCGCCAGTTCGGAAATTTTCCTTGTCTGTATCGATAAGAAACACAGTCGTTTACAGCAGGATTAAGTATATAATGTTATTATGCGATAATCATAATGAAGATGATTACGCAATCTTTACATTTATCAGGGGGAGGGTATGAAAATTGAGCAAAGTGTATGGACAGAGGATGCCGGATGGCTGCCGCCGGTACATGCAGGGGGACTAAAAAATGACGCGCAACTGGTTTTTGTTTTTGGCGCGACAGCAGTTCTCGAAAATCCTGAAATCTTTCAGGAAATAAAAAAACTATATCCTGAAGCGCACATATTAGGTTGTTCAACTGCAGGAGAGATATGCGGCTCCAGGGTATATGACAACTCACTTGTTCTTACGGCGATTCATTTTGAATCTACACATATCAAGGGCGCCAAAATAGCCCTGGAAGATGCCGGGAGCAGTTTTGAAGCCGGTGAGCAGCTTGCCCGCTCAATAGACAGGGAGAATCTGACCCATGTCTTTGTTCTCTCTGACGGGCTTAATGTAAACGGCAGCGAATTAGTAAAGGGACTGACAAAGCATCTGTCCGAAGGGGTTACCATTACAGGCGGTCTTGCGGCAGATGGTGAACGTTTTGGAAAAACATTGGTATGTTGGGATGATATTCCGAAAGAAGACACAATCGCCCTTGTCGGATTTTATGGAAACAAACTCAGGATAGGATATGGCTCTATGGGAGGCTGGGACCCCTTTGGCCCTGAACGATTAATAACAAAATCAAAAGAAAATGTACTTTATGAATTGGATGGAAAATCTGCTCTGGAAATCTACAAGCTGTATCTCGGCGAACATGCTAAGGGTTTGCCGGCAACAGGGCTGTTTTTTCCTTTAAGTATACGGACCGCAAGCGGGCAGACCGGAATAGTAAGGACGATTCTCTCAGTTGACGACGCAAACCGGAGCATGACCTTCGCGGGAGATGTTCCTGAAGGGGCTTACGCGCGCTTTATGAAGGCTAATTTTGAACGGCTCATTGACGGGGCTCATGGCGCGGCAAAAACGAGTTATGAGGCGATAAATTCCCGTTCGCCTGACCTTGCTATTCTGATAAGCTGTGTAGGCAGGAAATTAGTCCTGAAACAGCGTACGGAAGAAGAGGTGGAAACAGCCGGTGATATTTTCGGAAACCATACTGCAATGACAGGATTTTATTCGTATGGAGAGATATCGCCATTTATGCCGGGCGCGCAATGTTCTTTGCATAATCAAACCATGACCATTACCACATTTTTTGAGGAGTAATTAAACAGTATATGGATAAAGCAATGATGCACAGCCTGTTGAAACGTCAACTTAAGAAATCTTTCGGCGACTCATTTAAAATCCCGGCTGAATGGCTGGATTTTATTGAATTGATTAATGACGCCTATCAGGAGTTTGACACAGACCGCGATATGCTTGAACGGTCGCTTGAATTAAGCTCACAGGAACTCCTTCAGGCAAATTCAGAAATGAGGGCGATTTTCGAGGCAATACCGGACCTTTTCTTTCGCTTAGACGATAAGGGCACCATTATTGACTGCAAGACGGGCGATACTTCCGATCTCTATATTTCCAGGGAAAAGCTTATTGGAAGCAAGATATATGAAATTCCCATCGAAAATATTGCAAATATTTTCAGAAGCGCTTTAGAACAGATAAAAGAAGGAATATCTCCGGTTAATATGGAGTATTCCATCGTTTTAAACGGCAAGGATAACTTCTACGAAGCAAGGTTGATGCCCGTGCCGGAAAACCAGACCATTGCGATTATACGGAATGTTACTGAGAGAAAACAAGCTGAAATGGAGCTTTTTGAATCTGAAGCGAAGTACAGAAGTATAGTCGAAGAATCTCATTTCGGCGTATTCATTGTTCGAAACAGACTGTTCAGGTTTGTCAATAAAAGGTTCTGCGAGATTTATGGGCATGAATACGATGATCTTGTGGATAAGCTCGGACCAAAGGATTTTGTACTGCCGGAAGATTTGCCACTTATCAAAGATAATATGGATAAAATCAAGGATATCGGAGCAACTGCCAGGTTTAATTTCAGAATCCGCAATAAGTCCGGTGAAATACGCTCCATTAAAGCAACGGGGAGCTATATATTTTATAAGGGGCAGTTGTCGTTTATCGGCACGCTCCTTGATATGAGCAAGGAAAAAGTGCTTGAAGAACAGCTCCTTCAATCACAGAAATTAGAGACTGTGGGACGGCTCGCGGGCGGTATAGCGCATGATTTCAATAATATGCTCGGTGTAATATTAGGCAACACACAGCTCGCGAAACTGCACACATCGCCGGAAAACAGGATTTATGAGTACTGTTCCACAATTGAAAAGGCTACCGCCCGGGCGGCAGACTTCGTAAAACAGCTCCTTGCTTTCAGCAGCCGGCAGGTTCTTGAGCTGAAGGTGGTTGATTTAGAAGAAGCCCTTGTAAGCTTTACAAAAATGATCCAGAGAGTAATCGGAGAACATATTGATATGAATATGATTCTACTCCCTAACCTCCCGAAGATAAAGGCTGATGTCACACAGATCAATCAGGTTTTGCTTAATCTTGTGGTAAACGCAAGAGACGCAATGTCTGAAGGAGGAAAATTAACATTAGAGACATATGCCACTCAGATAAGCCGGGAATACTCAAGTTTTTATCCTGATTTGGAACCGGGGGATTATGTTGTCCTTTCCGTTACGGACACAGGGTGCGGTATACCCAGAAAAAATATGAACAAAATCTATGAGCCCTTTTTCACAACAAAGACAAGCGGAAGCGGGCTCGGCCTTTCCGTTGTATATGGTATTGTTAAACAGCATAAAGGTTTTATCAATGTTTACAGTGAGCCCGACAAAGGCACTACATTCAAGGTATACATTCCGTCAATAGGTGAAGCCGGTGTAGAAAACGGAGATGCTGCAGAAATATCCATAAAGGGAGGAGATGAAACGATACTTATTGTTGAGGATGATGAAGATATGAGGAAAATTGTCTCAGAAATCCTCCAGTCTCTGGGGTACAGCATTATTATCGCTTCAAACGGAGAAGAGGGCCTTGAAATATTTGCAGAAAGACATGATGAAATTGATTTCGTCATCCTTGATGTTGTTATGCCGAAGCTTGGCGGCCGCGAGGTCTATGAAGGAATAAAGAAAATAAAACCTGATGTGGGCTGTCTTTTTGTAACGGGATACAGCCTCAACGGAAGCCACACGGATTTCATCCTCGAAGAAGGCGTTGAAGTGCTTCAGAAGCCCTATTCTTTTGAAGATATCGCCGTTAAGATTCGGGGAGCCTTAGATAAGAGAAAAGAAATACGGTAATTCCATTGTCAAATCAAAGTGCTATCTGCGTTGGCTTCGTCATCAGTCTCCTCAATGTACTGTGCAGTACACCTCGTCGCCTCTTCCTTGCCGCCTTGATAGCCCCGCAAGTTGCTGCAGGGTAGTTCATTACATCTTTGATTTGACAATGGAAAATATGGGATTATAACATTTCTTTGAGTTTCATATAATCAACTTTCCCTGTACCGAGCTTTGGAATCTCCTTTATAAACCGTATATCCTTCGGACAGGCAAGCTCTGAAAAGCCTCTTGTTTTTAATTTTTCCCTTGCGGTCTTTAATTCGATCTCTTTGTTGTTGGTAATAAGAATAAGCTTCTCACCCTTTCTTTCATCCGTGATTGCCATAACGGCGATATCCTTGCGATCACCGAATTCTCTTGTTAATGCTTCTTCTATGGCGGTTAATGAGATCATCTCGCCGCTTATTTTTGAGAATCGTTTTAATCTCCCTACAATTCTGAGGAAACCCTTTTCTGTTACTTCAACAATATCCCCCGTATCATACCAGCCCTGATCTTCGATGAGGTATTTCCTATTCGCATTTTCATTCTTCAGATACCCCTTCATCATATTTTTACCCTTCACACAGAGCCTGCCCACATGACCATCTTTGCTTTCCACGCCTTCAACGGGCATGAGTTTATGCTCTATTCCAGGCAGCGTTTTCCCTACTGTTCCATATTCATGCTCAATCGCATTATTTATACTGATGATTGGTGAGCATTCCGTGACTCCATAGCCGGACATTACACGGATGCCGAATGTTTTTGCGTATCTTTCAAAGACTGTGTCGCTTAAGGCCTCAGCGCCGCAGAATATGTAACGCAGAGCATGGAAATCATAGGGGTGGGCTTTTTTGCTGAAACCGTTCAAAAACGTGTTTGTTCCCATTAAAATGGTGCAGCCCTGATCGTAGGCAATCTCCGGCACTACCCGGTAATGCAAGGGGCTAACATAGAGAAACACCGATGCTCCGGCAAACATGGGCAGAATCGTCCCCACAGTCAGCCCGAAACTGTGGAACATGGGAAGGGCATTCAAAAAATAGTCGGTTTCTCTCAGATCTACTTTTGACAGCGCCTGATGGATGTTGGAAATAATATTTTCATGGGAAAGGCAAACGCCTTTGGGCACTCCTTCGGAGCCTGATGTGTAAAGAATAACTGCTGTTTCTTTATGCTCATCAGGCAGGAATCCGGAAAATGATCCCGGATGCGCGCTTCTCCATAAACCGAGCAGCTTATCTCCAAGATGGATTTCCTGCTTTATATCATCTATGAAAACAAGCTTTTTCCCCTCAAAGACAGCATAATCGAGTTTTATGGTTTCCATAAACTTGCGCGACGTAATGATGATATTTAGATCGCCAAGGTCCATTGCGTGTTTTAATGCCGCAGGGCCGCTTGAGTAATTAAGAAATGCCGGAACCTTCCTGAAAAGCTGTAAGCCCAGGAAAATCAGTGCTGTTGCCGCAAGGTTCGGCAGAAGTATACCGATATTTTTATCAGGAAAACGGGAAAAATAATTGCCCAGGACAAAAGCTCCGGTCAGAGCCTTTCCATAGCTTACCTCAGTCTTTGCGACATCTTTATAAAGCAGTCTTTTCGGATATTTTTTACAGGCGCTGATAAATTCATACCCTAAAGTTGATGGTTTATTGCGCGCCTCATAGGAGGCATTGCAAAGGAGATTGTATATAATGGACGCGGCCTCCTTTTTTCGGTTGCGGGGAAGCAAGCCCTCAACATCAATAGGCCCATGTATTTTTCCGATGCTCATTATTATGGGGGCAAAAATCTTTTTCTTTCCCTCTTTCTTTGAGAAAATCGTTGAAAAGGTATTTTTCAGGTTTACGGGAAGTATTTCTGCTCCTGTTTTGTAAGCGGCAAAACCTGTGCCTTCATAAATTTTCATGATGCCGCCTGTTCTTGTAATGCGTCCTTCAGGAAAAATGAGCAATGGCGTGCCTTGGTTGATCTTTTCTATCACCCCTTTCAGCGAATAGGGGCTCATGGAATCTATCTGGACTGTATATGAATTTTGCATAAAGGGCTTCAGCAGCTTCTCCTGCGCCCTCACCCTGTCAACAATGATCTTGAACTTTAAATCCAGATAGGTCCAGATAATCAGTCCATCCAATAAGCTCTCATGGTTTGAAATGATAATAAGCTTATCCGGGTTTTTCGGGATATTCTCTCTGCCTTCAATGGTAATATTGTGAAAAAGCCGAAAATAGAGTTTGAATACAGCCCTTGTACTTTTTTCTAAAATGATATTCATTTTTTTTCGTTTATATATAGAACAGGATATTTTGTCAAGTTGATTTTAGCCGAAGTTTCCTGTCCTGCCGCGCCATGGATGGTATCGCGATTTTATTCAACAGCCAAAAGACGCCGCACTTCATCTGTTTTTCCGCATGTACGGGAACCTTCCGGGCACTTTCCTTTAAGGCAGGGAGGTCCTCCATAACGAAAAAGGGCAGGGGCAAGGGGCCTCGCGAGTTTTAACATAAGGTATGCCATTTCCCGGATTTCCCACTGGGCGCGGTTGCAAAGCCGTATGCTGAAAAAATGAAGGAGTTCCCGTGCATTCATGGTGATGATAATCTTGGTTTCCGCTGCGTTAGGCAGAACAAAACGCGCGTCTTCCCGCGCTGACTCGATGCTGTGACCTTTTTCTCTCAGCCTTTCGACAATATATTTGTATGACCTGCCCGCTTCCTCCATGAGGCCTGTAAAATGGGCACGGAGTTCTTTATCTTCCATAATTACCGGAGGAATAACATAGGAGAACCCCTCTTCCTCTCCCACGTATCTTTGGGATTGTTGACTGTATGACGCAAGACGGTGGCGGACGAGCTGATGAGAGCAGGCGCGTGATATCCCCTCAACAGCGAAGGTAAAAGAAGCATGTTCAACAGGGCTTAAGTGTCCGACTGCGATAAGTTTTTCAAGGAAGGCGGATTGATCGTCTTTCCCGGCGTCGGAAACGACCTGCTCAATATCCGCCGGACTGTAGCAGAGCCTTGCCGCAGCGCTGATCGCCTTCTCAGGGTCAGGCGTGTGACTTACAAGCATTACCTTCAAATGTGTTTCCATGGATGCTCCTGTTGTTTTATGTAACATTGTCTTCTAATTTTTATGCCCGTTATTTCCGCTTTTTATTGATGCCCAACCGTTTTTTATCTTATCCGGGCAGTGTTTTTTTCCATGTTTCAGGCATTCAAAATATTTTTTCGGAATTTCCGATTTATCAACTGCTTTCGGGTCATAATAAATATTTGCACCAATATCTTCAGCCACATATTCTTTAAATAATTCTTCCAGTCTATTTTGCAGCATCCCTTTGATTTCCACCACACGGACATCATATCCCATATTGCGGAGGTTTTCCCGAAGCATGTGGTTTATGTGGCCGGTGCATATTTCAATTCGATGAGTGATTGGGGCTGCATTGAACTGAGCAAGGACTTGCATCGCCAACTCAGTATACTTTACGAGATATCTCCCGGTCTGAATACCAACATGGGGATCATCCCTGAAATACTCAACGGGCACTATGGCGCTTAAAACATTTTTTTCGTCTGAAACGCCCACCATTACACCGCACAAGGGGAACCCCCATCCGGCATCGTCTATTCGTAATACAGGGAGGTTCGGCAAGACAAAGCTTTCATAATCTTCTTCCAGGAGTTTCTCCAGAATGTGCATGTCTATACACACCAGGCTATGCCCTTCTTTTTTCTTATTATAATGATATATTCTTATATTCCATTTCGGGGTAATGACCTCTTCGTCTGCTCCGCAATACGATACTTTTAAAGAAGTATTGTTCTCTGTTCTTGGGATTATCAGTCCCTTCTCAAAAGCCTGCGCGAGTTTTGCCTGGATAAAATCCGTTTCTTCCCGGGAGAAAACTTTTTTTGAAAGGTTGATTCGCATTAATTACGCCTCCATTAACTGTTGCTGACATTTTTGCTCTACATAGTTTAGGGCCATTTATAATAGTACATATTTGAGAAAAAGGGAATATCCCGAAATTCCAAAACACATAATTTATTCATAAAGAGGTACTGCCGGCATTTCCGATAAAACCCACGCTAAGCGGACAGCTTGTTTTGAAAAAAAATCTTCCGGGGGCTACACAGGCAAGGATTGCTTCCCAGGAGAAAAAAGAACAGGCATGATATTTTTGACAATACCTTTGCAATTATACTGATGTTGCCGGTATATTATCTTTTGGAAAGGAGAAATCCGTATGGATGGACAAAACAGGTCTGATATAACACCGGGGATGAAGGTTGCTATTGTGCTGAAAAAAGATCAACGGACGGGGACGCTGACAGAAGGAATTGTAAAGGATATTCTGACTAAGTCTCCCCGGCATACCCACGGCATAAAAGTACGCCTGGAAGGCGGGGCGATAGGTCGGGTGAAGAAAATACTTAACCATAATTCAATAATCGCGGGAAGCTGAAAAAATCTATGGACAGCAAAGGCATCGACTGTAAAAATTGCATACACTACTATATTACCTGGGACAGGAAATTTCCTTACGGGTGTAAAGCCATTCAATTTAAATCCGCCAGACTTCCTTCTCTGGAAGTCCTTGCTGCTTCCGGCATTGCCTGCCTGCGTTTTGAAGAAAAAATGATAAAACCGACAGAAAAACGTACGCTGAAAGGCAAGTGAGCAAGCCTTTGAAGCGGCTTACCCTAACGATATAAGTTTTTAAGTGCCAATGCCAATGTAATTCTTGTCTCTTTATTGATTTACTGCTATCCTAAACGGAGTATTTTTTTCGGAAGGGGAGTTCGAGTATATAAATGAATATCTATAATTTTATATCTTTCCTGGGGATTTTCTTTTTCATCGGTTTTTTATTCCTCTTTTCTAAAAACAAGAAACGCGTGAGTCTGAAAGTCCTGATCTGGGGAATCCTGCTTCAAACTCTCTTCGCGCTATTTATTTTTCTTGTCCCCATGGGAAAAAAGATGTTTTTCTTCATGAATGATCTGACAATAGGGGCCATAGACAGTTCCCTGGGCGGGGTAAAATTCCTCTTCGGAAGGCTTGCCCAGGCGCCTGGACAACCGGATTCCCTTGGTTTTATTCTTGCGTTTCAGGCCCTTCCCTCTATTATCTTTTTTGCCGGACTTATGGAACTCCTTTACTACCTGGGAGTTATGGAAAAGGTGATAGGTGTATTCGCGCGGGTATTCGCAAAGGTCATGGGCATCAGCGGCGCAGAGTCGCTGTGCGCATCAGCTCAGATATTTCTCGGCATAGAATCAAACCTTACCGTACGTCCTTACCTCAGAGAGATGACGCAATCGGAATTAATGGTCGTCATGACAACGGGTATGGCCACAATAGCCTCAAGTGTGCTCGGTCTCTACGTAATAATACTCTCCGGCACCTTTCCCGGAGTGGCAGGTCACCTTATCTCCGCCTCTTTGCTTTTAGCCCCGGCTGCGATACTTGCAGCCAAACTTATCTTTCCGGAAGTTGAGAAGCCTCTTACGCTGGGGAAAGTTGTAAAGGTGGAATATGAGAAAGCAGGGAATGCCATTGAAGCAATCATCAACGGTTCCATGGCAGGCGTACGAATGGTCGTAGCAATATGCGCCTTACTTATTGCCTTTATCGGGCTTACCTCTCTTGTTGACGCAGGGCTGTTGTATATAGGAAGTATTATAAACATTCTCCTTAAAACAAGTTTAGAACTGTCGCTTACCAATATGCTGCAATATATTTTTTACCCCTTTACGCTTGCCATGGGAGTGCCCTATGAAGACGCGCCTGCAATAGCGCGGATTGTAGGCGAAAGGATTATAGCAACAGAGGTAAAATCCTATCAGGACCTTGCTATCCTGATAAAAGAAGGAAAGATTGTCCATGAACGGAGCATCGTTATTGCAACCTACGCGCTTTGCGGATTCGCTCATATCCCGTCGTTAGCCATATTCATCGGCGGCACATCGAGCATTATACCTGAGAGGACAAAAGAGATCTCAATTCTCGGACTATGGGCTCTTCTTGCCTCGAATGTGGCCTGTTTCATAACCGGCGCTGTGGCCGGAATATTTTACACCGGCGGCGGGAATAGTCTTTTAAGGTAATTATATTTCCTTCTGTTCCATCAGCGAGTTGTATACTTTTTTATTTTGCTCCTGGTCGGTCAACGGCATATTCGGGCAAATGAATAAATACAGGTAAAGCTGTCGTGGCTGCAAACTGCCTGCACCGGAACACAATAATATATTTGATATTATTAAATTCAAGGGGGATGAGATGGCTACAAAGAAAACTGCGGAAAGTCAGGAATTTCTCTATCTGCCTTTAGGAAGCATTATAGTTGAAGAACAGATAAGATCAACTGTTAATACGGAAAGTGAATCCTTCAACGCCCTTGTATCATCCATTAACGACAAAGGTGTACTTGAACCGATCCTTGTAACTCAAAAAGACGGCAATTATCTTCTCCTATGCGGAGAGAGAAGATATCTGGCAGCACAAAAACTTAAACTTGAAACTATCCCTGCAAGAATCGTTAATACAATCACACAGAAAGATGAAATACTTGCAATGCAGCTTACGGAAAACCTCCAGAGAGAAGATTTAAATCCCATAGACCAGGCAAAAGGAATACTTGCCTATATCCAGGCAAAACATCCTGACGTTTATACAATTTGGATGAGGTGTTGAGCGACTTGGTGAGTTATAATCGATCCCCCAAATATGTATCGGAAGAATTTTCTAAAACAGTTTTAGAAATTGTTTAAATCGTTGGAAAGACAACAATGACAACGTTCAACACACTATCCCTCCTAAAACTGGTTCCCAAAATTCAGGAGGCGATTATTGCCGGAAAACTGCCTGTTTCCCAGGGATATTTGTTTGCTGCAAACCTTGAAAATCCCTACTTTTTTACAATATTTGATGAAGTAATGGTAAAGCCTGTAACAAATGCAAAGCTGGAAAGTATACTTACAGCATATAAAAACAATAAAAACCTGTCCTCGGGTGCTGTAGCCGGGGGCAAACCAACAAACAATAAACCTGTATCCATTAAGAAGAAGATTGAAGTATTGCAGAATACATACTTTTAGAAAAAGACAGGAATGTACTCTGCATCAGACCTCAAGACATACCTTGAAGGACTTAAGGCCCTTACCTCTTTTATAGAACAGCAGATAGAAACATCAGAGGCAGGAACAGCTAAACCGATTAAAAGACCTGTAGCACCATCGTAGGGGTACGCGCCTGCGGCAACCGTAATCGCAAGTCCTTACCGCAAACGGCAAGGACTTGCAGTTAAACTGAAGATCATAAGTAATTGCAAGATGCCTTTTTCTTTTCTATAAAAATACTTTGTAACTTATATTAAGTCCTTTCCCCAAGCGTTTTGCCATTTCCTTGCCGATGGGGCGCTTACCGTTTTCCATTTCGCTGATATGGCGTTGAGGAATTCCGATTATCACGGCAAGCTGAATCTGTGTCAGCTTTTCCTTGTGTCTCGCGCCGGCCAAAGCTTTACCTATTAGCTGTTTTTCTGTGTATTCAGGGTAAGCTTGACGCCAGGGTACAGAATCCGATGTGTCTACAAACCCTAGTGGCTTGAGACTTTCAATGGCTCTTGCCATATTCACAATAGGACCTGAAAACCGTAATTCAACGGTCTCAGTAGGGGGCTTTTTCGTGTGTACCTGCATAGATTACCTCAATGAGTTTTATTTTTTTATCTATTACTTCCCATACTGCAACATAAGTTGGATGGCCCTTCTTCAAATGGCAATGGTAACGATCACCTGATAATGCACTGAAATTTGGCCAGTTTCCTCGTATAGGCCCATTTGCTTCCATATCCTTTTTTAATGCTATCAAGATATTCTGAACATTTACAGGCAAATCTCTGACGCGCTTGTGTAGTCCTGCTTTTTCTTCAACCATCCACCTCATTATGTTATTTTATACCAATAATAAGTATATTGCAAGAGGCTTCTGTTTTGATTAGCACCAGTAAAAACCTTCAAGCAATTATTAATCGAGAACTTTTTTGATGATTAGATTTCAATTTTTAACATCCCTACTAACCTTTTGTATTTTGATTATTGATTACGGATTGTAAGCGCCTTCTACTCTTAACTGGATGATTTATTCTTTGCACCTACGAGGCATGTAGGCGTCAATCATCTCGCCCTCATTTCTAACAATTGGCACACCGGCAAAATTGACAAAACAATAGACCTCACCTGTCTGTAGTCTCAGTCCGAGATCACGGAGAGAGGCTGTTGTTCTGACAGAAGCAGCAATCATTGTTTTGAAGCTTTTTGTGATCCTCGTATTGTCCTATAAAATCTCCCTTTAGGTTGAATAATATTCGGCTACTTGCCAAAGACACTTCCGACCTCAATAGCTGAGAATTGTGCTGTGGTACATGCATACATGTTGCCTGAATGAAAGAATTTGTGCAACAAAAAAACGCATGACCATGGTGTACTCTCCACATGGTGGCTCTGGCCGGACGTGCAACAAAATCCACAAAGTCAAGATAGGTAAGGGTTTAGCCTATAGCCGCCAGACCTTGGGGCGAAGGCATAAGACTGCTATATTTGAGGGTAAGAAGAGTAAACCCTACAAGGCAGCAACTGCGTGGTTTCGCAGAGGCAAAGATTACCAGTTAAAATGTGCTTCTTTGCCCTTAATGGGACGATTATTTTTGTCACCTACAAAGCCCTCTGTGCCAATATAAGTGAGACACTTTCCACCCAATAGTTTAGAGTCAAAGGGCGGGAAGGAGAAATAGAATGGAAGGGAAAAATTTAATTACAGCAAAGAGCAGTGTAGTTCAAAAGGAATCTGGTATCAGAGCAGTCCCTGATCCCGAGGGTACTGAGAAATCAAGAGCAAAATTATTTGCCGGGTTTGGTTTGTTAGACATGGTCAAAACTCCGATTGTTGAGAAATATCAGTAAAAGGCAAGGAAATAATTCCAATGTATCATTTTATATTCCTACATCCTCTTCTTGGAATTATAAAGATAATCAACTTCATTAAGATAGAGAAAAAATGAAATCGATGAGCTTGAAATACTCGCTATGATACGTTTTGTATTTAGAACTAATTAGTTCCGATATGGCTGTTCTATTCTCATGATTACTATATTTATTCCCACTATTAAGTTCTGATTCAATACTTGCCTTATTTTTGTTGAACGCCTTAATTTGTATCTCGACTTTCCGAGAAAACCTTCCGAGATTATAATATCGGGGTTCAAGGACTATATTCAAAAACCCTTTTGGACATCCATCTTCCTTGTCTTTCCGGGTGATTTGTGGTGAATCCCATAGCAATTTCTCGAATTCACTGCTACTCTTTACAGGAAAATAATTAACTAATCCAGCTGTCCTTTTGGCTTGGTACGCATCTGGAAACAACTCCTTAAAGACGATTAGTTTAATAACTATTTCTCTTATATATTCCTTATAGTCAGGAAGAGTGAGAAAAAACAAATAACGCAGCGTTAATTTTCTTAGCTTACGAGGGTTGTTGCTACCTAAAACACATATGGTTTTATTAAATTCAAGTAATTCATCCTTAATCTGTTCGTAAAAAGACAATTCAGTGAGTTTTCTGGCTGTTTCCAAAACAAAATCGTTATTCTCATATTCCTGTTCAGATGGAAGGTCGAAAGATATATTAATGATTTTTTCAAGATATTCTTCGCCACTTATAAGAAATGATGACTTATACCTTGCTTGGATTCCTTTTGCCAACACATCTCTGTCAACACCTATTATGAATACCGTGTTTTCCACTGATAGAAAGTGTCTGATGTCCTCAATAAGCTTGACTACATTTTCTGGCATACATCTATCGAGATCATCGATAAAAACAACAAACTTTTTATTGCTCTTGGTTATTTCTGTTACCAGTTTTTGGAACTCATCTCTCAAAAGGTCGATATTACTTACCCATGAATCCGAGGCTATTTCTATTTGGTTCTCACACAATTTTAGATTTTTGCTGATGCTGTTAATGCTTAACGCTTTTAGTTTTGTGAGTCTTAACACTGCGTCGATGCCCGAAAGCAGAACGGCTGCCCCAATTTTCGTTACCTTTCTAATTACTCTTCTGTGGTTGGGAAAATCCTTGCCCATCAAAGACAAAAATGGCAACAGCAGGGAAGATTCATTCTCATATTTCCATGCATCAAACCAAAAAAAATCAAATTTATCTTTGCTTTCTTCCATGACATTCATATAAGCCTTCAGCATCCTCATAAAGGATGTTTTTCCGGTACCCCATCCACCGTAAATAGCCATTGTAAATGGAGTTTCAATTTGTTGCAATATTTGGGATAGCCTTATGACGGAATCTTTAAAACCTAATCTGTCCTCAAGAAAGGGGTCAGATTCTTTTGTTTCTAAGGGTTTTTCAGGCAACAGCCTAATTTGTTTAATAATACTCTCTTGCATATACTCCCCTTGAAGTAATTTGAATCATAACAATTCCGCTATGATATATAAGTTTACTTTATTGTGTTCCCAGATAGAAAGATTGTCAACAAAATTAAGATAGATAGGTATTACCAATTGAAATAAAGCATAAGGGTCTACTTTGTTAAATAATCTATTACAGGAAGTTTTTTGTACCTGAGTAAAAAGCTTCGCATTGTACATTTCCGGAAGTTATCGTGTCTTCAGGCAAGAACCGCGCAGTATCAACATCAGGAAGTTGTCAGTGCCTCAGGGAAAATCCGAGCAGTGTACATTTCCGGAAGTTATCGTGGCTTCAGGCAAAAACCACGCAGTATCAATTGTGGGCGGCTTTACCCGGCACCTCTTCGGCCTATTGATTAAGGCTTTTCCCTAATGATTGATGACAGACTGAAAATCAACACGGAGTTCTTTTACGGTTTCCTCATGGAAAGTGACACTATCCGTCTACTGATATACGAAGAAATTGTTTCCCATTCATAAAAATAGTATATTGACAGCAAAGCTACAATAAATTGAAATAGTTCATAAGATAAACTCAGCACAGGAAGCACATGAAATTTGAACTCAAAACTATAGATAATTGGTCTTATTATTACCTTCCTGAACTTGAAAAGGCAGGCATAGTCCACGGTTTCTTTACAAAAAATTCACCATCCCATATTCTGGAAGGAAAGGAAAAGGATAGATTTCTTAAAACTTTCGGCTTAAATGACGCGATTATCATGAGTCAGGAACATGGCGACAAGGTTCATATTATAAGGGACGGTGAAAAACCTGCGTCAGGAGACGGCATTGTACTAATCAAAAAAGGCGTTGCAGCCATCATCAAAACCGCTGATTGTCTTCCTGTCATTATCGCAGAACCTGGTTATCCTATGGTAGCAGTAATCCATTCAGGCTGGCGGGGCACTGTAAAGAAAATAGTACAAAAAACTGTCCATACAATGACAGGACTCGGCGCAGAAAAAAAACATATGATAGTCCTTCTGGGACCGTCTATCAGTTCGTGCTGTTATGAAGTCGGGCAGGAGGTATATACGGCTTTTCAAAAGGCCGGGTTTTCGGAAGGAATTTTTCATAAGACCGGGGAATCACTTTCCCTTGATATAAGCCGTGCAAACAGGGAAATATTGGAGAATGAGGGCATAAAAAACATATTTGACATCAATCTGTGCACATTCTGCAGCAAGGATCTTTTTCATTCATATCGAAAAGGCGAAGCGGAAAAAAGGCAGATTAACTTTGTTTCTTTAATGGAATGAAGTATAATTAGAACACTTTTTTAACCGTAACCTGTGAACAAACTTTAATATGAAATATAAAAAAGAAATATTCTTTGCTTCCCTCGTATTTTTAGTCTTCGGGCTCTTCTTTTACCTTGAGATGCAACTCCCCTTCTTTAAAAAATTCCTCCCTATTGAGGAAAACAAATTAATTGTCATTATACTGAATATCAACCTGCTTTTGATTCTGCTGCTGCTTTTTCTGGTCACACGGACATTAGTAAAAACATATATTGAAAAAAAACGGGGCATCTGGGGCTCCGGCCTGAAAACCAAGCTTACCCTTACGCTCCTGATTGTTTCAATCATCCCGTCCTTCACTCTTTCCATACTCGCAACAGGTTTTTTTCACATAAGCATGGACAAGTGGTTCAGCCAGAAGATCGAGGATACCCTTGATAGCGCGCTTGAACTGTCACAGTATTATTATAACAATCTCTTCGAACAACATGGAAAAGCAGGAAGAGTCCTTGCATTAACCATCAGTAAACAGAATCTCTTAGAAGATGAAGAGGGACTCAATAAAGTCATTAAAAAAGATGTAAAAACAAAGCGGATCGAACAATACTCTATTCATGACCTTTATGGAAACGTAATAAGAAGTAATTTCAGTAAAGAAATTGATGATAAACTTTCAGGAAAAACCGATTCATACACAAAAGATGACCCTATCAGGGAGATAATACCCTTAAAAGATGGGGAGCTTATTATGACCGGCGTAAAGATTAACGACGAATACGGCGATCCCCGGGCCATACTCTTTATCGGCAATAAAATAAATATGCACGGCACATACAGGATTAAAGAGATTACCTCTACACTAAAGGAGTTCAAAGAATCAAGGGCATTTAAAAAAATATTGAAATACAGTTTTTATATTCCGCTGTCGCTCATAACTATATTAACAATCTTCTTTTCTGTATGGGTCGGGATAAAAATGGCAACGGAAATTACTACCCCCATAGAAAAAATGAAAGAAGGGGCAGCGATTATTGCAAGGGGAAAATTTGATATCAACCTTGAAGACAGAGGCAAGGACGAAATAGGCACCCTTGTGGGCGCGTTCAACAGCATGGCAAAGGAATTGAACATTGCCAAGGACGAGATTGAAGCAAAGAAAAAGTACATGGAAGTAATTCTCGATAATGTGGCTACCGGCATTATTTCTACAGATAAAACAGGCGGTATTCAACTTATAAACAGTGCCGCCCGGAAAATTATCGGAGTTGAAAAAGAAACATTGACAGGCACGCCCCTGAGGCAGATTTTTCATGATGACTTTAAAAAACATATGAAGTCTTTTCTAAGAGAGGCAAGGGATGCAAACTGGAGCAGTATCGCAAAAGATGTGAGGCTCAATCTTCAAAACGATATTAAATACATAAGGGTTTCTCTCACAACTTTGAAAGATGAAATGAGTAAAACCGAAGGCTTTATCGTAACTTTCGACGATGTTACCCATGTTGTTAGGGCTGAGAAACTTGCCACATGGAAGGAAGTGGCAAAGAAACTTACCCATGAGATAAAAAATCCCTTAACCCCCATCGTTCTTTCCGCAGAACGCATACGGAGAAGATTGCTCTCTAATTTTAAAGGCAATGACCGGGAAATACTCGATGAAACCACTTCCATCATAATTAAATCGGTTGATGATATAAAGGGTATCGTAAACGAGCTGACAAAATTAACGCATATCTCGCAAACAAAAGCTGTAGAAGATATAAACACCATATTGGAAGAGACTATAGCTCTTTACAGAAACCTCTATCATAATATCGGTTTCCAATTCCACCAGACAGCAGTCCCCAAATTCAGAGTCGATTGTGACGGTATTAAAAGGACAATTATTAATCTGATAAGCAACGCGGCAAAAGCGATAGGCAACAAAGAGGGTACAATTGCAATTACTACAAAATACGATGAAAACAAGGGGGCTGTCATTTTAGATGTGGCTGATAACGGCCCGGGTATTCCTGAAGAGGATAAGAAGAGGATTTTTGACCCTTATTTTACAACGGACAAACACGGTATGGGTCTCGGGCTTGCCATTGTCCATTCCATTATTCTTGAACACCACGGCAGGATACGCGTGGAGGATAATATACCTGAGGGTACAAGATTTATTATCGAACTGCCCGTTATCGAGGCATAAAATACACGGTAAACTATGAAAACTATAGATATTGACCATATAAACACCAACGACAGAAGATTTTGTATCTCATATCCGATGCAGGATGATATTCTCCTTTCATCAATAAAAAAGATCGGGATTATCCAACCGATAATACTTCTCGACACAACTCCCTATATGGTTGTAACCGGGTTTAAAAGAATCTTATCGGCAATGCAGGCCGGTTTTACAAAAATACCTTCTGTGATTATCAGTGTCAGCGAAAAAGACGCCCTTCTTTATGTAATCCACGACAACATAAAAAGAGGGCTGAATCTTGTTGAAAAGGCTCTCGGTATTGAAAGGATGCTCCATACGGGGTTTTCATCGACTGAAATTTATGAAACAATGACGCTGCTATCCCTTGATCCTCATGAGAAAATCCTTGAAAGGCTGACAGCAGTTGCAAATATGGAAGATGCCCTTAAAGCATTTATAACCGTAAAAAACCTCACCATGAAACAAGTCGAAATGCTGATACGTTTCAACGCTGAAGAGAGAGCGCGTATTATCGGTATACTTAATGCCATACATACAACTGAGAGCTTTGTAAGAGAAGTCCTTGAATTATTAAATCTTGTAAAGATAAAAAGGGGCAGTATAGATTTTGATTCGATAAAAAACATGCCGGACGCACAGGAACTGAAAAAAAGTCTGAAAAAGCTTACGAATCCCATACTTGTGTCACTTGAAGATGAATTGAAACAGATAAAACTCAAGTGCGCACTCCCCCCTGATATTGACATAAAGGTAGACCCTTTTTTTGAAAAAGGATATATTGATATGGTAATCAGGGCGAAAACAGAGGATAAGGCAAGAGAAGCCATTGAAAAGCTCAGCAGCATCCTGAACAAAGGATATATAAGGAATATACTTGAACTTACAAAGGGTTGACATTACAGAGGCAAAAGGCAATATCGTAAGGGATTGTCCGGGCACAAAATATCACATATGCTGCGGATATAAAACAATTGACCTTATCGAAGGCTGCATAATGTCCTGCTCATACTGTATCCTGAAAGCTTATATTAATAACGATTACATAAAAATCAACAAAGATATTGATTATATTAAATCCCAGATCGGGAATACGATTGATACTGAAACAGATCATATATTGAGATTCGGTACAGGAGAGTTATCCGACAGCCTCGCCCTTGACCGGAAACTTGGTCTCAATCGCCCCCTCATTGAATTTTTTGGTGAAAAGAAAAAGGCGCTCCTTGAATTAAAATCAAAATGGGCATATATCGCGCACCTTGCTCCATACCTGAACCCTTATACGGTCATCTCTTTCTCTTTGGCGCCCCAAAGGATAATCGATAAAGAAGAAAAAAGGACAAGCCCTCTCTACAAAAGGCTGCGGGTGGCAAGAAAAGCTCAGGAACTGGGGTGCTTTGTGGGGCTCCACTTTGATCCGGTTATAATCTATGAAGGATTTGAAAAAGATTATGAATACCTTATAGATGACATAAGCAGGATACTTGACCTGAAAAAGGTTATATGGTTCAGCATGGGACTGCTCCGGTTTCCGCCGAAGCTCCTTGACCGTTTTATGGAAGAAGGAAGGACAAACCTTCTCCACGGTGAGTTCATACGGGGTGAAGACGGGAAATACAGGTACATCAAGCAAGAGAGAATAAAGGTATACCGGATGCTCTATAATCTCTTGAAATCAAGAGAAGAAGAACTTTTTATATACCTGTGCATGGAGAGGGAAGACGTATGGCAAAAAGTAACAGGTCTGACCATAGAGAGCAACGAAGCCCTTATAGAACTTTTTGATGAGAGGATAAAAAAACTATTTGGAGGTAATATATGAATTTCAAGGATAAGGTTGTTTTTATTACAGGCGGTACAAGAGGTCTCGGCAGGGCAATGGCAAAATCTTTTCTTGAAGAAGGCGCTTTTGTTGGAGTAAACGGAAAAAATATTGATTCTCTGGCAAAATTTGAAGAAGAGTTTAAAAATGAGCAAACCATGGTTTTTAATGCAGATATTACAAACTATAAAGAGATGGAAGGCGTGGCTGAAAAGGTTTTTGAGAAATGGGGTAAGATTGATGTACTGATAAATAATGCCGGAATTGTTAATCCTCTTGTTGTATCTGAAAAGATGAAGAAAGATGATTTTGACTTGACGATTGATGTGAATCTGAAAGGCACTTTCTATGTGACTCAGATCTTCGGCAAAAAGATGATAGAACAGAAACAGGGCAGAATCCTTTTTATTGCATCACAGGTAGCGCTTTTAGGAGAAAAGGGTTTTCTGCCTTATTCAATCAGCAAGTCAGCCCTTATGTTAATGGCAAGATCTCTTGCCTTTGAATGGTCAAAATACGGCGTTACCACCTGTGCGGTAGCCCCTGGTTTTATGAAAGGCGGAATGAACGAGAGTTTGATAAGAAAAGAAGCCTTTGTGGAGCACCTCTCAAAAAGAACGCCCATAGGAAGAATGGGTAATGTGGAAGAGCTTGTATCCCTAATACTCTTTCTCGCTTCAGACAATGCCCGATATGTAAACGGGGAGACTATAACCATGGACGGCGGTATGACCGGCTATACACAGGAATCTCTTCTGGATTTCATTATGAAAGGCAGATAGGATGGAGCTCTTTCCCTTTATACAATTTACCCTGAATACACAATATATCCTGCGGTGGATTGCGGGCGGGATTATCCTCTATATTCCTGCCCTTAATTTATTCTCCCTTGGTTATCTGGCAAAGACTTCAAGGCTTCTTATGATAGGCAGCGCAGGGCTTCCCTTATGGGAAAGAAGAAATGATATATGGATGGAAGGGGTAAAACTGCTTTTCATTTTTATACTTTATGAGGCAATACCCTTTTTCCTTTTTTCTTTCGGGTTCTTTCTTACAACTTTAACCAGCATAACAGCTTTTTTTGGAAACATACTTATTAAGCTGTCCTATCTTGCACTCTTTCTGTGTTCTTTTTTTATCCCCTTTGCCTTTGCCGCATTTTCCGAAAAGGGCGATTTCAAAAAAGCGCTTGAATTCGACAAGATTCTCAATGGAATCAAAGAGGTGTCTATTCCTTACGCAGGGGCATATATAGGCGCTCTTGTTGCTCTGTATGTCTGTAAAAAAGTCATTCATATTCCGTACCTTGTCGGATTCATTCTGTCATCTGTCCTCACTTATTATACCCTCCTCATTGCAACACACTACTTTACCCGGTTATATATTAAAACAACTCTTTTTGAAGATAAGATAACAGAGATAGATATTCAGAAAAACGAGTGATTTAATGCCGGATTGCCTTCATGCCTATACCGATTACCCGAAAACAGATGAAACAGATTCTTGAAGACTTGCCGCGCCAAGGGCCGGGACCGGATTGAATACCTTTGGTTTGCCCGTTGGGAGATTGTATATGCGTTTTGATTTTTCCTGCCCGGCATTACCAGGACTCGCGTTGAAGGCCCGACATTCCCTCATAGACAATTTCCATTTTTAATGATTCTTTTTGCACGTCCTTGAAGACTTGTTTTTTATCAATGTTTACCCCTTTTATAACCTTCAGATAAAAGCGCATCCTGTCCTTTATGCTTATCCGCTTCGGGATTGTGGTATTTAACTGCACCAGCATACGCTTCAGCCTTTCCCGGTCTATGACGGTAAACAGGATATCTTCCACATCAAGGAGGAGAAACCCGCCGTCATTCAGGGCAAATATATTGCACCCCTTCAGGTCTTTGTGGGCTATTTTTTTCTTAAAGAGCCCGGCAAGGAACCGGGAAAATTCTTCGATGAAGGCTGCTTTTTCGCCTTTACCCATATTGTCATATGTTTTATCAAGGTATCTGTCCAATTCTATGCCTGATCCGGTAAGGTCTTCCATGGCAACATATCCCCGGGAAAAGAGGGAAGGACGTTTTGCAAGGTATGGTTCAGGCGTTGCCCGGAGGTCTAAATATTTCAATGCCACATGGTTTTTCCATGCCAGTTGGAGTCTCCTTCTGTTACGGTAATACTTGCGTATATGATCGCCATATCTCTCGACAATGATTTTTTTGTCTTTTTTGATCAACTGAAGAAGATTGCCATCAACAGGCATTTTCACCCCTGTCACACAGACATAATCTCCATTCACAATCATCTTTGATGTATTTTTAAAGGCCCTTTCCTGTTTTTTTCTGATCCACCTTTTCCATAGCCTTGCCATCTCTTCTTCAACAGGCATTCTCATATCCTGCTCGCCATAACGACTAAAGAAAAGTATTTTTTCATCTTCCGTCATATCGCTATAAAGCATGGTAATCGCGTGCGACAGATTTGATACTTCATCCTTCAGGCTGATATGTCCTTTAATCTGCATTTTATGCAAATCGATGAGGTATAGATTTTCATTATGAATGATAATATTATTCAGATGGAGATCGTTATGTGCCGCACCTTGCCTATTCAAGACCCTGAGAAGGTCTGCAAGCTTCAGGAGGAGCCCTGAACGGTCTTTACTTTTAAAGAACACGTTGACAAATGTATCTCCCTCGATCTGTTCCTGGATTATATATGAACCTCTGTCTGAAATGCCGTATCCGAGCGGTTGGGGTGTCATGACAGCGAGCGAAAGCAGTCTTTTTCCTGCAAGGTATTCTTTTTTGCCTCTCGGAGAGACCCTGTTTCTTATGAAGCCGTAAATCCCCTTTTCCTTGAAGAATTTTATAAAGACTTTCCCGGCTTTATAATCGCAGGTAAAATATCCTCTTCTTGCTTTTTCCTGTAAAGGAAGATTATCCAGGACGGCAATGAGCTCGTTGTCATCTAAAAACCATTTTATGCTGTTCAGTTTTTGAGCTTTCATAGACTGCTTATCATTTCTGCTACTTCGGGCCCCCAGAACTTCAAGGAATATTTGGCTTCAGCATGTGACCTTGCAGTGTTCCCCATGCTGCTTCTTAGGACAATGTCCTTTGAGAGCGCAAAAACGGCATCCTTCCATCCGTTTGGATCATCCCGTAAAAAACCGTTTTCCCCGTCTTTTATTATATCTTTTGCAACACCGACAGGATGGGCTATTGATGGAAGTCCTGCTGCCATATACTGAATAAGTTTGAGCCCGCATTTACCCTGCGACCATATATCATCTCTTGCAGGCATGATTCCTGCATCGAAGCTCAAAAGCAATGATTTTTCCTTGTCTTTTTCCCACTTTTCAAATACTATTCCTTCTCCTTCCATGCCGGAAGGTTTATCTGCCACAAATTTAAATATTATATGCCTGTTATGGGGAAAAGAAAGGAAAAATTCTCTTATATCAAAGAGATATTTTAATGTGGAACTGCTTCCCATCCAGCCCACTACAAAGGGCTTGTGCTCTTCGTGTATCTTTATCGGGTATTCGTCGGTATCAACAACTGTGGGAACATAATACGCGCCTGTGTCTCTGTACTTTTTTGCCTCATTGAGGAGAAAGGGGTTCCCGCAGAATACTGCGTCAACACATCTTGTCGTCATTTTAAAGCGAAACCTTCTGGTGGCGCTCTCTTTCCTTGCGCCGTACATGACTGCGTCGTCATAATCGTATACAATTTTCTTTGCACAATGCCTTAAAGCAAAAAGCTTCAAGGGACTTAGGAGGAGCCTTTGCAAATAGACCACGTCAGCCTGACTTGCCTGTTTCAGTATCTTTGAGAAATTTGTTTTGGTGGTAAGCAGCTCAATTTCAAACCCTTTTTCTGCAAGATAGGGGAAATATTGCTGTATTCTGTAGCCTTTCGGATTTTCAGGGGTAAATATATTGTGGGTAAAAAAGAGTATTTTCATTAGTTCTATTTATTCAAGGGGCTAACGTCGCCCCCTCCACCGGATTCAAGCCACGACCCGCCAAAACGGGTACCCCGGCCACTCCCCCGCGCTTGCCTTGCAAGCTGTTTATGGCGCTGATGTTTATGTATACCGTGGCTTGCACGAGGCAACTTATGAATTATTATTAAAGAAGTTTTTGAAATATTTTCTAAAATCTGTTCTGAAGTCCGTTGCCTTCAATTTATTTTCATCAATAACAGGCTTGCCGATAAGCTCTTTTGGTCCGGAGGCTTCTACAAAATAATCCTCAATAATAAGGTAATCCATTTCAGTAGACATAAAGCATTTCAAGGCATCGGCAGGAGTTTCCACTATGGGTTCCCCGGCAATATTAAAGGATGTATTCAGTATGACCGGGATATTGGTAATCTTATGGAATTCTTCTATCAGGTCATAGAATCTGCCGTTGTCTTCACGGGTAACAGTCTGCACACGGGCAGTGTTGTCAACGTGCGTTATTGAAGGGACAATTTTTCGCTTATCCTCTTTAACTTCAGCAATAAGCAGCATATATGGGCTTTCGCATGTAAGTTCAAAATAATCCGATACATATTCCTTAAGGATTGACGGAGCAAAGGGACGGAAAGCCTCACGGTGTTTTACCCGTGCGTTAAGAATATCTTTCATGTCCGGTTTTGCCGGATCACAGATAATGCTCCTGTGTCCCAGGGCACGGGGGCCTATTTCACTGCTGCCTTCAAACCATCCGAGAATCTTTCCTTCTGAAAGAAGTTTCGCGGCCTTTTGCGCGACATTCTGTTCTTTGCTGAATTTTATATTTGCAGTACTATTGAGAGCTTCCAGAATCTCTTTCTCACTGTATCGTCTTCCTGTGTAGGCATTCTTGAACTTATATTTCTTCGGCGGCTCATTATTCAGCATATGAGCGCCGTGCAGAGCGCATCCCATTGGTATGCCGGTATCACAGGCAGCGGGCTGTATAAAAATGTTTTCAAAGGGGGTGTTATCGAGGATTTTCTTGTTTGCTACACTGTTCAGCCCGACCCCGCCTGCGTAACAGAGGTTTTTAGAGGGGCTTATCCTGTAAAGATGCCCGGCAACCTCAATGAGGGCCTTTTCAAGGGCATCCTGCACTTCAAAGGCAATTGCCGTATATACTTCGTCAGGAAGTATTCCCTTTTCTCTCCTGGGAATGTCAGGATAAT
This sequence comes from uncultured Syntrophorhabdaceae bacterium, assembly GCA_964532465.1. GTDB lineage: Bacteria > Desulfobacterota > Syntrophorhabdia > Syntrophorhabdales > Syntrophorhabdaceae > JAPLKB01. The sequence goes on along the minus strand of CAZHHX010000032.1, from coordinate 9,512 downwards.
ACATTTTCTGGAAATGATCGATATGCCTCACGAAGTTCTTTTCGCTGGGTATCAAGACAGCGCCGTCAACAATCTCATAAAAGGCCCTGCGATAACGCCTGTCTGTATGCTCACCGTATGGAGCGAGACCCATGACCTTTCCTGAACCGAAGTCGCCGAATCCGACGAATACGGATGTACCCATGTATAGAAGCCCCAGACCGTTGCTGAATCCGGGCATGGCGTAATCTTTCCTGATTGTATAAAGTCTGCCGTCTATTGCCCTGTAATAGGATTGTACCTCTTCGAATTTTTTCTGTATTTTTTTATCTATGACTCTGAAGATAAAAGGTATTTTTGCATCTTCGCCGGAATCGGCAGCATTGCTGCCCAGCCCGTCTACCACCATGACAGCGGCTTCCTCAAAGGGGGATGGATAGAAGGCGCTTGCTGCATGAGCGGCATGATGTGATATGGTGTGTATCTTCCCTTTGTAACCCAGTTCGGAGCGGATCATCTCAATTTCTTTGTTTTTTCCGTCCTTCCCGATCCGTGTGACGCCTATAATCATATCTATATTGCCCATCTCCCTCAGACCGGCAGCATCAAGGAGATAACGAACAGATTTGTGAGGGAAAGATCCTGAATGCTTCTGTCTGTTGAGCCGTTCCTCTGTTATTGCAAGGAGTTGGCCTTCTGATATCAGAGCCGCGCCTGTATCGTGTCCGAAGGTATGAATGCCTAATATATTCATAATTTATTTGAATTTTTAATATAACAAAACCATTGGGCACAGTCAATAAGATTGCTCTTTAAGATTTTCTGAGCCTTGCCTGATTACAGGAATAAAGAAGAGAGCGCGTAAATAGCTGACCCTTGTTTTTACCATACGCTTCTCCTATATGTATTTTTTTAGGCAACATATTGATGTACTCGTAAAAAGTCATAAAACCGTCACTCCCGTGAAAACGGGAGTCCAGAACACATTGAAATCACTGGATTCCCACTTTCGTGGGAATGACAAAACGACAGAAATACGACTTTTTACGAGTGCATCAATATATTAAATATCAAATTTTTCCTTCTCTTTGCCGGAAAATAATGTAACACTACGGCAAGGAGGTGAGGAAAAATGCCGTCAACAATTAAAGTTAACGTGGAGAAGATGTTTGACCGCGGTCCGGAATATCCGTTTCTTGAGGTGCAGGTAAACTTTGAGGAGAAATCTCTCTCTGTCAAGGACCTGAGCCTTTCTTATGTAATTGTTTCTTTGGCAAAATCAGAAGTGGGAAGTATGTCCTTCGACGAGATCAGAGCCATGGCCATGTCCAAAGCTCTCTTATTCATGGCGGAGTGCATAAAAAACTCCGGTATCTGCTGATACACGTTTATCAGGAAGGTCGCCTGACTCTCAGGCGGCCTTTTTTGTCACCTTGATTGCCCCGCAAGTTACATCGGGGTAGTTCATTGCATCCTTGATTTAGAATTAGTCGATGAATTATTGAGCGGATCAAGCGATTCGCACTTCCTTTTTTTGGACATCAGCCTCTTCCTCATCTATCCAGGCACGAAGCAGAGTGAGGGCTACAGCAAGCACTACCGGACCAACAAATATGCCTACGATACCGAAGGCAATAAGGCCTCCCATAACACCGGCAAAGATAAGCAGGAGAGGCAGGTCCGCCCCTTTTTTGATAAGCATGGGACGGAGGACATTGTCAAGGCTTACGACGACGACTGTCCACACGAGCAATACCGTTCCAGCCACAGCATGACCGCTCCAGTAAAGCCAGACAATGGCGGGAATCAGCACAAATCCGGGTCCAAGCTGCCCCACACAGAGCATGAACATGACGGCAGTAAAGATGCCTGCGGCGGGCACACCGGTCAAGGCAAGTCCGATGCCGCCCAGGAGGGATTGTACCAGGGCTGTAACAACAACGCCAAGCGCAACGCCCCGGGTAGCCTTTGCAGCAAGGATGGTAGCCTCTTCGCCGTGATGGCCGATAAGCCGCCGCGCGAAGCGGCGTATACCGTCGGCAGCGCTGTCACCCTTAGCATACAGAATAGCGGCAATGACCACTGTAAGCAAAAACTGGCCGAATATTTTGCCGACACTGCCTGCTTGATTCACAAACCATTGGGCCAGTTTTCCCGCGTAGGGTTTGAGCCATAAGATCAGCCCCTGTGGACCGGCAGAGGAAATATCCTGCCATGCCTCCGAAAGTTTGGGGCCTATCATCGGCAGCTTCCCCACCCAAAGAGGGGGCAACGGCAAGGCGCTTTTCTGGAAGGATTCAGCCAGGCCGCCTATCCTGCCATAATTGTCTATAATGGTTGCCACCGCGAGCCAGAAGGGTATTACAAAAACGAGTATCAGCGCCATTGTCATGGCCAGGGCAGCGAGCCCTCGTTTACCCCGTAATCTGCCCTGAACGCGCAACATAAGGGGCCATGTCGCTATTACTATCATGGTTGCCCAGATTAACGACGGCAGGAAGGGATGGAGAATCCAGAAGACGGTGCTGATGAGAATGCCGATAAGTAAAACGCTCAGTGTTGTGCGCGTAATGTCCTGAGAATTATGTTCCTCCATGATTTTCCTCTCTTTGTTTTTTTCATAATCAATCTTGATACCTATTTTCTATTTAACTTTTTACAATATCTTGACTTGTCGCCAAAATCGCGGTGTTCGAGCGATGTGCTGTATTCTATTACACTATAACGACATCAATTTAAGTGTCAAGTGAAACTAACCCACCACCCAACAGATGGTTTTATTCCAATTCTAAATCAAGGCGCTATCATCGTTGGCTTCGTCATCGGCTCCTCCGACGTACTATTATCGTACGCCTACGTCGCCTCTTCCTTGCCGCCTTGATTGCCCCGCAAGCTGCAGCGGGGTAAATCATTGCATCCTTGATTTAGAATTGGAATTATCCCATATTCTATAAGATTTGTGCTATAGTTAGATTCAGTAATATTGCAACTCCTCATCAATGACCTTTCATTGAACTGATCACCTGCTTTTCCTGAAAATCACCAGAACCCAGGGGCTTCTGCCAGGCGCTCCCAACAGAAAAGAGAGTTATTATGGCTTCTAAACGAAAATTACATATTTTGGTCGTAGACAATGGCGAGGACATGGTAACAACAACTACCACGATGCTCGAACAGTTGGGTCATAGTGCACAGGCTGAGACAGCGAGTCTGGCAGGATTGAGAACTTTTTCTCAGGACCCCGACAAATTTGACCTTGCTATTGTTGAACCTACAATGCAAGGGCAAGCAGGCCCGGAGGTTGCCGTCATCGGGAGTATGCGAAGGGGTTCTCCGGTTACACCTGAGCTGACAGGGCTGGAGCTTGCAGTACGTTTCAGGCGCATAAAGCAAGGCTTTCCCATCCTGCTCTATACGGGATATATTGAGCCACCTCTGGCAGAAGAGATAAAGGCTGCCGGGCTTGGAGAGGCCATTCTTAAACCGTTGGGTATGAAAGCAGTAAGAGAAGGACTACACTCATATTCTTCCAGTATCCACTGATATCATATTTTTCTCAAAGTAGGCATTAGTCATCAAAGAACCGAGGGGCCTTCCCTAATTCAAATACCTTTTTCCAGCAAAAGGGCATTTTTACTTTTGGAGCTGATAATGATAATAAAGGATTCAACTGAAATTAAGCAGTTAATGGACTTAGGAATAGATAAGGGTTACCTTACGTCCGATGAAATTAACGACTCCCTGCCTCGCAACATCTTTTCCACTGAAGACATTAAAAACGTATTCGACTTTCTTTCAGAATCTGACATCGATATAGTCGAAACGATACAAGAAAAGATTGAATCACCCGAAGAAGAAAGTGCGGACTGGCAAGAGGTTAAAAAAGTACCTTTAGAAAAAACCGATAACATAGTCTGGACATATTTAAAGGATATCGGTCGTGTATCGCTCCTTACACCTGATGAAGAACGCCGGATCGCAAAAAAGATAGAAAAAGGTGAAAAAAATACAAGGAACATCTTGTTTGAATTGCCCCAGGCAGTAGATGAACTCCTTCAGATAGGTCAGCAACTGAAGGAGGAGACTATAAACATAGTAGATGTCATAAAAAATATTGATGAAATGAACCATACAGAAAAAGAAGATATGAAATACAGAAAGGAAACCATATCCTGCATTAAAGACATAAAAAATCTTCATGATAAAAGAGAAGAAATAAAGAATAAAATAATGGAAGCAGATGAACCGGGCAGGAAGGAGCTTGCCAATGATTTGCAGAGGGTCAAAGACAAGACAGAAGAAATCCTGCTTGATCTCAAACTCAACAAGAAGATTCTTGCAAAAATAATTAAAAAGATCGCACAGCAGATAGAGTTTATGGATGACGGCGAGGCAAGGATTGTAAAGCATAAATTGGCAGAACTCAGTGAAATTGACAACAAACTAAAGATTGTCAAAGACAGACTTGTTCAGGCGAATCTGAGACTTGTCATTAATATTGCCAAAAAACACATGAACAGAGGACTCTCTTTCCTCGATCTTATACAGGAAGGAAATATGGGTATCATGAAGGCTGCTGATAAGTATGATTATCAGAGAGGCTACAAGTTTTCTACATACTCAACGTGGTGGATAAGACAGGGCATGACAAGAGCAATCGCAGATTTCGGACGGACTATCAGGGTGCCCGTACATATACTTGAAAACACAAATAAGATCAACAAGGCCACGGCAATCCTCTTCCAGGAGTTGGGGAGAAAACCGAATCTTGAAGAAATTTCATTGAAAGCCGGACTTCCTCTGGAGAAAGTCCGGAAGACCATGAGTGTTGCCAATGGGACCATATCAATCGAAACCCCGATTGGAGACGATGAATCAAAGCTAAGTGATTTTATTGCAGATCCAAAAGCCTCTTCACCTTTTACAGAACTTGCAGATGCATCTCTCAAACAAGAGATATGCAAAGTTTTGTCAACCCTTACTCCGAGGGAAGAGAAGGTCATCAGGATGAGACTCGGTATTGGCGAAAAGACCGATTCCACTTTAGAAGAAGTTGGTAATGTCTTTGGGCTTACCCGTGAACGTATACGTCAGATTGAGGCCAAGGCCCTGAGAAAACTGCAACACCCGTCAAGGCGAAAGAGATTGGAAATCTTTCAGGAATAAACAAGCTCTATCCTTTCCTCCCCGAATGTTGACCGACAAAGTGAACAAAGACAAACTGCTCAAGAATAAGAGCAAGAGGAAAGAAACTTTTGACAACGAGATACTCGAAGGTAATTTGGATGTAGGCAAGACAATGCTTCGTGATTATATCAATGCAACGATTACTTTTCCGGCTCTTGCCCAGAGGCTTAACAAATCCAGCAAAAGCATCCACCGGATGCTGGGACCAAGCGGAAACCCTCGTATGGACAGCATTGTAGGCATTCTTAAAGTCTTACAGGATCAGGAGCAAATACGGCTGCGCGCGAGATGTTATTCCAATTCTAAATCAAGGATGCAATGAACTACCCCGCGGTAACTTGCGGGGCAATCAAGGCGGCAAGGAAGAGGCAACCCTCCTCTGCGGGAGGACAGGCCCACGTCAAGCGAGGGCAGGCGTAGGCGTACAGTAATAGTACGTCGGAGGAGCTGATGACGAAGCCAACGATGATAGCGCCTTGATTCAGAATTGGAATTAACCCTTAATCAGAATTGCAACCAATACCGGCTGCTTAGCAAATTTATGGAAAGTTTCCCGTTATTAACACCTTTATGTCAACGAAGAAATCAACATTATAAATACCGCTCATTAAGTCTTTTTCTAAGTTTGTTGATAACCGAACGAAATGTACAAATGCATAACAGCTTATTTTCTACTCTTGCCGTATAAGGTTGCCTTCCTGCAATGAGCGCTATGCGGTTTTTGCCTGAGGCATTGCTTTCTTTCCGAAATGCACATTTGCTCGGATTTTTCCTGAGACATAAACTGCTTCCTTAAGTCAACGGATCTATCTTTTTAAATGAATACAAGACTTCAATGCGTAATGATCACCTCTATGGCGGCCCTAACTATTCTTTATTTAAGCTGAGAATCTTAGACTTGCGATCTATCAGATCATGAGTGACCAACATCTGCTCAGTCACTGCGACACCAAGCCGTTCAATCATGGTTGACAGCCGTTCGCCGGGAAGTCCCTTCTCCTTGAAGAGCAGGATCACCTTCTCAATGATATCCATAGCCTCATCCTTGATGAATACGTGGTTCAGCGTTGTGCCGATCCGGATTTGTTTTCCCCAACGGCCACCAATGGTGACCTTGTAGCCAACCTTGCCGTCGGGCACCGTATCGAAGGGGCACGTGCCAATGCAGAGCCCGCAGTTGTTGCAAACATCCCGATCAATGTCCATGATAGCATCTTTTATTGCACACGCCTGCATGGGGCAGGAAAGGATAACCGCGCATTCTGCGCATCCTTTGCAGAGATCGCGGTTGTATTGTGGTACCATTTGGCCGATGATGCCGACATCGTTGAGATCCGGCTTGACGCAGTTGTTCGGGCAGCCACCGACGGCGATCTTGAATTTATGCGGCAGGGTGACCTGGCCAAAACCCTCATAAAAGCGCTTGTGGATTTCGGTCGCCAGTCCTTGTGTATCGATGTTGCCAAATAAGCAGACCGTGCCCTTGCATGCCACAACCGGACGAACCTTGGCTCCTGTACCCCCGGTCACCATATTCTCCTTGGCAATGTGGGCCTGGAACGCAGGAATGTCTGCGAATGTAATGCCGGGCATCTCAACGGTCAGTCGAGAAGTGAATGAAATAGTGCCATTGCCGAATTTTTCGGCGGCTTCGCTCAGGTTTCTCAACTGTCGGGCTTTCAGGACACCATTTTCCGTGATGATTCTCGCGGAGAAATGCACCTGATCCTTATTGGATAAAAAGCCTTGTCCCTTAAGCTGTTTTCTTTGTTCTGCCGATATGTTCATGTGGGTACTCCTTCGTTCGGTCTTTCATTTTCCGGTCTGTTACAACCAGGCCATTTTCATCTGTTTCATTGAGGCGTCATTTTACAGAAAGGTGTTTTTAGTTTAGCACTTGATCGATCGTCAGTAAAATATACTTCAATGAAGTCTTGTGCCCGGTTCATCATTACAAACGATATTCATTGTTTTTCCAGATTTGCATTTTCTTTGAGTAGTAGGTGTGTTTGCCGCTGTGCAGTAGCTTCCTGAAAGAGATAAACAGAACAATCTTAAACACATATTCTATTTCATTTGGCAATGAACATCTCTTGTATTTTGCTCTATCCCTGATATAATAGAATATAGGTAAATGGATGGATATAATAAACTGGATTTGTATCATCAACTTTTTATCAACATAACAAAATCTACTTTATTGTAAATACCTGAATTTGTTAATATACTTAAAGGGCTAAATAATTATGGACAGTTCAAGAAAAGCAACGATTTTCGTACGGCAGGTAAAGCATCATCAATGAATGATAATATTGCCTCCTACAGGCAGACAGAGGAAGCTCTAATCGCCAGCCGGCTTCAGCTATCGGACGCAATGGAACTTGCCCACATCGTTTACTGGGAAGCCGATCTTACAACAGGAGACTTTATCTTTAACGATCCTTTCTACGCCTTTTATGGAACTACCGCCGAACGCGAAGGGGGATACCGGATGATGAGAGAGGAGTATGGAAAAAGGTTCGTGCATCCGGATGATATATGGCTCTTTGCCCAAGTGGCAGAAAAACGCAGACTCAACAAAGAGCGCGAATTCCTTCACGACGTGGAACACCGTATCATACGCAGAGACAGTGCGGTACGCCATATCCTGGCCCGCATACGCGTCATAAAAGATGCCGATGGCCTTGTCATCAAATACTACGGTGCAAACCAAGACATCACCGAGCGTAAACAGGCAGAAGAAAGGCTGACGGAATCGGAAGAACGCTACCGAATAGCAATAGAATCCTCCAACGATGGAGTAGCTCTTGTCAGGGACGGTCTTCACATATACGTCAACAGTAAATTCCTTGAAATACATGGTTATGACAAGCCTGAGGAACTTTTAGGCAAGAGCCTCTCTTTCACAGTACACCGGGATGATCTGGAGATGGTTATTGAGCGTAACCGAAAGCGGCAAAGAGGTGAACAGGTTCCCTCAAAATACGAATTCAAAGGAAGACGAAAGGACGGTTCTCCAGTCTATATTGAAGTCTCTGCAACAGGAGTCATGTTCAACAGGGAATCGGCAACACTTGCATACCATAGAGACGTCACCGAGCGTAAACGACTGGAAGAAGCACTGCAGGTCTTATCGATCACAGATGAACTTACAGGCTTATATAATAGACGGGGGTTCATAGTCCTCTGCCAGCAACAATTGAAGATAGCAGATAGGGCAAAGAAAGACATGTTACTTTTCTTTGCTGATCTGAATAAAATGAAGCAGATTAATGATACCCTGGGACATAAGGAAGGTGATAAGGCACTGTCTGAAGTTGCAGCTATCTTGAAGGAAGCATTCAGGGAATCAGATATCATAGGACGTATGGGAGGGGACGAATTTGCCATTCTTGCAATAGATACAACAGATGAAACAAAAGAAGTCCTCATGAAACGTCTGCATACTATCCTTGAGACCTACAACAGACCTGAGAAAAAATATCAACTCAAGTTAAGTGTCGGTATAGCACTTTTTGACCCTGAAAAGCCTTCAACTCTTGATGAACTTATAGCTCAGGCAGATGCATTGATGTATGAAGAGAAGAGGAAAAATAAAAATTAATTGTCATTCATTAATACTCTCTTTCTACCAGTAATTTATAAATAAATGTCCTTTTAATTTCAATTATTTGTACCCGAAGTATCTGCCTTTTGGAAGCCACAAAGTTACATATTTCTGTAAATCTAATAATTTCATAAAATGAATCCTGTTATAAAATGATTGACGTAAAGGATGCAGGATCGCCTGTACATCCCAAATAAGAATCATAAAATACTTGACACATTTTTTCTAAATTTCTACAATAAAAACAATAATAAGGCAGTGAATAGTCGTTAGTGAATAGTCGTTAGTGAATAGTGAATAGTGATGAAGGCAGTAAAAGGGTTATGACATCTGAGTATCTTAACCTTTTCTGTAAGTTACTCCCTGATAAATCATCCCGGTAAAGGGGATGTGTGTGTTGCTGTTCACTATCGACTATTCACTATTCACTGCCTTTCAAACAGGGGGTAATTATGGCAACAAAGAAAACAATTGTAAATCCTGAATTTCTGTACATTCCTGTAGAAAAAATTGTGGTAATGGAACAGGTTCGGTCAAGCATCAATATTGAAACAGACTCATTTAAATCTCTCATGCAGTCAATCAAAGACGAGGGCATCTTAGAACCGCTTATTGTAACCGCAAAGGATGACGGGACATATCTGCTCATCTGCGGGGAGAGGCGTCTTGTGGCAGCCAAACAGTTAGGTGTCGAGGGCCATGGTATATACCCACTACACGGTCATAAGGGCCAAGGTAA
>CAZHHX010000031.1:0-44151 GCA_964532465.1 uncultured Syntrophorhabdaceae bacterium | reverse complement strand
TGCTGATATTTCAGTGCCAATGAGGTTTTTCATTATTTTTGATGGTGGATTGAGGCAATGCCTTACATAACCCTGTGCCAGGATTTCTCATTGGCAAACTGACATGGGGAATAATCCGGTCGTCCTCATACCATAACGTCTCTTATCTGGGCCCAACACGATGATGAGCCGCGACTGTAAGGAGTCGGCTCCATCTACTGGTTGGGCAATATTTTTCATACTTGTCCTTTGTCAATGGCTGACCCCTCATCCCTCCCCAGTTATAATTAAATGCCTCCCTAAATTTCGAGCCAGCCATCATTGTCGAAACTGTTGGCAATTGCTTGCCAATAATATTCAAAGCTAGATGGGCACGAGCGCTTGAACAGTACTATTTGGGGACGCGACTGGTTGGCCTCGCGAGGCGGTCGTGGAGATAAGACGATGAAGCCATTTGCTTCATTGGGATCTATTGCCGTAACCGTAAGTGGCGTGAAATATGCCCTGTAGATGTGAAGATTGTGAAGTTTACCTTCCTCAGCTCGTTCTTTCCATGAATTTAGGGTGTTCCAGCAGACCTTTAAATGCCTAAAAAATTCACCAGCGTTCATGTAATGCGCCCATAGCACTGCAGCGTCAACCGGTGGCTCAGGCGAGGCCGCAAGCCGTGCTGGTCTCGTTTCGGAATTCATTGCTACAATGTCCACCTGGACTCCCCGTATTAGAGCATCTTTGACAATGGGCCAGATTCTGCCCTCGGTATCTGGATTTGTCATAAATCCATGATTCTGTGCAACAAGTACTGCTCGTTTTCGGGCAACTTTAAGAGTTTCAGCAATGTCAAATGGAGACTCGCTTTGTTGGGAAATGATAAGCGGTCTTTCTATTTTTCCCTTCCACTTTTCATCGTTATCCGTTACAAAAGTGCCAGCGAATTGGGCTCGTATCCTCCCAATGCGACTATATAGCCGTGTGAGAGTGTTAGGTTGTATTGTTGCCCCTTTAGAATCAGCCAATTCACGCAGAATAGTAGCGAGCGAATCGTTTGTGAGCGAGTGGCATTGGTAGTCTCGCAAGGGCATTGGCAATAGGCTAAGCGGGGTATCTACTAACAGAAAGAAGTTTTCACGACTGGAGAGGGCTCCAGCTTCGTGAGCCAACCAGTCAGAATGTAAGATGTCTTGGGTAACTAGGACTAAACCCCTAGCCGATCGAGTAAGGGCGTTTCGCAGTGCTCTACGCCAATCTTTGCCATTGCCAATGGATACGGATGATACGAAGCAGTTTATGGCTTTAGTGTGAGGCTCGTTAGCTTTCGTTATTTCATCAATCGCTACATGTATTTCTTCCGCAAGTTGTCGGCCATACTCACCTGTCCAACTAATAAAAAAATCATATCTTGTCAAAATTGACCTCCATTCATTTTTATCCCAGCCCAAGGGAGCGCGATAAGACACCATTTTAAGTTCGTCATATTTCTATGTTTCATTGGCATCCCATTTATTTCTGCTGGGATATCACCATCCAGCTTTTCTTCTTCTCACATCTACTTCCTTGCCACTACCGCCACATGCACAACATCGATGAGGAGCATATCCTGCACAAGGTCTTCCATCATCTTTTCCTCCGGCGGCCTTAAAACAGCAGTAATTAGTGGTTACCCCTGTGCCATTGCAGTGGTCACATTTGGTAGGATCATCACTCATAATTACCTCCTCTTATTGTTTGTCTATTTAGCCCAACAAGTTATTCTATAGTTTCTGCCTATCTCCACAAATCAAAAATTCTTTTACAGTTCCATGCAATAACAATGCTCTCATGTTCATACAAATCATGGTCTTACTGACTTCTCAGTGACAGCTTAAATTGTTGATATAATAATGTATAATATCTTGACAAACTTTTTGCAACAATTTATTTTATCTTTCTGTATATCATGTCAATTGTAAGATTATACAGAAACTGGAGGATTCCGTATGCTTGCCATCCCGTCTGATTTACAGAAAATATTTGAAGAGAATTTACGGAAAAAGGGGGATTCAAAACAGCTTGCATGGGGTGTACAAAAAGTGGCTTCAATATTATCCGGACTTTTGCCTGAAATATCATTTCCTTCCCATACATAAAGAAAGTTTGCCGCACTTTATTAATAAGTTGCAGGAAAAGCAGCAGACAAAGGTTCAACAGGAACAGGCCGCAATGGCAATAACTCTGTATTATGAGATACTTGACGTAAAGGAACTCAACGGACATTGTTAGTCCGTCGGAGAAGATGAATGTTGAACGAGGAGGCGGGGCTTCCTGGAAAGCGGAATACTCCCGGTTAGCGGATGAAATCCATGTACAGCATTACTCTCCTAAAACTCTACAGACATATGAAGGATGGGTGAAACACTTTCAGACGTTTACGCGCAGCAAGACGCCCGCCTTACTCTCATCCAATGATGTTAAAGAGTTTTTAACATTTCCGGCTGTGAAGCGGAAAGTATCAGCCACCACTCAAAATCAGGCCTTCAATGCACTCTTATACTTTTTTCGTCATGTCCTGCAAAAAGAATTTGGAAAGATTGACGGAGTTGTCAGGGCAAAGAGAAAACCATATATTCCTGTAGTTTTATCCCGTAAAGCAATGAACTACCCCGCGGCAAGCTAAGGATATCAAGGGCGATGAAAGGACATGAAAAACTTCTCGAAGTAAACTTCGGGGTACGGACCCGCGGGGCAATCAATGCCATCTTGAAGCATCTTGTTCCTCCATATGATCTTGTTGTAAAATTGCTTTACGGATGCGGACTTCGGCTGTTTGAATGCCTGGGTCTTCGTGTGCATTGCATGAATTTTGATTCATGTATCTTAACGGTTCATGATGGCAAAGGACAAAAAGACCGAACCGTACCGCTTCCTGAAATAATTCTTCCGGAACTCCGGGCACATCTTGAATCATTGAAAGAACTTCATCAACAGGACCTGGATCGGGGATATGCCGGTGTGTTTTTGGTGAATGCATTAGAACAGAAATATAAAAATGCAGCCAGGGAGTTTATCTGGCAGTGGTTTTTCCCGGCCAAACAATTAACTCATGAGGATAAGGCCGGAGAATACAGACGATATCATCTGCACGAAACTCATGTACAAAAGGAGATAAAACAGGCGGTGAACAAAGCAAGAATTTGTAAGCGTGCGAGTGCCCATACGTTTCGCCACAGCTTTGCCAGTCATCTTCTCCAGGGAAATTATGATATTCGGACAATCCAGGAACTGCTGGGGCATAGCGATATCAGGACCACCATGATTTATATCCATACAGTGAAGAGCGTCACGGTTAAAGAGGCCAAAAGTCCCCTTGATTTTTGATTGGATTGAAGGACAGGGCGGGATAACCATTAAAAACAATATGGATTATATATATGTCGAGAATATCAACGTTCAAAATAATATTCAATAAATAATTGCTAAATTTAAAGCGCTTTTCTAAAAATCCCTAACCGGACATTACCACAATTTTAATGATTATCAATATGGTAGGTAACTCCGGTATGATCATTATCCCCCCCAATTTGCCGGTTCAATTTGGAAAAGGGTAATGGAGAAGAAAACGAGCAAATTTAGAGGGTCTTCCTGCACTTCATAATATACATTATTAAAATGGTTTTCATACTTTCCTTCACAGTGCAGGAAAGTAAGCGCTTATTCTCCGAACTAAAGTCTGGCATGGTTTTACAGAATACTCCTGTTTTGCACCAACTGTTGGAGCAATGTCGTAGACACAGTGTCTACAAAATCTCATTTTCGATGATTTATGACTATTTGTTTTACTTCCCGCTATCCCTTTAATTGAAATACGGGAAGGACCGTGGGACGAGGTGAAGAACGTAGGACGTGGGACGTTCAGTCGCTTACGCTCCTTGGGACGTGGGACGAAAATGTGGTGGTTACAACAGTTGTAACCACCACTAAAATATACGGAAACACCTATACTTACAGTATATTACGCTGGATCATGCTTGAAACTGGTTTGAAGACTTTTTAGTGTATTATCATCAAAAAATTTCGTGAAAATTGGTTACTAAAATTAAAAAACCAAAACAATGCAGGAGGCAAGGTAATGTCGATATTTTTTATGAAAAATTGACACTGCGAATGAGTATAAACAAGCTTATACAGGGAAATATCAGAAGGAGGAAGTATGGGAAATGAAGAATGATTTCTTCATTTCCGCCATATTAGCATCAGCGTGAAGGCTGATGCTAATATGGCTTGGAGCGGGCGACGGCATGTCGGGGTTGTTCAGGTTTGGATGGGCTGCAAGCCTTGCAGGCTGTAGACGTACTGAACGTACGTCGGAAGATCGCAAGGCGCGGCAGACCGCCAAAGATGGACAACCCCGGACATACCATTGACCGTCCAAGAGAACAAAGACAAACTGCTCAAGAATAAGAGCAACGGAAAAAAACTTTTGAAAATACCACCAAAACAAGGGGGAGATAAAAAATAGAATTGAAAATGCAGAAACTTACCCTCTTCTTTATTCCGGATTTACATAAGCGTGTATGTAAATCCGGCTTGAGTGCAACGGCAAGAGGAAATTAATCGAAGGAGCTGATCTCCGTCACAATCATATCCCCATTAATGGCGCATAACCGCGAACAGCACCCTACCTGCCAACCTTGGCTTTTTGATAAGACAAAATCACGGCAATGACTATTGTTTCACTATACAAATCATGCGAATCTTGATAACATAACGTCTGTCGTATTTTCATTCAATCAATAAAGCAGGAGTAATGTTTATGGTAAAAAGACGGCGTTTGTCCGGTCGCCTGACCGGGGACATCCTTGGCGGCCTTACAGCAATGCTGGTGGCTCTGCCTTCGGCCATTGCCTTCGGGATCATCATTTATTCTCCCCTGGGTTCACAATATGCGGGCAAGGCTGTTGTTGCCGGTATGATCGGCGCTGTTGCCCTTGGGCTGATCGCGCCTCTTTTCGGCGGTACGCCGCGGCTTATAACAGCTCCCTGCGCCCCTGCGGCTGCCGTGCTTTCCGTTTTTGTCGGACAGCTTGTCAAAGGCGGCGTCATACCATTGGAGGCTATCCCCTTTTATGTGGCTCTGGTCGCCCTTTTAGCCGGTGTCATTCAGTTTCTGGCAGGCAGCTTCGGCGGCGGCAAATTCATCAAATATATCCCCTACCCTGTCGTAGCCGGTTACTTAAGCGGCGTCGGCATTTTGATCTTTCTTGGACAATTACCGAAATTTCTGGGACTTCCAAAAGGAATCGGTCTGCTGCAGGGTGTTTTGCAGCCTGTCCTTTGGAACGGGACAAGTATATTTATCGGGTTCGTTACCATTACCGCCATGCTGCTGGCCCCCAGGTTTCTTAAACTTATCCCGGCAGCCATTGTGGCTTTGCTTTCCGGGATATGCGCTTATTTTGCTCTGGCTGTTTTTAACCCGGCGCTCTTAAGACTCATTGATAACCCTCTGATTATCGGACCTATATCGTCATCAGGGCTTGGCGCATTCGGGGCTGCCGTAAACCAGTGGACCTATTTTAGCACCATCGATGTCAAAAGTCTTGCCATGACTGTCATCCCGCTTTTAACCCTGGCAGTTCTTCTTTCCATCGACACTTTAAAAACATGCGTGATTCTTGATGTTATGACCCATTCCCGCCACAATTCTAACAAAGAGCTCATAGGGCAGGGTCTCGGCAACATTGCTTCATCTCTCATTGGAGGCATTCCGGGTTCAGGGACAATGGGTCCTACTTTAGTAAACATAGCGAGCGGGGGCCGTACAAAATTATCCGGTGTTTTTGCCGGTGTTTTTGCCGGTGTGGTTCTCCTTCTTCTCGGAAAACTCATGGCATGGATTCCCTTAGCTGCCCTTGCAGGCGTCCTGATCGTTATCGCCGTGCGGATGCTTGACATAAAAAGTCTGCAATTACTGAAACATAGATCCACTATTTTTGATTTTCTTGTAATCCTGGCAGTTGTGATCTCTGCGGTGAGCATGAGCCTCATTGTTGCCGCAGGCGTCGGAACAGCGCTGGCAATAGTTTTGTTTCTCAGAGAACAAATCCGTTCTTCCGTTATAAGGCGAAAATTATTCGGCAATCAGAAATTTTCCAAAAAACGCCGGATCACTGCCGAGCTGTCCATTCTTGAGTCCCACGGAAAAAACACAATCATCTGCGAGCTTCAGGGCCAACTGTTCTTTGGCACAACAGACCAGCTTTTGACGGAGCTTGAATCGCATCTTGCCGAATGTTCTTTTGTTGTTCTGGACATGCGACGGGTTCAATCCCTCGATTATACTGCCGCCAACATGCTCAAACAGATTCATAACCGCGTCGAAAAGAAAAATGGTTATCTCGTTCTTTCTTCAATTCCTCTGAATCTCCCTACAGGACAGAATGTCAAAAAATATCTCGCAAGCCTTGGTTTTACCGAGACAGGTATGAATATTAAATTTTATCCGGACCTGGACTCCGCGCTGGAATGGATTGAGGATGAGATTATTAGCGCGTCATCCGGGAAAAACAAAGATGAACTTCATATTCTGAACTTACCGGAATTCGAATTTTTCTCCGGTTTTCCGCCTGCGGCCATAGAAGAACTCTCTTCCACTATGACAGAAAAATCATTTCAGGCAGGAGAAAAGGTTTTCTCAATGGGGGACATGAGCGATAAGATATATTTCATCCGTAAAGGCGCGGTAAAAATAGGCCTGCCGTTGGCCGGAGGAACAACTCACCACCTCCTCACTTTATCACAGGGAGATCTCTTCGGTGAAATGTCATTTCTCGACAAAGGGGCGCGCTCTGCTGAAGCTGTCGCGGTAAATGAAATCATGCTCTACATCCTTTCACGAAACCAGTTTGAAAAGATTGTCGAAGCCCATCCGGAGATGGCCGGCATATTCTTTGAACGTCTCGCATATACTATCTCGCAGCGCCTGCGGCTCACCAATATTGAATTAATGGCTCTGGAAGAGAGCTGATTATGGATTTTCATTCAGCGTGACAACATACCCACTTGCAAGCGGGCATGCGGCTTCCTCAAACATCACTGTCTTCCTATCTATTTTCAAGCATTTGTTGACACATTGTCAACAGCCGTTAATATCCTCATAAAGTGAGTATAGAAGCCGTTTTATAAGATTTCTTTTTTTGAGAAAAATTCTTTGGGGTCAAATCTTTATTCTTGACATAGAAGGCGTTTTATTGCCCCACAGGTCCATATCCCCACATACCTCCATACCTTCCACATATTTTTAAAAAACCCATGTATCCTTTTTTATTTCCCCCACGTCTAAATAATTAAGAAGCAAAATAATGAAGGAGGATAAGGCATGAACAGATTCAATGAAATGATGGGAAACATGGAAGGCATGTCCGCAGTTATGAACAGGTGAACGCCGGCATCTCAACCGGCAGGTGCCGATACAAGCGGAAAAGACAGAATGCCCGGCGCTGAAACCATATCAAAGAAACTTTTTGATAATTGGGTAAGCACCATCGAAGCAGAGATTCTTGCTCAACTGAACGAACAAGAATCAGTTAAAGTCGAAGATATCTTATTAAAAACAGAGATAAACGAAGAGACAATACACCTTTTTATTAGCAAAATGGTCGAGGAAGGGAAGATTGAGATAAAAACAGTGGGAATCAAATAATAAAAGGAGATAAATTATGGATGAATTAAAAGAATGTGGAATATGTAACAGCGCCTGTAATAACAGTGAATATGAAACCGTAAACATTGAAAAGACGAGAAACACCTGCCCCATGTGTGAGGACTATGCTGGAAAGGGGTTATCCAAACCCATTGTTGTCATGTGCTGCGAGGGAGCCTGTTTGAGGGGCGAGATAGCAAGGCAGGCTTCAAATCTTATATGTCACCGGCTTGCTCCGGATAAAACGGTCCGGCTCTGCCTGGGCGGGGCATTCACCAAGGATACGGGACAGAGAAATATGGTAAAAAATGACAAAAGAGTTATCGCAGTAGAAGGATGCTTCCTTGAATGTTCCTCGCGAATGATGAAAGGTGTTGTCCCCGGCCTGGAACCTGAAATAATCATTGCTGACAAGCTCTATGATTTCGACAGAAGCCTCTTTGGAATAGATGAAATGGCTGAGAAAGAAATAAAGGGTCACGCGGAAAAAGTAGCAAAAGCCATCGCCGAGAGATTATAATGGATAATGCAGCAAAACGATACTCCAATGCGGAAAAGGAAGTTTACGTGACCGGCAATAAAAGCGCCTTTCAGGAGATTCACGACGAATTCCGGCTAAAAGTCATCCGGTATATAACGCGCATGGTTGGCGAAGAGGATGCCGAAGACCTGACCCAGGAGGTATTTATTAAGATAAGCCAGGCATTGCCTGCATTCAGAGGCGAATCATCGTTGTCGACCTGGATATACCGGATTGCAACCAATACGGCTCTGGACTGGCTCCGCACCAAGTCCTTCAAAATCATACATCAACAAGACCTGTCGTATGAAGTGGGCGCTGATAATTCCCATGAGCAAAACATTCCGGCTGATACCAACGAACGCTCTGCCGAGAATCAGGCCATCCGGTGGGAAACAAATGCGTGCATAAGGAATGTAATCGACAAGCTGCCCGAAACATACAGAACTGTCATCATACTGGGCGATCTGGAAGGTCTACAGGACAGCGAGATCGCCCATGTTCTCGGACTCAGTCTTCAGGCGGCAAAAATACGGCTCCATCGTGCGAGAGAAAGGCTCAGGAAGGAGTTGTCAGGGTACTGCGTTTTCTACCGGGACGAAGAGAATGAATTCACCTGTGATGTGAAGAATAAAGATTGATGAAAAAGATGTGATTTTTCTGGTGGATGGGGTTGCTCATGCAGGAGCGAGACCTTTCTCATTCTGCTCTCACTGAGAGAGCAGAAACCGGTGGGGTCAAATCTTTATTCTTGACATAAGAGACATTTTATATCGTGGAATATCCTTGCCGTTTCTTCGTCTTTCAAAAGCATTTCCGAAAGACGCTTTCTTGCTATACTGACAGCGCTGTAATCAATGCCCATACGTTCCCCTATCTCTCTCTGGTTCATTCCGCCATAACGGTAGAGCATCTCCATGGCAAGGGAACGGGCAGCGCCTTTATATCCTTTATGCAGGAAATCTTCTGCGCGCAGATTAAGAGATTCAGCAATTGTCTGTAATATCCTGTCCGGCTGTATCTCTTTTATCATCTGCCTTATGGCAGGCTGTTCACGTTTGGAGACAGGTATCTTTGTCATAAGTTGTTCAATAAAGGATGTTTCTCCGATAATCCCGTGCCCCTTTCCTTTTTCCAGGGGGTTGGCTGTTAGTGTTACGCCGCTTTCCACAAAGTCCTTGTAGCGTTCTTTCGTCCCGCCAAAGTATACGAGAATTTCCTCTGTTGAGAGAAAAGAATATCTGGCGTGCACGCTGTAGTCATGATAGCTGCTCCATCTGTAGCTTTTCAGATAGGTAATCTTTTCTTCGATGCTTAACCCTTCCTTTATGCGAACAGGATTGAGGTGAATATACCGGGATACTTCCAGCAGATAGCTGTCGGCGTCTATAACAAAAGATTTATATCTGCCCTGATAGAGATGTCCCGTTCTTTCATAGCGTTTGTTGATAAAGGCGGTGTAGGAGATATTGAAGTGGCGCATGAATTCCTGGATGTTCGCCAGAGGTGTCTTTACAATGAGATGGAAATGATTTGTCATGAGCACAAATGCAAGGATATTAACCTGATAGATTTCCGCGGAATGCTGTATAAGGAAAAGAAATTTTCTCCGGTCAAAGTCATCCGGAAAGATAGTCTGTCCGGCATTGCCTCTGCAGGTGACATGGTAGAAAGCATTTTCAAACCGGATACGTAAGGGGCGGGCCATGGGGAAATAGTAAAGATGAAAAGGGTTAATGTCAAGAATAAAGATTTGACCCCATATCTCTATTTTTAAAAACACATTGAACAGTCCTGACAATCAATGGTAGAAACTACTGATGAACCCGATAATTCGTGTTGTTGATTTATGGAAGCAATATAATACGGATGAGCAGGACGGTATGGCGCTCCGCGGCACAAATCTTGAGGTCATGGCCGGGGATGTTATAGCCCTCTTCGGGAAAAGCGGCTCCGGCAAGACAACGCTTCTCAACCTCATAGCCGGCCTGGATAAACCCACCGGCGGTCTCATTGAAATTGACGGTCAGAACATTGAAACAATAGGAGAAAAGGGCAGGACAGAACTGAGAAGAAGCCGCATCGGTTTCGTCTTCCAGTTTTTTAACCTCCTCCCTACCCTTACCGCCTTTGAAAATGTCCTTTTTTCCCTTGAACTGATAGGGAAATCAGATGCAGGCGCTGTGCTTGAGTCTCTCCGGGAGGTCAATCTTCAGGGCAAAGAGCACCGCTTCCCCCATGAATTATCCGGCGGAGAACAACAACGGGTTGCCATTGCACGTGCTATAGTAAAAAAACCGTCAATAATCCTTGCCGACGAGCCTACAGGCAACCTTGATACTGCTACAGGCATTCAAATTCTTGATCTGCTCGCTTCCAAATGTCACACATTGGGAACAACCCTTATTATGGCCAGCCACGCTCTCAACACATGCCGTTTTGCCCGCAGAATAATGAAGATGACGGACGGCATTCTCATTGAGAAAGCATCATATGAGGACCTTGATTCTTGAAAATTGTTATCAAAGCTTTTTTGCGGCATCTTTTACGCAGGAGAAGTCTCAGTATCCTTCAGCTCTTTGGCATTGCCTGCGGCGTTGCCGCTGTTGTGGGCATGACGCTTTCGGCAAAATCGGCTCTTTCAAGCTTTAACAAGGCCGTTGAATTTTTAAGAGGCAATGCAACCCACCTTATAGAACGCCCTGCCGGATCATTGGAAGAAAAAATCCTGTCCAAAATGATGCATGACCCTGCCGTAGATTTTCTGACGCCGGTCATTGACAGGAAGGTAAGGCTGAGTAACGGCGATTTGATACGTGTGCTCGGCATAGACCCCTTTCTTGACAGGAACATCAGGCCGGAAATAGCACAAGCCGCTGCCGGAGAGGGCAAGGAAAAAACTAAAAAAGTATTTTTTGATTTTATCCTCAAAGATAAATCTGTTTTCATAGACAGGAACCTTGCCGTTCAATTGAAGATATCTCCGGGCGGCACGCTTGAAACATCAGGAGGGCAACTAACGGTTATTAATACCTTTATAAACCCTTCAGGTGAACCGTTAATTCTGATGGATATTGGCCACGCGCAGAAGTTTTTTAACATGTCTTCCCATATAGACCGGATTGATCTAATTTTAAATGACGAAAGAGCATTCCGCTCGCGCTGGGAGAAGGGCTTTAAGATTGAATCAAACCAACAGCAAAGAGAAACTCTTGCGGCGCTCTTACAAGCCTTCAGACTCAACCTCCAGGCATTATCGCTCCTTGCCCTCTTTGTAGGAGTATTTCTCATCTATAACACTGCCATGTTTGCAGTTGTAAGCAGGAGAAAGGATGCCGGCATAATGAGAAGTCTCGGGGTCAGAGGTCATGAGATATTAGGGGCATTTTTATCGGAAATACTTTTGTTCGGAGTCATAGGAGGCGCCCTTGGCGGAATACTCGGTTATCTTCTCAGCCGTTTTTTAACAGGACTTGTGGGAAACACCATAAGCAGTCTCTATTTCTTTCTTCGTCCTTTGCCGCTTTCATGGTCATGGTGGAACCTTGCGGCAGGCATTGCCCTTGGAAGCGGCGCAAGTATTCTGGGAAGCATATCCCCGCTTATTGAACTTATCCGGACTGAACCGGTAAAAGCAATCCGGGGACGCATTTTTCACAGAACAGGCATAAAAACAATCAAAAAAGCTTCGCTTGTCGGTTCAGGTGTAATATTATTAAGCCTGCTGCTTCTCATATTATCCTTTCTCGATGTCTACATAGGTTTTGCCGGTACCTTTGTGTTTCTCCTCGGTGTGAGCCTTATGACCGGATTGATGCTGATGATTTCTGTCCGGCCCATGAGAAGGTTTTTTTCATCAGTTACCGGAACCGTTGGAAAAATCGCTGCCGATAATATATGGCTTAATATGAACCGTACTTCCATTGCCATAGCAGCCTTTATGATCGCCCTTTCCATGTCAATAGGGCTGGGTTCCCTTATCAACAGCTTCCGCCAATCACTCGTCTGGTGGATGAACAGCCAGTTAAGAGGAGAACTCTACATTTCAACAAAGGGGGATGTTGAGGTTCCTTTGGATTTTTACGAGGAGCTTCGCAAAATACCCGGCATCGGCGGCATAGATGTATTCAGGAGCCTTCGGATATCCTACAATAACACGCCTGCCGGCATCACCGCCATAGACGCCGCTGTCCTTCAGAAATACGCGCGCTTCGGATGGTTAAAAGGCAGTGACGAAAACTGGGAGCCTGTTAAAAAAGGTTCGGTAATTGTCTCGGAGAGTTTTACCCGCCGTTTCCATATCAAAGAAGGTGATTCCGTCACCATTGAAAGTCTGAAGGGTCCGGTTTCACTTCCTGTGGCAGCAGTATTTTACGACTATGCAAGTGAACATGGGGTAATCATGATGGATCGCTCTACCTTTATAAAATTGTTCAATGACCGCACTATCAACAGCCTCGGCATATTCATTGACGATTCTGTTCCTGAAAAAGAGAAAATAATTGAGGATGTTCAGAGAAGAGCTAAAAATCGCGGCCTTCCTGCGGCAACACGGGAACAGTTCCACAACAGAATCCTTTCCGTTTTTGATAATACCTTTGCCGTTACCCGGTCAATGCGCGTGCTTGCCACCATTGTCGCCTTTTTCGGTATTGCCGGAGCTCTCATGACCCTCTTTGTGGAACGGCAGCGGGAATTCGGCATCTATCGCGCCCTCGGTTTTTCAACTCACCAGATTGCGGGTATAACTCTTCTTGAAGGTATAGGCATGGGGATCATCAGTTTTTTAATGAGCGTCGCGACAGGAACGGCCCTTGCTTTCATTCTGATAAAAGTAATCAATCTGCGGAGTTTTAACTGGACAATCTTTTATCATTTCAGCATTAATCCCTATTTATTAACTTTCCTCACTGCTGTCTTCGCGAGTATAGGAGCATGTATTTATCCCTTATGGAAGGTATACAGAACATATCCTCAAATGCAGATAAGAGAAGAATAAATGAAAATTGTTATTAAATTTACGGTATTAAATTTTGAAAATAAAATATTAAAATTAACGTTTTTTGCTTTTTGCTTTTTGCTTTTTGCTTCTCACCTTTTGCCTTGCACCTTGCACGCCCGTGACTGGAAAAAAGCAATAGACATGAGGGCATGGTCATTTCCGGGAGATCACGGAAATCACCAGGAATACAGGACTGAATGGTGGTACTTTACGGGCAATCTTACAGATGAAAGAGGCAACAGATACGGTTATCAGCTTACGTTCTTCAGACAGGGGATTGACAGTTCTGAAATCTCAGTCCCCAGTCAAAGTAAAAAAAATCCCTGGTCAGTTCAGAATGTTTATTTTGCCCATTTTGCATTAACGGACGTAAAAAATAACCTCTTCCGGCATTTTAACATGACCTCCCGCGCCGGTCCGGGATTAGCCTATGCAGACACAAAGGGAATGAATCTGTGGGTTCTCAACTGGTCAGCGAAAATGGAAACAATTTCCTTTGAAAAGACGCCTTTTTTAAAAGAAGTGATAAATCTCAGGGCGCGTCATAAGGACGTGGAGATCAATCTTGAGCTTAACCCTGAAAAACAGGCTGTTTTACACGGCAAAAACGGATTAAGCAGAAAGGGGCCTGAAAAAGGGCAATCTTCATATTATTATTCCTTTACCGATCTGAAAACCAAAGGGAGTATAAAAACCGGTTCAAGCAAAGAATTCATTAATGTAAGAGGTGTAAGCTGGTTCGATCATGAATTCGGCTCCAATCAGCTTTCATTCGAACAGACCGGCTGGGATTGGTTCGGTATCCGTCTATCCGACGGCAGAGACCTTATGGTATATTTTCTTCGTAAAAAAGACGGCAGTATAGAGGCAACATCATCAGGCACTCTTGTTGAAAAAAACGGCTCATGGAGATCCATCGGCCTTGCTGACATAGAGGTCAAGATACTGGAAAAGTGGAAGAGCCCGAAAACAGGCAGTACATACCCGGCGAAATGGCATATCCGCGTACCGTCAGTACAAATCGACCTTGTATTATTCCCTCAGATTGCAAACCAGGAACTCATCACAGAAGTGCCTGTAGGCATCACATACTGGGAGGGGGCTGTCGAGGGAAAGGGAACGTCAGGAGGAAAACCGGTTGTCGTTGAAGGATACGTTGAACTTACAGGTTACAGCGGCAGCATAGGAAATGTATTCTGAAAATGTAAACAAAAGTCATCCCCCGGCAGAGCCTGGGGATGACTTTTTTCAATTATCCGCACGATTCCTGAACGTGTTTACGCCCCTTGCGTTTCTATTTCCGATAACCGTTTTTTACAGTTTAAACAGCAGATCCGTATAGCTCGGCACAGGCCACATATCATTGGGAACAATCATCTCCATAGCGTCTATATCCTTACGCAGGCTCTGCATCGCGGGGACAATCTTATCACGGCAGGTTTCCGCCTTTTTAACAACATCATCTATGCTTTGCGCCTTTGTTACAGCAGTTTCAAGTAATGACAGGGTCTTATAGGAGGACACAAGGAGCGCGTTCAGCTTTTTAAGAATGTCTTCCTGAACAGAAGCCGGAACTGATACTAATTTAAAGCTGGATATTGAATCGGCTAAGAATGTGGCGTATTCAAGCGTTGCCGGGATAAACTGTTTCTTAACCATGTCTATTGCTGCCAGACCTTCAATATTGATCTGTTTCGCGTAGGTATCGACATAGATGTCATACCGTGAATGCAGTTCTTTATGGGACAGGACTTCATATTTTTCAAAAAGCTTCAGTGCTTTGCCTGTGACAAAAGCCTTTAACGCGTCAACAGAATTCGTTACATTAGGGAGGCCTCTCTTTTTCGCTTCCTTTACCCAGTCTTCCGCGTAGTTGTTCCCGTTAAAGATGACGCGGCTGTGCTTCTTATATATTTCTCCGATAATGGCTGTTACCTCGGCATTCTTGTTTTTTGCTTTTTCCAGACGACCGGCTATTTCGTCAAGGGCTTCGGCGGCAATGGTATTCAAGGCCACATTGTGTCCCGCGATTGACTGAGCTGAACCTACCATTCTGAATTCGAACTTGTTGCCGGTAAAGGCAAAGGGAGAAGTTCTGTTGCGGTCGGTATTGTCTTTGGGAAACAGGGGAAGAGTATCAACACCGACATTTACAAATTGAGCATCTTCCGTTGATATTTTTTCACCTTTTGCAATTTTCTCCAGAATATCCGTTAACGTTTCACCCATAAAAATGGAAATAATAGCAGGAGGAGCTTCATTGGCGCCCAGACGGTGATCGTTTCCGGCAGTGGCGCAGGTAGCGCGCAGGATGTCGGCGTGGGTATCAACAGCCTTGAGCAGGGCGCTTAAGAATAACAGGAACTGGACATTTTCACCGGGTGTATTGCCGGGTTCTAATAAATTGATGCCGTCATCTGTTGAGAGAGACCAGTTGTTGTGCTTGCCGGAGCCGTTAATGCCGGCATAGGGTTTTTCATGAAGCAGACACACAAGGTCATGACGCAAGGCAACTTTCTGCATAGTCTCCATGACTAACTGGTTGTGATCGGTGGCAATGTTCGTAGTAGAAAAAATAGGGGCCATCTCATACTGCGCGGGAGCGACTTCATTGTGCTGAGTTTTTGATGTAATACCCATTTTCCAGAGTTCAATATTAAGTTCATTCATGTAATCGGAAACCCTGTCTTTAATAGCGCCGAAATACTGATCTTCAAGCTCCTGCCCTTTCGGGGGGAGAGCGCCGAAGAGTGTTCTGCCTGCCAGCATCAGGTCTATCCTGTCCTGATATAATTCTTTGTCCACCAGGAAATATTCCTGCTCAGGGCCTACGGTAGATGTTACTTTCGTTGACACGGTATTACCCAGGGCTTTTAAAACACGGAGGGCCTGTTTTGATACGGCTTTCATGGACCGCAGCAAAGGAGTTTTTTTGTCGAGAGCCTCGCCGTAATATGAATAGAAGGCTGTGGGAATCGTGAGGGTGACATTGCCGGATTCGTCTGTTTTCAGGAACGTGGGTGATGTACAATCCCAGGCAGTGTATCCTCTCGCTTCGAATGTCGCGCGTAATCCGCCACTGGGAAAGGATGAAGCATCGGGCTCACCCTGGATAAGCTGCTTGCCGGAAAATTCCATAATCCCGCTGCCATCGTCTGCAGGGGATATAAAGGAATCGTGCTTTTCTGCTGTTATTCCGGTTAGGGGCTGGAACCAGTGCGTGTAGTGAGTAGCTCCCTTCTCGATGGCCCAGTCCTTCATGGCATTGGCGACCACGTCGGCAACATCAGATCTTAAAGGCACATCCTTTTCAATCGTTTTCTTTAAAGCCTTGTAAATCTCTTTGGGCAGCCGCTCTTTCATAACCTTATCATTAAAAACGTTAGATCCGAATATTTCTGTAAGTTCCACAATTTCCTCCTTTCAGGGAATGGTTAATATACATTTATTTCTTGAAACTATTATATTATTTATTGATAACATTTACTACCTCCAATACGGAGTTATTAAACTGTTTGTTTTGGAGTCCGAACCTTGATATTTTGAACAGCTACGTTCGTTTCCTCTGAAAAAGCCCTTTTAGATCGGTATAGGGCTATAAATCTGCACTTCGTTGTACAGACATGCTTATAGAAAATTACAAGTAAAAATGAATATTTTTTGTTAACCTGCATATTCTACAAATTCATACAAACTGTCAAATTTGAAGTTCAAGGTTTTAAAATTTTATACTTAAACCTTAAACAAAATTTTACCCTATCGCTCCGTTTCCCCGCTCTTCCGTGCGGATGCGTATGCATTCGGCCAGATCAAGGACGAAGATCTTGCCGTCTCCTACTTCGCCGGTTTGAGCGCCTTTGACAATTGCTTTAATCGTTGGCTCAACAAAATTCTCGTTTACCGCTATCTCAAGACGTATCTTCCTTAAAAGATTGCCCATCTCTCTTGCGCCACGGTAAACTTCTGTTACACCCATCTGTCTGCCGTGACCGAGGACTTCATTTACTGTCATAAGATTTACATCAGCTTTGTAAAGTTCTTCTTTTACTGCCTCCAGCCTGTCCGGTTTTATGATTGCGATGATAAGTTTCATATTCCTTTCCTCCTATTCAATAACAGTGTAGGCATTTTCGTGATGCTGGGTAAGGTCAAGACCTATGATCTCATCCCGCTCTGTTACCCTTACCTTCACAAACAGATTGACAAGCTTATAGATAATGTAACTGGCTGCAAAACTATACGCCATTATCACAACAACAGCTATCAACTGGACAAGAAACTGTTTAGGGTTTCCATAGAGCAATCCATCCGCGCCTGCCGGATTTACGCTCTTGGATGCAAAGAGTCCTACAGCAAGAGTCCCCAGAATTCCACCCACACCATGAACACCAAATGCATCAAGAGAATCATCATACCCAAGCCTTGGCTTTATAATTGCTACAGAGATATAGCACACTACGCTTGCAGCAAGGCCGATAACTGCTGCTGCAAAGACTGTGACAAAGCCTGAAGCGGGAGTTATCGTTGCAAGCCCGGCTATGGAGCCGGTAATTGTGCCGAATACGGTCGGTTTTTCATTGAATATCCATTCAAGTGATGCCCAGGTTATTCCGGCAACAGCAGCGGCAGTATGGGTTACCACAAGTGCGTGGACTGCAAGTCCGTTTGCGCCGAGGGCGCTTCCTGCATTGAAACCGAACCAACCGAACCAGAGAAGCGCCGCTCCTAAAACAGTAAAGGGAAGATTATGAGGCGGCACAGGCTTGTTGTTGTAGCCCTTTCTCTTTCCGACAAAAAGAGCGGCTACGAGAGCTGCCATACCTGCATTGATATGAACGACCGTGCCGCCGGCAAAATCAAGGGCGCCCATCTCCCGGAGCCATCCCCCCACTCCCCAGACCCAATGACAGATAGGATCATATACAAAAGTCGCCCAGAGAACGGTAAAAATAAGGAATGCGGAAAATTTCATCCTTTCTGCAAAGGCACCGATGATAAGGGCCGGCGTTATAATTGCAAACATGGCTTGAAAAATCATGAAAGCTTCATGAGGAATGGTGGCAGCATAATCCTTAAAAGGGGCTGCGCCCACATTGTTCAAACCGAACCATGCAAGTCCGCCCCAGAAACCTTTCCCCGGCGCGAAGGAAAGGCTATACCCGTAAAGAATCCATTGGACTGTAATTACTCCGAGTACAATAAAACATTGCATCAGAACGCCAAGAACATTCTTGCGTCTTACCATTCCTCCATAGAAGAAAGCAAGTCCGGGAGTCATCAACATAACAAATGCAATGGACACCAACATCCAGGCGGTATCCCCTGTATCTATTTGTGACTTTGTCTGCATATCCAGTTGCGCACCCTGCACAACTCCGGCAGCCTGACCCGGATCTTCTGCAAAAGAAGCTCCTGTCAGCATTAAACCTAACAAAAACAGTACAATAACAAATTTCTTCAAATGCACCTCCGCTTTTTTTCATAGAATCCAAGGTGTTATCCCGCTACAGCACCTTAAGGAATTTCATCACAAATTCCTTTGGTTGAAATAAAGGCTTTACCTGTATGACGGACGATCCACCAAAATTTCTTTCATGCTGAGAAATTAGTCTTCCAGTATGTACTTTTTGACTGATTTAAACTGCGCTGTTGAGTTTCCCTCGAAGTCGTTGAGGATACAAAAAGACCTGCACTTCTGTGTGCAGTCTCTTCGTAGGTACGAGTAAATAACTGTCTGTTTTGGTAACTAAGCCGTATAAGGGCAGTGGAATTTTTTTAAAAATAAGAGCTTTTTTACCGAAGGCTAAGTTTTCGTATATGGGTCCCTGCTATCGCTTCCTTCAAAAAGATGGATAGCAGGGACCGGGGAATTTTTAAGAATGTTGTGTACCAACTGTTGAACGGTTCTTTTAGCCGATGGCCGGACCTCCCCGCTCTTCCGTGCGGATGCGTATGCATTCGGCCAGATCAAGGACGAAGATCTTGCCGTCTCCTACTTCGCCGGTTTGAGCGCCTTTGACAATTGCTTTAATCGTTGGCTCAACAAAATTCTCGTTTACCGCTATCTCAAGACGTATCTTCCTTAAAAGATTGCCCATCTCTCTTGCGCCACGGTAAACTTCTGTTACACCCATCTGTCTGCCGTGACCGAGGACTTCATTTACTGTCATAAGATTTACATCAGCTTTGTAAAGTTCTTCTTTTACTGCCTCCAGCCTGTCCGGTTTTATGATTGCGATGATAAGTTTCATATTCCTTTCCTCCTATTCAATAACAGTGTAGGCATTTTCGTGATGCTGGGTAAGGTCAAGACCCAGGTTTTCGTCCTTTTCCGGCACCCTGACTTTTATAACCAGATCAACCAGTTTGTATATGATGTAGGTCACCACTAAGCTGTATGCGACCGTTACCAGCACGGCAAGCAATTGAATCAGGAACTGTTTGGGATTTCCGAAGAAAAGTCCGTTCGCGCCATCCGGGTTTATTGCTTTGGAAGCAAAGAGACCGGTAGCAAGAGCGCCCCATATTCCACCGACACAGTGAACACCGAAAACGTCGAGAGCATCGTCATACCCGAATTTAGGTTTTATCCACGCGACTGCAATAAAGCAGAAAATACTCACACCTACGCCGATCGCAATGGCAGAGAGAGCGCTTACAAACCCTGCCGCGGGTGTAATCGCGACAAGACCTGCAACCGCGCCTGTCGCTGTGCCGAGCATAGTCGGCTTATCGTTGAATATCCAGTCTATTACGGCCCAGGTTAAGCCCGCCGCGGCAGCGGCAGTATTGGTTACCACGAAGGCATTTACGGCAAGCCCGTTAGCGGCAAGGGCGCTTCCCGCGTTGAATCCGAACCACCCGAACCAGAGGAGCGCCGTGCCCAGAACAGTAAAGGGAAGGTTGTGGGGCAATATGGCTTTACGATCGGAACCTTTCCGCCTTTTAATCAGAATAGCAGTCAGAAGGGCTGCAATACCGGCATTTATATGAACAACAGTGCCGCCCGCATAATCGAGGGCACCCATTTCCCTGAGCCATCCTCCTACACCCCATACCCAGTGACAGACAGGATCATACACAAATGTTGCCCAGAGGATCATTATGATAACAAAGGCGGAAAATTTCATCCTCTCTGCAAAAGCGCCTATGATTAGAGCAGGTGTTATAATTGCAAACATCATCTGATATGCCATAAACAACTGATGGGGGATTGTTGCCGAATAATCCTTGAAAGGCTCGAGACCGACACCTGTGAGACCTATCCAGTCAAAACCTCCCCAGAAACCCTTGCCCGGACCGAAGGCGAGACTGTAGCCATAGAGCACCCATTGGATGCTGATGATGGCAAGGAGAATGAAGCACTGCATGAGAATGGTAAGCACATTTTTTCGTCCCACCATACCGCCATAGAAAAAGGCAAGCCCCGGAGTCATAAGCATGACAAGAGCTGTTGCAATGAGCATCCAGGCAGTATCGCCTGTATCTACCTTTGGAGGGGCCGGTACTGCAGCAGACGCCTGAGTTGCCGGAACAGCCTGGGTTTCCGTTACGGGAGCCTGGGCAGGTTTTGTTTCTTCGGTAAGCGCAAGACCGGTTGTTGCAACAAATAAGAATAAAAATAGAACCAGTACAATTTTTTTCATTACTACACCTCCATGTTTGTATTTGAATTATAATAGAAAAGGCGTTTTTAATCCATCATCGGATTAAAGACGCCTTTGTCTTAAATATATTATGGTATCTTTTTAAAAGAAGATCATCGATCTGTTAATCACACATCATTGTGTTGCAGCTTGAATTATATATACAAGTAAAAAAATGGCTCTTCCGGTAACTCTAATCCTTGTTCAGCTATAAACTCTATATTCCTTGGGCTTTGTCGACTTGCAGCCCTGCTTTTTATTCGAGGGAGTTTTAAACCGAAAAGGGGTACTTTCCGGTAAAGCAGGCATCGCAAAATTGTGTCCCCACCAGTTCTCTTAGTTCTTCGGTCCTCAAATACCGGAAAGTATCCGCACCTATGAGTTTTCTCAGTTGCTCGTCGCTCCGATTACTTGCCAGCAACTCTCCGGGTTTGGCCATTGCCATCCCCATAAGACAGGGAAAGCGCGGGGGTGGCGATGTCAGACGCATATGGATTTTTGTCGCCCCTGCCTCGCGCAATTTCGGGATCAGGACCATGGCTGTTGACCCCCGGACCAGAAGCGAATCAATCAGAAAAACTTCTTTCCCTTTCACCAGTTCCCTGTTGATCTGAAACTTTTTTTCAGCCTGGTCAAACCTGTCTTTTTCTTTTGAGATTATGAATATTCTGCCGATCTCACCCACGGTACTTATGGCTATCTTAAAAGGGATTCCCGTGGCGTCATGAAAACCCAAAGCTGCGGGAATGGCGGCCCTCGGAATGGGAACAATAATGTCAGCTTTTTCAGTTTCTTTTTTCGCCAGCCTTGCACCGATTTCTTCCCGAAATTCATAACTGCTTCTCGAAAAAACCTGGCTGGCCGGGGAAGCATAATCGAGGCATTCAACGATACAAGGGTGAGGATCAGGGTTAGCAAAGGTAATTGTCCTCATGCCCTCTCCATTTATCGCAACCATTTGACCGGGCTCAACATCCCCTATCCATTCGAATCGGCCGTGAAAAGCGCATGTTTCAGAGGCTATCGCCCATGTATAGTCACCCTCCTCGCCTCCTCTCGCGATGGAGAGAGGCCTGAACCCGAAGGGGTCCCGGGCAGCAATCAGACTACCGTTATGGAGGATTATGATGCTGAAAGCTGCCTGTCGGCCCAGAAAGCTCAATGTCTTCTCTACTTTTTCAAGTAAGTCAGCGCCTTCCCTTCGGGCAATCATTTGCAGGATTACCTCCGTATCTGTATCCGTCTGGAAGAGACTGCCTATCTCCTCCATTAACTGCCTATATTGGGGAATATGACCATTATGGACGAGGGCAATCTTTTCTTTTTTGAAACTCCCGACTATGGGTTGGCTATTTCTCTCGCTTGTTTTTCCTGCAGTGGGATAGCGGACCTGGCCAATTGCCACCGAGCCAAAATGGGGTCGACTGAGGGGGGTAGAGTGAAAAATTGATCCTAACCCCCTTGCTTCCGAGAAGGAACCATCTCGTACACTCGAAACAATACCCCAACTTTCTTGCCCTCTGTGGGAAAGATTCTCAAGACCGGTCCTGACTTCTACAAAAGCATTACCCTTACCGATAAACCCGAAGATTCCGCTCATTATACCTCCCTGTACTTACTGCCCCCAGCCATTTGGACTGCTACGGTCCGGATGTCTTAAAAAATATATAAAGTATACTACAAACGGAAATAAGATTGTTATTTACCGGGCAACGCGGTTTTATGCATTTTTCCGCGAAATTTTTGTTCAATACATTTTTGTTTCCCCTCACCTTTAATCTCACTAAACATAATAGCCGTGCAACCAACCTTTTCTAAAGCATCATAGCGGTTCTCTTTTTTTAGGGGAGTTGATAAATGATTTTAATCCCCCCGGCCACCAGTGTGCGGAGTAAGGTATCTCGCCGTTGAGATACCATCACCGGCAACCGGAGGTTGTGATGATCTGCTAAATTGCCGCCACGCCTTTCTCTCCCGTTCTGATTCTTATGACATCCTCCAACGAGGATACAAATATCTTGCCATCTCCGGGTTTGTTGTCTTTTGCACGGTCGGCAATGGTATTTACGACCTTGTCGAGCATTTCGTCGGGAATTATCACCTCGATCTTTACCTTTGTCAGAAATGTCGCGTCATATTCAGCTCCCCGGTAGGTTTCCGTATGGCCCTTCTGGCGTCCGAATCCCTTTACTTCCATGACTGTCATGCCCTGAATCCCTATTTTCATCAGGCCGTCTTTTACATCCTCAAGCCTAAACGGTTTGATTATGGCTTCTATCTTTTTCATTGTAACCTCCGTTTATATTTGTGTCTTATGGACACTAAAGTCAGGGTATGCTGCAACAGCCACTTCTGCCTGGTCAAGTCCTTCCACTTCGATATCATAGGCAACCCTCATAGGAGTAATTTTATTAAGTATCTTAAAAAAGATATACATCACTGCAAAGACAAAAACAAAGTTTGTTACAATGCCTATTGCCTGTGCTGCAAGTTGAGATGCATCTCCGTAAAAGAGACCTTTTACCGTTCCAGCAATACCATTGAGCCCATCGCCATAAGTACCGTCCGCAAAGAGGCCCACAGCAAGAACTCCCCATGCACCGTTGACACCGTGAACCGATATGGCGCCGACAGGATCGTCAATCTTAAGTACGCGCTCAACAAAAAAGACGCTTACGCACAAAATTATGCCGGCGGCAAAACCTATGATAACCGCTGAAACCGAATTGACAAAAGCGCAAGGCGCAGTAATTGCCACGAGCCCTGCCAGAAATCCGTTGGCAATCATTGAAATATCCGGCTTGCCATAGAACTTCCACATATAGAACATTGCTCCGAAGGCGCCTGCTGCTGATGCGAGCATAGTGTTTACGGCAACTACGCCAATCCTCAAATCGCCGCCTGCCAGGGATGAACCGGCATTAAAACCGAACCACCCGAAAGCAAGGATGAAACAGCCTGTAAGTGCCATGGGGATATGATGCCCCGGTATGGCATTGGGTTTACCGTCTTTCCTGAATTTTCCAAGTCGTGGTCCCAATATCCAAGCACCAACAAGAGCTGCCACACCGCCTGTCATATGAACCACTGATGAGCCGGCAAAATCTACTGTACCATGTCCAAGAGCAAAGTTTTTTCCCAATTGAGATAACCAGCCGCCCCCCCATACCCAGTTTGCATATAGCGGGTAAGTAAACATGGAAATAAAGAATCCATATACCAAAAATGATTTGAAGGTCCACCGTTCAGCCATCGAACCTGTAGGGATTGTTGCTGTGGTATCCATAAAGACCATCTGGAAAAGAAAGAGGGAGAAGATAACCGCATCATATGCAACCCCTGAGAGAAAGAAACCTTTTGTCCCGAAGAGACCGAAATCCTTTCCAAAAAGATGTATAACAAACTCTCCGTCAAGTCCGGTGGCACCGCCGAGAGTTGCAACCCCGCCGACCCCGCCCATCTGGAGGGCAAAACCACATATCCAGTAACCGAGCATACCGACTGCGTAGATCATAAAGTTCATAGCCATCGTGTGACCTGCGTTTTTTGCTCTTGTAAAACCTGTTTCTGC
The DNA here is from genome assembly GCA_964532465.1 of uncultured Syntrophorhabdaceae bacterium. GTDB lineage: Bacteria > Desulfobacterota > Syntrophorhabdia > Syntrophorhabdales > Syntrophorhabdaceae > JAPLKB01. The sequence continues at coordinate 19,755 of CAZHHX010000031.1, read as the reverse complement.
AAGGGCAAATCCTGCTTGCATAAACATGACGAGAAACCCGCAGACAAGCATCCATACCATGTTAATGGCAATTCTGTTGTGGCCGACTACGTCTGCAAGTTTTGCAGCCAACGGCTCATTTGCTGCAAGGTTCTTCAGGTCATCCGCTGTAGGCGCATTTGCCGAGGCGCCAACTACATCCGCGGCGCCGCCTGTTTTCGCTCCTGAGGGGTCAGGCTCAGCCGCGAACACGGTAATGGCCAGACCTAATACCATAAAGCCCAATAATAGTAACATTAAGACCTTTTTCATGTTAAGCCTCCTCTTATATAGTTTTTTGTGTTACGCCTCATTTTTTATTCAAAGAGGCCTTTACTTAAAGAGACTCCGATGTCTTTTGATATGATTTATGCCTGAACTATCATGGCCTGAATCACCGCTTCGATGCGGTGGCCTGAATCAGATTAGAAGCTGTACGTGAAACCTATGCCGTAAATAAAATTGTTTTTCACAGGTCCGTTAGAGTTGTATGAATTTTTAATATCTCCTGCTGTAGCATATTCTTTCTTTGCGTCGCTTGAGAGCGGAAACCAGTACTGAACCAAAGGCTGAATCGAGAATGCCTTGGTGATAGGTACATTGAGACCTGCTTTTACCATGCCGTCGTGAAATCCCTTATACTTGCTTCCCGTATAACTTGCCGTTGCCTGATCATAGGTTTTCCAGTAATCGCTCTCACCGATGAAATAACCGAAGGATGCCCCGAGATCAAGGGTTGTCTCCTTATAAACCGGGAGTGAGTGTGAAAATGACAGGTTGAAATATGTTCCCTTATAGTTCGTAATATCCCGGTAAATCGCAAGTGTAGGTTTTGAAAGGACATCATAAGTAGCCGATACAAAAAGCTCCTCTGTCTCATCGGCATATCTTGTTCCGTAGTAAATATAACCGCCGGTTAAAGACAGTTTGTTGATGGCATAGGTATAACTGAGTGTAAGATCTGTCTCATTCCATCCCTTTTTAAACTGATGATCAGCTCCAGCCGGTTCGTTAGGGTAGAAAGAAGCCGTCTTTGTATTCCTCTGATTTGTGTCCATATTGCCCCAGATGGTTACCGAGAATCCCTTGTATGATGCTGCAAGAGAGGGCTGAATAACGAGTCCGCTTTTGCCGATCTCGTATCCACGGAAGATATACTGATTATAAACACCAACTGAACCGCTTCCGGTTACCTTTGCTTCTTCCACTTTTTCCTGAGGCTTTGCGTCCGGAGGTTTTATTTCCTTTACTTCTTCTGCATAAAGAATGCCTGTAACAACAAATAAAGAAATAACCAAAAACAACAACATACATTTTGTGAATCTCATTTTACACCTCCTGAATTTTGTTCTTACCCCGCATATACGGGTATTTTTGCTGCATTAATGACTTCTATTTTCACCTCCCTGAAAATTAAATAAAAAAAGGCGTCCTTTTATCCATCATCGGATCAAAGACGCCTACGTCTTGTCTATTGCTAATGCAATGTGTGTGCCAAAAGAGGGGGTGTCTATGTAAAACAATGCTATTTACAGAAATAATTATATAATTACAGCTTATTACGATATCCATTATATTTACACATTTTTATTACAACGTAGCATGAATAATACAAACTAAATATTTGCCTACATAAAGGTAGGAATGTAACCTTATAATACTACGTAAATGTAGGAAATGCATGGCAGGTAAATACTGCCGGACATTTTTGAACTTTTTCATACATTCTTATTACCTCACAATTGAATTCAAAGATTTAAGGTGTTCCAGTTTTCAACATCAGCAGCAGTTGGGTCTCTGATAATATGCGCCATAGATTCAACTGCACGCCCGGCATCACCTTCTGGCTTGGCCAGAAATGCACCGCTTGATAAACGATGCCAATTCGGACTGCCTTCCCCATCATGGTTGATGATAACATGCAAGCACCTGCATGCGCTTGCAAGCTCAGCGAAGGAGTCTCCGGCTCTACCAAGAGCCTCCTCGACAAAACAGGCATCAACTGTCTTTCCGTGGTATCTGGCTCGAACCAGTTGTTTGTGAAGCATGGTCTGACAGATATAGTTTTCCGAATTGATACCCGCGAACTTCAAGTCCTCGATTTCCTGACGACTGATCGGAGACAGAAAAGCAGTCGTGATCTCTGTATGAATAAGAAATGGACTTTTAATAAGTTGTGCACTGATAGTGTGATATATCTCGACGAAAAACAGTCCTGTGGGGCTCTCCTGGATTTTCTGAAGATCGATTGCCTGGGGAAGACCGAGGCAGTTGCCGACAAGATATTGTGGATTGCTGTTGAGTTGAAGGATGTCCTTTTTTGTCCGAAAAAAATCGGGGTTGTTCCAAACTGCCATTTCCTCGGGTCTTGGCCCCTGCAGTCTGGACTCCTTACTTTTGATAACAGGAATTTTTATGTATTTCACATCAGGATAAAATTGATTCAGCGCCGCAATGAGCGGACTTTTCCCTACGCATGAAGGTCCTGACAAAATTACTAATCTTTTATCTGACATAACCCCGCTTGTGATTTGTCGCTGTACCTATATGGCAACCATATATACCGTCAGACATCCGTCACAGAAAATAGTCTATCGTTGATAACAGAACCGACGTGGCAACAGAGGAAAAACTGGGGGACAAGGATTCGAACCTCGATAGACAGATCCAGAATCTGCAGTCCTGCCATTAGACGATCCCCCAAAAGTTTTTAAACATCGGCATATCATTACAAAGCTTCTTTTTCTTTCTTTGTTAACTCGTTATATCCATACCTCGGCAGTGTCGCAGAGCTCTATTCCTTGCTGTTTATGGCCGGATAGTTCATTTTCTTACAAGGATTACTGATGACGATTGCTTCTGCACAAGAAGTTCCAGCACAGCTTGGCGTTCCGTCTCTTTGCCCAGGTCTTCTTTTCCCGTCATTTCCTTTATGTCAATCCTGACAACAGCAGTCAATGCAAGTTTTTCTATAGGAAAATCGCTGAATCCTCCTTCCGGCTGATATTTTTTCATGAGCCTTTTCAGCGCAAAAAGTCTCTCGTCCTTATCCTCTACAATATAAGCTCTTCCCCTGATAATAACGCTACGATAGAGATAATCGGCACTACAAGGACTTCCTTCACTTTTCACATATGTGATGGGCAGGTCAACCTCGAAGCAAACCCTGCTGTTTCTTTTAATATCCTCTATCTTCTCGCCTTGTTGCGCGGAATGAAAATAAATCTTCCCCTCGTGGTAGATAAAATTGAGCGGTTTTATCATGGGATAGCCATCTTTGCCTGCAGTACCAAGCCTTCCGACGTGGCTGTCGGAAAGAAGTCTGATGATAACAGACATATCTTTAATAGCTTTCTTGCTTACACGCATAATCTACGATTCCTCCTTTCCATGAGTCTATTTTTTTCATCACACCTAATCCATTCAATCAAATTCAGCGCCTTTAAGCAGGCTGTTGCGAAACCGACAATAATATCAGGATGATCGCTGCTACCTGCTGCTACCTGCTCTTTGTATTGGAGGCGAACAACCGCATCTCCACGGACATGGTTATCGGAAATAGCGGTTTTTCCTGTGTATTCCATAAGACGGCAATTTTTACCTGTTATCTTCATAATAGCCGCTATTACAGCCTCAAAATGGTTGGGATTGGAGCTGATTTCTTCACGGACCTCTGCATAAACTCTTATTTTTAACTTCACGCTGGAACCGGAGGAACTTCCGGTGAATACCTTGAGATCTATGAGGCTGTAAGCATCATCTGCGTGGAAAACTTCCTTGCGTACAATAGCTTCCAGGTCATCGTCGCAGACATTTGTCAATAAACCGGCATGTTCCTTGAACTCGCGGAAAACCTTGTTTAATTCATTAGAGGTCAGTACATAGCCCAGTTTCTTCAGACGTGCTTCAACAGCATGGCGACCCGAATGTTTGCCGAGGATCAGACGTGTTTCCGGAGCTCCTACAGACCGTGGGGTTATAATCTGGTAGGTTCTTTTTTCTTTCAAAAGGCCATCCTGATGAATACCCGATTCATGAGCAAAGGCATTGGCCCCAACAACTGCCTTGTTTGGTTGTACGGCAATCCCTGTGATCTCAGTCAAAAGACGTGAAGTCTCATATACATGTTCTGTCCTTATACCCGTGACAGCATTAAAAAAATTCTTTCTTGTATGAAGCGCCATTACAACTTCTTCCAGCGCGGCGTTACCGGCTCTCTCGCCAATACCGTTGACAGTGCATTTTACCTGCCGCACTCCATGTTCAACAGCAGCAAGGGTATTAGCCACAGCAAGACCGAGGTCATCGTGACAGTGTACCGAGAAAATAACATTCTCAATGCCCTGAGTTTTTTCAAAAAGATAATCAATAAGTGCGCCAAATTCCCCGGGGACAGCATACCCGACAGTATCTGCAATATTGATAGTTTTTGCCCCGGAAGAGATGGCTGTTTGAAGCATTTCACAAAGAAACTCCTGTGCTGCCCTTGTAGCATCCACGGCTGAAAATTCGACGTTGTCCGCGTATTTACAGGCATGTTGCACGGCAGCCTTGACATGCAGCAGAGCCTCACTTCGTGTTTTTTTCAACTGGTGTTTCAGGTGGATATCCGATGATGAGAAAAAAACGTGAATTCTCGGCTTCGCAGCACCCCTTATTGCCTGCCATGCACAGTCAATATCCTTTATGGTTGCCCTGGCAATTGCAGCTATTTCAGCACTTCTGATCTTTTTAGCGATCCTTTGTATTGATTCGAGATCCCCTTCGGAGGAAGCGGGAAATCCTGCCTCGATGATATCGACGCCAAGCCGTTCCAATTGTACGGCCATGCGCAGCTTCTGATCGGGATTCATGCTTGCTCCGGGAGATTGTTCTCCGTCTCGCAGGGTAGTGTCATAAATAAGAATTTTATTTTTTTCTAAAACCATAATTATTCTCCTTTGTCATAATCAAGCAAAACGCTGATCACTTATTTGATAACATCCCCATGTTATCCCTGCAAACGTGGTCAACCATTCCTATAATTCTTCTTTTGTAGAGATAGGAAAGCGCCGTTCCGGTTACCATTCCGATTAAATATCCATAGGGAAGACAAACCACAGCAAGAGACACGATAAGCATTATAACGAATTCATTTTTCGCAGGGGCCATATCCCTCACTAAATTGAGTAAAGAAATACCTTCGAAAAGAAGGATTACCCCAAGGACCGGCTTGGGAAAAATGGCAGCGACAATATTCACATTGCTGCCGAAAGACAAACCTGCAACGATAAAAAGTATTCCATATATGGCAATGGAGCCGCCCGTCCGTGCCCCGAACATATAATGCCCCACAAGACCGCCGGAGCCATGACATACCGGTATCCCTCCTAAAAAAGGACTTATAATATTCATTAACGAATAGGTAAGACCGATCTTATTGGTAGAAATATTTTTTTCCGGAAAATAATCCTTAATTATCCGGCTTGATGCATATATTGAATTTCCCAGTGAAAGGGGTATCTGCGGAATAGCCAGAATAAGAAACCCATTGATAATGTTTTCTACTGTCGGTGTATGGAACCCCGGGAGAGAGAACTTGTCTGGTACATGAAATAAAGCCGGATCATAATTAACAACAAATGCGTAAACAGAAGCTAAGACAATAATAGGCAAAGCAGGGGGAAAACGTCTGTTGCCCATGAGGAATATGGTAACAGCAAAGGCGGTCCCGGCGATAAGATAACCCGGGATTGCATCGGCGGGAATATATTCCTTAAGCGCAAGCATTGCAAGCTGCAATCCAAGGCCCATCTGAATTCCTCTCACCACTGCAAGCGGTATAACCCGGCCAAGTTGTTTAATTACCCCGGTAATAGCCATAAAAAACATGACAATGCCGATGGCAAGACCGCCGCCATATAAAATATCTCCGCTAATCTTCTGGGTGATGACAATGAGAGCCACTGCCTTTAATGGCTGCACCGCCATGGGGATTCCGTAGATAAGACCGGTGGCTATTTGCATAATGCCGTAAATGATGAATACGGCCGCTCCATTTATACCTGAACAGGTAATCATACCAATTATGAGAGGAAGATCTGTACCGATATCACCGAATGCCCCGGAGAGTTCATTACGGTCAAATCGCATGCGTGATTTTATAAAACTCATTATTCTCTTCATATTCCCCTCATCAAGTTTTATATCCCGGAGCAGTATCAACTAAGAATATACGCCCCGGCCGGTTTTCCCTTTTCAAGAGCGTCGATGATCTCATCGATGTCCGATTCGCTCTCAACCTTTCCATACCACCAGTTCTCAGGATATACAATCATGGCAGGGCCCGAGTCGCACAAATTGAGACATCCCGTGCTTGAAACAATAACATCAGTCAAACCACGGTCCGCAAGCTCCTGCACCAGATACTGCAACAACCCCATGGAATTCTTTTTGTTGCAGACACCCTGAGGGGCGCCATTTGCCCTGAAACTTCTGCATACAAATATGTGATGATTCGGTTTTTGCATATTTTTCTCCTTTTTCTTAAGTTCTTTAGCTGTTAAAGCCATTTGAACTCTTTGAATGGTTATCCCTACCCACACCCCGTGCCGCTTCCTGTGCATTGTTGTCCAATACCGCACCGTCCCGGTGTACGGAGAAGCATTTTAGGTATTTCTTTTTCACCAAGAACGGCCTCCACGCCTTCGCTTGCAAATCCCTCCATTACAACAACACGTATGTCCGCGCATTCAAGCACTGCCTGAGGAGTTGCACCGATTCCGCTTACGAGGATGGTGTTGCAGTCCGCTATAGAGTGGGCCAGCGCTGCCCAGCGTTCTGACCCTCCGCCGGATGGCGGCGTGAATCGGCGTTCCAGTAACTCAGCTTTTCCATCGCGGAGGCCGAATATCCAGAGTGATGTTACCTCACCAAGATGTTGGTTTACGAAGATTCCCTCCATGCTGGCCACTGCCGCATATGGTTTTGTACCAGTAACGTGAGCTTGTGACGCATTTTTCAGCAATTCCATAACCTCGTTACTCCGGGATTCTCCGATCATTCCCGCGGCATCGGCACGGCAACGACTGCAGTGGCCCATCTGTGGCACATAAGTTTCTGCTTCTTTCCGTATTGATTGCATTCTATCTTGAGAAAAGGACACAATGCCCTCGAAGGGGGTTCCGGCTACATGGTATAAAGGTATACAATTCATTATATTCACCTTCATCTCTGACATGAGTTCTGCAATCTCCGGGATATGGCTTTCATTAATGCCCGGAATGACAACGGTATTGATCTTTACGGTTATGTTCTTTTCTTCCAGCTTCCGGATACTTTCAAGCTGGTTTTCAAGGATTATTTCGGCTGCATCCTTACCTCTGTAAATCTTGTTGTCCGGTCTGGCCCATGCATATATCCACCGTCCTACCTCTGGATCAACGGAATTAACTGTAATGGTGACATGGCTTAACCCAATCCGAGCAAGGTCATCGATATATTTTGAGAGTACAAGTCCGTTTGTTGCCAGACAAAGGATTAATTCCGGATGTCTTTCCCTCACGAGACGAAGTGTCTCCATTGTTTCCTCGGCGTTAGCAAAAGGATCACCGGGCCCGGCAATGCCCACAACGGCAATGTTTTTGATCTTTTCCAAAACTGCATCAAGGTAATCTGCTGCCTGTCGGGGTTTAAGAACAGCAACTGTCACACCGGGCCGGGATTCGTTCACGCATTCAAAATCACGGTTGCAGTAATTGCATTGCATGTTGCATCTCGGTGCCACAGGCAGATGTATCCTTCCGACCTTGTGTCGTGCGCCTTCACTAAAGCATGGATGATCGGCATGATTCATTGGTACCTCCATTTAAGTTCATGACTCATGGCTGTTATTTCTTCTCCTGTATGGCTTCCTCATATATAGCTATATCCCACCGATGAGCTGTTCTGTTTGAATTCGATGAGAGTATTTACAATTCTATCGAAAAGCTGTTGCGTGCCTCTGTACCCGACATGCAACACACGCTGTCCGCCGATTCTGTCGTGAATGGGAAATCCTGTACGCACCAAGGGTATGCCGAGTTTTCTTGATAATGCGTACCCTTTACTGTTACCGATGATAATGTCTGCACCGATGGTTTGGCATGTTTCCGCCATACACTCGAAGTCAGTATCTTCGAAAACCAGCATATCTTCATGGTTATTCCGGATACCTGACATAACAAGTTCATTGAAGTGACCTGTGCACGCACCTGTTGCGCATAAGGCTGGTATAATGCCGATTTCATCAAGGAATGATGCCATGGATGCAACAAAATCCGCCTCGCCGTAAACAACGGCACGTTTACCGAAGACATATTTGTGACCGTCGATATATGAATCAATGAGCCTGCCCCTTTCTTGAGAATACTTGAGGGGCATTTGTGCGCCTGTTAATTCCTCTATTATATTGAAGAACAGGTCTGTTTCCCTGATCCCGATAGGGATTCCCGTTGACCTTGCAGTTACGCCGAACTTCTTCTCAAGGCAGGTTGCTGCCGTTTCGTGCCTGTCAAGACTCCTGCCGAACTGAACCGTTGCCAGGGCTCTGCCCATGGTCCTGATTGAAGGTATCGTAGTTCCGCCTGCAGAGAGCTTCTGATATTCGGACCATGATTCGCCGTCCAGTGTTTCCGAATAATCCGGGAGCATAGTATACGCGACCCCTGAATCCGAAAGGATTTCTTTGAGATACCTTAAATCCTCTGAAGACAGAAAACCTGGTATAAGATTGATGCTGCTTGTGTGAGAACCGCTTTCGGCGAGAGTTTCGACGATCGCTTTGACGGCCTCATGATATCCCTCCATGTGTGTGCCCCGGTAGCTCGGGGTCGGCGCATGGATCAGTACAGGTATGTTTTCATTCTTTTTGGACCTGTGATACTCATCAATATATAGATTTACATCGTCCCCGATGGTCTCGGAAAGACATGTGCCGGCAATACCGATGGCTTCGGGATGATACTGGCAAGTAATGTTTTCGAGGGCAGTTTTTAAATTGTCACCCCCTCCGAAAATGGCGCTTTGCTCACTGAAATTTGAGGAAGCGATGTCGACCGGTTCCTTGAAATGACTGATCACATAACGGCGTATGTATGTGGAGCACCCTTGAGAACCGTGAATCAAAGGGATACAGTTCTCAATACCTCTAAAGACAATACTTGCCCCCAGAGGTGCGCAGAGCTTGCAGGCATTTCTTGTGGAAATAAAGTGACTGGGCTCTTTTTTAACAGACCGCTGTTTTATTGCTTCTCTCATTTCTTTCACCTTCAACCTCCCTGTCAACAACGTGTTTTATACGGGCCGGAGAAAACTGCCATACCGGGCTCATAATCGAGGAGTAAACTTCCTGGCAGAAATTAAGCATACCCTCAAAACCTGCAAGGGCCAGTTTGCGTTCATGGTTGTGATCACAGAAAGCCACCCCGAGTTTATACGCAATGGGTCGTTCCTTGACCCCGCCTATAAGAAGATTCACATCCTTTTCCAGCATAAATTTTGATAACTCCAGGGGGTTTGTGTCATCCACTATGATCGTACCTTCATCGCAAATCTCTTTTAAGTATTCGTAATCTTCCCTGTTCCCTGTCTGAGAGCCGACAATGGCTGTCTGAATTCCAAGATGGCGCAAAGCCTTTACAAGAGAAAATGCCTTGAAGGCACCACCCACATAAATGGCAGCTTTCTTACCCCTAAGAACAGTTTTATATCGTTGAACCTCCGGATAAATGCAGTCAACTTCGGTTCTGACTAATTCTTCAGTATTTCGAAGCAAGAGAGGATCGTCAAAGAAACGTGCTACAGTGTAAAGCGCATCTGCTGTGTCCTCGATCCCGAAATAGGAAACTCTCTTAAAGGGGATGCCGTATGTATCCTGCATCATTTTTGCGAGATGCGTCATAGAGCCGGAACACTGTACCACATTAAGAGACGCACGGTGAGACTGTCCAATTTCGCATACTCGCCCGTCACCGGTTATGCATGACACTACCTCTACCCCCATCTGCCGGTAGTATTCTTTTATGATCCATGTCTCACCGGCAAGATTGAAGTCCCCAAGAATATTGATACTCTGTTTGGGAACAGGCGTTATATCATCCTTTCCGATAAGCCTGAACAGGGCTTCACAGGCTGCTTTGTAACCATCTTTTTTTGACCCCCTGAAGCCCTCTGAATGAACCGGTATAACAGGGATTCCATGTTCAGCCTGGGCTTTTGTGCATACTGCCTGCACATCGTCGCCTATAAGCCCGATGATACAAGTGGCGTATACAAATGCAGCTTTGGGCTTGTAGGTTGCGATAAGCTCAGTAAGAGCTGCATAAAGTTTTTTTTCGCCTCCGTAAATGACTTCCTGCTCCCGGAGATCAGTGGAGAAGCTTAGTCTGTGAAGTTCCGGTCCAGAGGAAAGTGATCCTCTAATATCCCACGTATATGCCGCGCACCCGACAGGTCCATGGATAAGATGGAGAGCATCGGCAATTGGATAGAGGACTACCCTGGAACCGCAGAACACACATGCCCGTTGGCTTACAGAGCCTGCAAGGCTTGTCTTTTCACAGGCAAGATCAAAGTCACCTTTGCCCTTTTCATGCACCTGTTTTTTTCTCGCATCGAGTATCTCGATCATAGTATTAATCCCTCCTGGATTCCGGCTTTCGTCGGAATGATGGCCCTTACCTATCGCAGGCCACGGCAGCCGATCTCTCGCAGGTTAGAGTCTGCGGCTACTTCTCGCTGTCTTACTACATAACCAACTCAAAACTCTCTTCCGGTGCATCCCTGTCCTGTCTGTCCAAAAGTGCTGTCAATATCTTTTCAATAAGACGCAGTGCTCCGCGGTATCCGACAATGGGGAAATATTGATGTCCCACACGGTCATATATGGGAAATCCCATACGGATAAGGGGAATATCTTCGTCCCGGGCTATATATTTTGCATAGGTGTTGCCGAAGATGAGGTCCGGTTTTTCCTGTTTTATAAGCTGGTGGAACTGAAACAGGTCAGCGCCCAGGCCAGATTTTACAACAACGTTGTCACCGGCAAATTCCCTGATGCGCCGCTCGAACTTCAGTCCTGCCGGCGTTCCCGTCACGATAAGCAGGATATTCATGCCCAAATCGGTGAGGAATTGTGTGAGTGAAATAAGATGATCGGGGTCTCCCACGAGGGCAACCTTCTTGCGGTAGAAATACTGGCTATTGTCGGTAATAACATCAACCAACTGTCCTCTCTCCGTTATAAGACTTTCCGGTACGCTGACGCCCGCTATTTTTCTGAGAGTATCAACAAGAGTGTCCGTAGCCCGAAGCCCGATAGGGAGGTCTGCCATCTTATAAGGCACCTTACACTTCGTATCGAGTAATTGTGCTGCCGGCAGGGATGCTGTCCTCCCCAGGGCAAGTGTGAATCTATTATTACCGGCGCCGATAATATCCGTAATCGGTGTGCCACCCTTGGGATACATATGAAACTTACCGTCCAAAGGACTATTGACCACGCCGGACGTATCAGGAAACATGATCGACTTTATTCCCATTTCAGAGACGATCCGTTTCATTTCCGTCATATCGGATGGCTCTACAAAACCGGGGATGATATTGATCAAGTTGAGCTTCTTGCCTGTATTTTCCGACAGGTACTGGACCATGCTCTGGGCCATATTTGCAAAACCTGTGACATGTGACCCCTTGAAACTCGGTGTATTAGTATGAATAACTCTCTTTCCCTCGGGCACCTTCCCGGCGGCAAAGGCTTTATTAATGATCTGTTTTAAGTCATCACCTATGACCTCTGATAGACATGTTGTATGAACTGCGATGATATCAGGGTTGTAGATGGTAAAGATATTATTAATGGACTCAATGAGGTTTGCCTGACCACCGAAAACTGAAGCGCCTTCTGTGAAGGAACTTGTTGTAGCCATGATGGGATCTTTGTAATGCCTCGTGAGGGCGCTCCGATGATAGGCGCAACATCCCTGTGAACCGTGGCTGTGGGGGAGGCAGTTGTGGATACCGAGCGCCGCATACATGGCGCCCAACGGTTGGCATGTCTTTGCCGGGTTTACCGTTAATGCCGTTCTCTCGGCTAGTTCTTGTGGTGTATGTCTTAATAGCATAGCTGTCTCCTTTCTATTTTCTGGAACCTATTTATTCCATGCGTAACTGCCCGCAAGCTCCGGACTTTCCTGCCATGGGGCTTTGACAAAACGGAAGATCCTTGAGTTGACAAGGCGGTCAATCTCCCTGTAAAAATTTATTGCGCCTTTGAAACCCGCGTAAGGCCCGCTGTAGTCATAACTGTGAAGCTGCTTGAGCGGTATACCGCCCTTCTGGATAACGTATTTCTCTTTGATGCCGGCACAGAATACATCCGGTTTGTACTTTTCTATGAGAATTTCCGTCTCGTGATGATTCAGATCATCGATAACGAGGGTGTTATCCTGCATCTCAGGCATCATACCGGGGTAGCAGCTTAAGCTTAGACCTTCTTTTGCAAGCCTCTTGAGTTCGGCCTCGTCCTTTCTTGATCTGTACCGTGCTGCATCCGCCTCAACGGTGAGCTCCTCAATGTTGCGGGTGTCGGCATCAATAACAATATCGGGGATCACCCTCCTGCCTTCATAGTCATCGCGGTGGGCAAATTCATATCCCGCGGAGATGGTTTTCATGCCGATCTCCGTGAAGAGTTCCTGATAGTGATGTGCCCGTGAACCACCGACAAAGAGCATGGCCAACTTGCCTTCGCAACGCGTCCTTACCTCTTTGCGGACTTTTTCCGTCTCTACCATCTCTTCGGCAATGACCTTCTCAACTGTATCAATAAGTATCTGATCGCCAAAATAAGCGGCAATCTTGCGTAGTGATTTCGCCGTCGCATTGGCCCCGATGAAGTTTATTTTTATCCAGGGAATGCCGTAGCGTTTCTCCATCATCTCCGCCATGTAATTGATAGAACGGTGACACATAAGTACATTAAGGTCCGCTGTGTGGGCGCTGGCAAAGTCTTCGTACTCTGAGTTGCCGCTAAAGGTGGAGTGGAGTGTCAGGCCGCACTTGTCGGTGATACGCTCGATCTCAAAAGCGTCGCCGCCGATATTGTATTCACCAAGGATATTGAACAGGAATTTCCCGTCTTTCGGCCCTTCAATCTGGCCCACTACATCGGTAAAAACCTTGTTGTTAGCAACGTGGTGACCGGCAGACTGGCTGACGCCTTTGTACCCCTCACAACTGAAGCCGAATATGTTCACGTCAGGGTATCTTTCTTCCATCTCCCTGGCCGCTGCATGAACATCGTCGCCGATGAGGCCTACAGGACAGGTGGAGAAAATACCTATTGCCTTAGGATGGAAAAGATCGATAGCCTCCTGAATAGCCTTTTTGAGTTTTTTTTCGCCCCCGAAGATGATCTCTTCTTCCTGCATATCTGTGGACATGGCATAGGGCATGAAATTTGTGGCTGCCTCATTTTTAGGTCTTGTCTGATTGCGGCACGTAAGCCAGCTATAGAATCCACAGCCAATGGGGCCATGGGTAATCTGCAATATGTCCCGTGTGGGTCCAAGTACTACACCCTTGCAACCGGCGTAGGCGCAGCCTCTCATGGTCAGGATACCCGGAATGGTCCTTGTGTTTGACAGTATCTCCGGGACTACATCGTTTTCTCCTACGTTGTTTACGACGATCTGTTTTGCGCGTCTGCGCGCCACTTTTACGGGATATTTTTTGAGTATTTCTTCTTTGACCTCGGCAGGATCGATGTTCTTTGCTGTTGTATTATCAATCTTTGCAGCCATAGTTTCCTCCTTCAAGAAAATATTACATCTCATCGAGCGTTTCGTCGCCGGTCTCACCGGTTCTGATACGGATTGCATCAAAGACAGGGAGAACAAATACTTTGCCATCGCCCGGCTTACCCGTGCGGTTTACCGAGATCACCGTCAATACAGCCTTCCTGACCAGTTTGTCAGGAAGAACAATCGATATCATCCTTTTGGGGATCAACCTCTGACTGTTGCCGAGTTGCGAAATGGCCTCCTCGTACCCCTGTTCAGCCCCTTTCAATAATTCGAGATCAATGAGACCTTTGCCGCGACCGAGACATTCCCGTGCATGCATGGATGTAATACCTGCATCGATAAGCGCTTTTTTTGTCTGGTTAATCTTGTTCATTCGAATGATGGCCATGACCTCTTTCATGGAATGACCTCCTCCATACCCGCAGCCGTTTCCTTGATACCAGAACTGACCGTGTATACTTCCTCAACAGGGGAGATGAATATCTTGCCGTCGCCAAAGGCCCCTTTGTCGCCTGTACGGGCAGCTCCCATAACTGTCTTGATCACCAAATCCTTGTCTGCGTCCGGAACAACCATTATCAACAATTCCTTCGGTATCTCGTCATAGGTAATATCGCCAATCTTGATGCCTCTCTGCTTGCCTCGTCCTGAAACGCTTACTTTTGTGACTGCAGGAAAACCCTCCACCATTAAGCTTTCCAGCACTGCATCAACCTTTTCGGGTCTTACGATCGCTCTTATCATCAGCATCTTCTGTTCCTCCTTTTATTCTTGTGCTCAAGCTGTTATTGATCAACACCATATTTAATGAGAATAGCTTCCAATTCATCCATATCGAGGGGCTTCGGTATTGTAAACACCTGATTTCCATCAATAGCCTTTGCGAGGTTCCGGTATTCATCGGCCTGGCCGGCAGTAGGTTGAAATTCAATAACAGTTTTCCGGTTAATCTCTGCCCGCTGCACCACATTGTCCCTGGGGACAAAATGGATCATCTGCGTTCCCAGTCTTTCAGCGAGCGCTCCAACAAGTTCGCTTTCGTTATCAACCTTTCGGCTGTTGCAAATCAAACCACCGAGGCGTATACCACCCGACTCGGCAAACTTGACAATACCTTTACAGATGTTATTTGCGGCATACATGGCCATCATTTCACCGGATACGACAATATAGATTTCTTTAGCCTTGCCTTCGCGCATGGGCATCGCAAAACCACCGCAGACTACATCGCCTAAGACATCGTAGAAGGCATAGTCCAGACCGATTGACTCGGAATAGGCTCCAAGCTGTTCCAGGAGGTTGATGGAGGTAATAATGCCTCTTCCGGCGCATCCCACGCCCGGTTCCGGTCCACCCGATTCCACACAGCGGGTGCCTTTAAAGCCGGTTTTCACCACATCATCAAGGTCAAGATCCTCTCCTTCTGCGCGGAGTGTATCGAGAACAGTCTTCTGAGATAATCCGCCCAACATAAGGCGTGTTGAATCAGCCTTGGGGTCACAACCTACGATCATGATCTTCTTGCCCATTTCAGCAAGGGCTGCTACAGTATTCTGGGTGGTAGTCGATTTCCCGATACCGCCTTTTCCATAGATTGCTATCTTTCTCATTTGCACTCTCCTTTCAAAACATTTCATCTTAGATTTTATATAAGGCAATAATCGTGCCAGAAAGCTGCAGGACGGCAAGGATAGGCATTTCTTATTTAAAGTTGCTTATAGAAATAGTATGTTAGGAGAATATATCAATCCTTGATGTATATATTAGGATAGAAAATAAATACGTAAAAATCCTGATAAAACTACCATAGTGTATGATTATGGTTTCAAACCTGCATTAATGTATGAATATGAGATTTGTTGGTTTATTAGATACTGTTTAATTTTCTAAAACCATAGTTGATTTTTATGGAAATTCCACAGTTATTATAGGTAGCTGTAACCTTCAGATTGCGTTATTTGTTTCTAAACGCACAGAAAAACGCAGCTCTTGTCCCTGTCTGCTTTGATTGGTCAGGTCAGCGCAGGAGCTATGAGGCAGGCGGGAAAGCTTGTGGCTACCAATTTCCCACTGTAAATAGCGTGTTACCGGAAATGCCTCATTTTCATTGACCTATTCTGCTGGTTTTAGACACATCCATACAGAGAACATAAAGTTGATTGTCAATACCCCTGAAGGGGGTAGTGATAGTTCTGCATAGATTTCCCGTGGCAAAGGAAATATAGCTTTCGGTCGTGTATTTCGCCAATCCTGAATCAACAAGGAAGTAGAAGTACTCTTTGAGAGACAGGTCGTCACCTTTTTTTGCGGATTGGAATATTTTGTTCCGTGATGTAATACCTTCGTTCAGAACCGTATCAGTGTATTGAATACCGCGGTTATCTAAAATATATAGAGCATCTACACAGAGGAATTCATCAATAATTTCTTTAAGCAGCCCGTCAAAGTCGTGTGGTATTTTGTCGGATATTTTTCCCAGGATACTTTTCAGTGTGTCGTCATACAATTGATGTTGTTTCCTTACTTCCATGATTTTTCTGATCTTGTAGCTTTTAAAATGGTCTTTTACCTGAGATATGACCTCGTGGGCATTTTCGTCAATTCCTGCGTTGTACGGTTGAGGCCTGGCAAAAAAATATCCTTGTGCAAGATCGGCGTTCAAATCCATGGCGCACAAGACTTCCTCCCTTGTTTCGACACCTTCGGCGAGTATGAGCGCCCCGGTTTTTTTTGCAAGGCTTCCCAGGGACTTGAATACTTCTTGTTTGTAATAATTATTTTCAAGGTCTTTCAGGATAAACCTGTCAACCTTGAGTATATCGGGTTTGATCGCGGTTATACGGTCAAAGTTCGAATATCCAGTTCCAACATCATCCAGTGCGATCAGGAATCCCTTTTGTCGATAGAAGTTTACGAATGCAATTAGATCGGTTACATTGTTTACCTCGGACTCAATGATTTCAATAACAACGCTGGACGGGCTTATACCTCTGCAGGTGACCTGATCAAGTAGATAGGCATTTCCCGGGACAACAGTATTAAGAATAGAACTCTCAAAGTTGAGAAATAGAAGAGAATTCTTTTTTCCGCGCTGTATGCTCTTGTACTCTTCAAGAACAACGTCTCTGCAAAGACGGTCCAGATCGACTATCATGCCTTCCCTTCTTGCTGCTTCAAACAGCACGAAGGGCGGGGTTAATTCGGGGTCTCCAGTTCTAATGCCGCGAATCAGACCTTCATATCCAATAACGGAGTGGTTATTAAGGGAGAGAATGGGCTGAAAATGAACCGTAAGAGATTCTTTCCGGAACAGATCTATAAACCCCTGTCTGCCAAATGTTGATTTAACGCTAATATCCGGAACATCCATGGTTTCTCCTCATAAAAACCTAAATAGGGGCAATCCATCCTCCAAAAACACTTGTTCGCTGTTAATTAATATATTGTTTTTAATCCCACGGTGCTGGTAATTTGCGGAGGCAGACATCTCGTCATTGACGATACCATATACCGGCGACCGGAGGTGCATTATCATATTGCTGTTACGCTTTTTCCCTGTTATCACTTAAACTGTGTTGGATCTATCATGTATTTTGCCATGCGAATTCCGATCATTCTCTCGGTGATTCCAAGAACCCGTGCTGCTTTTGCCATGTTGCCTCTGGACTTTTTCAACTCATCAATGATAATCTCCCGCTCCATGTTGACAATGATTTCCCTGAATGTGCCTTCTTTTCCCTGAAGTCCGCCAATATCACTTTTCTGGAGATTCGGTGGAAGATGATAACTCTGGATAACCCCGTCAGCACAGAGGATGATAGCTCGTTCCATACAATTTTCAAGTTCCCGTACATTGCCAGGCCAATGATAATTCATAAGCATGTCCGTTGCAGATGTGGAAATGCTAACTATCTTTTTATCATGTTCCTTGCCATACTTTTCTATAAAATAATCAGCAAGAAGCATGGTATCGGTTTTACGTTCGCGAAGCGGCGGAACAACTACAGGGAAAACATTAAGACGATAATAGAGATCTTCTCTGAATTTCCCCTCCTGCATAAGTGTTTCAAGGTTTCTGTTTGTCGCTGTAATAACCCTTGTGTCGATTTTTATGGTGGTATCCCCGCCTATTCTCTCAAATTCCTTTTCCTGTAATATTCGTAATAATTTTGTCTGGAGAGTTAACGGAATGTCCCCTATCTCATCAAGAAAGATTGTTCCTGTGTGAGCCATCTCAAAACGTCCCTTTCTGGCTGTTACAGCACCTGTAAAAGCCCCTTTTTCATGTCCGAAAAGTTCGCTTTCTATGAGCGATTCCGGCAGGGCGGCACAATTTATTTTTACGAAAGGCCTGTCAGCACGAGTTGAACCGTAATGAATTGCATGAGCCACCCGTTCCTTGCCGACTCCGCTTTCGCCAAGAATAAGCACGGTGGTATTGGTTTTGCTTACCTGTTCGATCAAGTGGTAGACATCCTGCATAATTTTCGAGTTTCCTACGATTGTCTTTGGCCTGTATCTGTTTTTTAAGGCATCCTGAAGACGCTGGTTTTCCTCTCTTACCTTTTCCAACTCTTCCTGTGCCAGTTGACGAAGACGCACTGCCTGGGAGATGCTCGATCCGATAATAGTCAAAAGCTGTACATCTTCCTCAAAGGTTATATTTTTATTAAATTGCCGATCTGCAGAAAGTGTGCCTATAACCTCACTGCCTATTTTTATAGGCACACAAATAAACGCTATGTCGCTCTTATCGAGGTTTTTTCTCGATCCTGTCTTATCGAGAAACAGAGGTTCATCGGAGACTCTGGGGATAATGGCAGGTTGTCCCGTGTCAATGACTTTGCCGGTAACACCCTCGCCCATGCGGTATTTTACTTTTGCCTGTTCTTTGTACTCTATGCCATATGATTCTTCAATAACAATCTCATCACTTTTTCTGTTAAGTATCGTCAGGGTGCCCCTGGGGATATTCATATATTTTGCCGTCATTTGAAGAATAGGCTTCAACACTGCCTTAAGGTCAAGGCTTTCGCTCAGCTTTGTACTGATTTCAAAAAGCAGAGAAAGTTCTTTTATATCGCGCGATGGTTTATTATCAAACATATAGAATTATACCATATAAATTATTTCTTTTATCACAACCCATACCGGCAAGCTTAGTGTATATAAGGATATGGGCATCAGTCCCGGTAATGCCGGTTTTCTCTTAGCAAGCACAGCTTGCGAGAGGGGGAGGCTCCACGGACTTTGTTCGTGGAGGGGGCGATGTAAGCCCCGGTAATAGAAAAGGCGTTCCATTGATTTAGAACGCCTTTGTTTCACCGCACATCAACGTGCTTATTTATATATAAAGTACAAAAACTCAGTATCTGTTAACTGCCTCACAATTTCTATGCCAGTTACCATGGTCTCTGTATTTTTCCCGTATCCTGTTTCTGATCTTCAAAACCAATAAAAAAACCCCGGATTTAACCAGGGCTTTTAAAGGTGTTCTTCTGGGTATTAACGTTTGCCTAATTCAATGCTTTAACCATTCTTAATGCGTTCTTTACAGGAATTGCAGAGATAAAGCATCATCATCCGCCTTGCCTTGCGGTAACAAAATCTTTTCTTCAAATTCAATTCCTTCATTTTTTAACGCATACAAAGTGATACACGCTTTGATTCACATATAACGGTAAAGACTCTCCTCTTTTAACCGATATGTGATCCCTCCGAAATTGTTTTTTGGAGGCCTAACAACCACATTTTTTCCTTACCCAAAGGCGGTCATGGTATAAAACCATTTTCCTTGCCATGCTTCGCCTCGCCTCGATTGTCAAAGAACACCTTCTAAAAGAAGTATAGCTTAAATACTACCACAACGACATTTGACCATTAATCCTCATCTTGCGTTTTCGGTGTGACAGAT
>CAZHHX010000030.1:1007-46503 GCA_964532465.1 uncultured Syntrophorhabdaceae bacterium | reverse complement strand
CTGCATTCTGTAATACTTCAACCTTCTTTTTAATGGATACGGGTTTTGTCTTTGCTGGTTTCCCCCCGGCTACAGCACCCGAGGGCAGGGCTTTAGCTTTTTTATATGCGGTAAGCATCTGCTCCAGTTTTGCATTGGTTGCCGGTGTTTCCATTATTTCATCAAAAATCGTAAAAAAGTCAGGACTCCCAAGGTTTGCAGCAAAGAGATACCCCTGGGAAAGAGGCAGGGTTCCGGCAACAATTGCCCCCGACTAAGACACTCGAGGGCAGGCGTCCTGAATCTTGGGAACCAACTTTAAAAGTGAAAGAAAATTATGTAGTGTTTTTGAAGTCTTACCGGAGATTTCAGTGATTGCAGAAACTGTTTCTGCAATTTCATTTGGTACTGACTCAGGCCTCCTCATGACACTAACCAGTTCATTCATTACCCCATCCAAATTGTACTCTTTCACGGGAAGCCACCGTATACGTTATATACGAAAACACCTTGTTTTTTAAATATATTGAATGGTATAAAAGCATAATCAAGACACATTGAGATGGAAGCATTCTTTCTTCCCGATTACAAAGACATATAACAGGAGGCTGTGGCAGCACTATGAATGAAGGGGAATTTTCGAAAAGAACGATAGAAATACTGCGCAAGATCAGGACCGGGCATCCCCTGATTCATCATATAACCAACTTTGTCGTTATGAACAGTACTGCGAATGTGACGCTTGCCATAGGCGCCTCACCTATTATGGCGCATGCTCACGAAGAAATGGAAAATATGGCTTCATTTGCAGGCGCACTGAATCTGAATATCGGCACACTTACCCCGTATTGGATAGATGCAATGCTTATTGCAGGGAAAACGGCAGGGGCAAGGGGCATACCTATTATATTGGACCCGGTGGGTTCTGGGGCAACTCCTCTGAGAACCGAAGCCATTAAGAGGATTATTGCTGAAGTGCCTGTAACGGTCATCAGAGGGAATGCTTCTGAGATAATGTCTTTGTTCACTCCTGAAGAAGACATCAAAATCCGGGGAGTGGATTCCCTGGAAACGGTTGATGCTGTTCGCGAAGGCGCTCACCATCTGGCAGGTACATTAAAAAAGGTAATCGCCATAACCGGCGAAATTGATTTTATCACCAATGGCGAAGAGTCAATTGAAGTTCATAACGGACATCCCATGTTCGGGCTGGTTACCGGTACAGGATGCGCTGCAACCACAGCTATTTCCTGTTTTTGTGCAGTTGAATCTGACCCTCTTATTGCAGCGGCGGCAGCTCTCGGTTATTACGGTCTTGCCGGAGAAGAAGCAGCCCGAATATCAAAAGGACCGGGGAGCTTTCAGGTGGCTTTATATGACGCGCTCTATAACCTTGCAGAAGATACAATGCTTGAAAAGCTTAAGATAAAACCGGTATTGAGAAAAATATAACAAGCATTATGAGAAAGCCATTATTACATGATTTCCGGCTTTACTTAGTGACAGATCCTGTTTTAAACAGAGGATATTCTGTGCTTGAGCAGGTAAGTCTTGCGCTTCTGGGAGGGGTAAAAATTATCCAGATAAGAGATAAAGGGCTGCCCGCACAGGACTTTATCAAACTGGCTTCGGATGCGCTGAAAATTACCCGTGCCAACGATGGATTTTTAATTATTAACGATGCTGTTGAAGTCGCAAAGGTTGTAGGAGCTGACGGGATTCACCTGGGTCAGGAAGATATGCCTGTTAAGGAAGCCCGAAAGATAATAGGAAATGATACCGTTATCGGAATATCAGTTAAGACCGTTGATGAAGCTCTTCGCGCGCAGGAGGATGGAGCGGATTATTTAGCGGTCAACGGTGTTTTCCCCACTGCCACCAAAGAAGACCTGGGGTATTGTGTCGGCATTGAAGGCGTAACCCGCATACGGCAATATACGCGTCTTCCCCTTGTCGGAATCGGCGGGATTAATCTGCATAATTGCCGCAGCGTTATCGAAGCAGGAGCGGATGGAATAGCCGTTGTAACTGCCATTACCATGTCCGATAATGTTCCTCAGACCTGCCGATCTTTTCTTGATCTGATTGATATTTAGTATTTTTAGCTACACGATGAAAAAAGGTGCGTACTATCAATGTTGCCAAGTTTGAGGTAATATTCCGCTTCTTCTGCCCTACCCCTTTTTTTTGCTCCATTGGCAAATATCCGGCATTTTATTTTCAGTTCTTCTTCCGCTTTTATTTCTTGTATTTCATTCAATATCCCGCTTTTTAATAAATTGTCAAGGCTTTGAATTCTGAATTTATCCATTGCTTCATAGCTTTTTGAAAGTTGATCATCGTGTCCGCCTCTCTTGATAATCAGGGGGCGTTCGACAAACAGAACAGGGTACAGTGCAGTAATTCGAAGCCACAGATCATAGTCCTCACAGACAGGCAGGGATTCATCAAATAGACCTACTTTATTAAATATCTCCCTCTTTATGACAACAGAGGACGGGCTTATAATGCAAAGGGGCAGACACTGCTCAAAAATATGGCCTGAATACTTCTTGTGTTTCAACTTCTGGTTCATCCTTTTTCCATTTCTTATCCAGATTTCGTCTGTGTAGGAAATAGAAAACCCCTCTTCTTCCATCCTCTTCATCTGCATAGACAGCTTACCTTTTATCCATTCATCGTCTACATCAAGAAAAGCAATGTAATCGCCCCAGGCGACTTCGATACCCTTATTCCGAGCGCTGCTGATTCCGCCGTTCTTTTTCCAGACATACTTTACAGGCAGTCCTTCTATTTCTTTGACAGACTCATCCGTGGACCCATCGTCAACAACTATCACTTCCTTATCCTGATAATCCTGATTCAGAACTGAAATAACTGCTTCTTTGAGGAACTGACGTCTATTATAGGTTGTTATTATTACTGAGACCATATTGCTCACGATTATCGAATATCCCTATTTTGTCTGATTTTAAAATATTAATTGCGGATTTTGGATTGAAGGAGTAATAGTTTAAATTGTGAATCATAAATCGTAAATAGAAATCACGCTTTATTTAATTGAAGTTTTATTTTTATTCTTCGCGGACCCTTTGACAAATCAATATCCCAGACAGGCATCAACATCGTACTCTGATAATTTCTTTCAAATCCGCTCTCGGACAGCGAAATAACCTCTACGGGGTGTGTCCAGACAACGTTTGGATCATCGAATTCAAGCAAAACATCAACATGCTGGTAGGGATCATGGAATGTTACACTTCTTGCCGGCTTCAGTTCACCCTGAGTTTTAAGAGAAAATCTTTCTCCTCCCATCTCAGCATATCTGTCGCCGCCACTTCCAAGAAAAGAGAAATTGAATTCAACGCCCAGATAGAAGGGTTCATCAACATCACCTTCAATTACATATTCCGCAGAGATTGTGTTTTCACCTTTATTCAGGATAACATCTTTCTTTATATTTAATGCAATGTCCTGCCCATTCTTCCGGAAACGGCCATTCCTTCCCATTGAAAGCATTGCCTGATTCTTCTCTTTCTTTATTTCAACGCCATAAGGTTCTTTAACAAAATCACCGGGTTCCAGATAACTGCTTTTATAAAAACTGTCAAATTCAACATCTTTTCCCATTACATGGTCAATAAATGAGGCCCTTCTGTACCAGTCGTAATGGAGATACTTATCAAGACCTTCTTCCTTGGCTATAACCATATCATGAATTGTCTTTGTCCCGTCTGCAATATCAGCGGATACAGCAGCCTTAATCTTATCGTGATAGCCTTCATATCTTCTCTGAAGTGTCGCCATAATATTTACCGAAGAAGGCTTATAATCAAGCTCATAGAGAACACCGCCTTCCTTAAGGGAAAAATAGGCTTTTATTGCATTATTGTTAAGGATGGCTTCATCATGGCCATCCATATTAATATCTTTCAATATGCCTTCAACAAAAGGCTTTTTCAATTCCAGTAATTTTTCTGCTTCTATTAGATGTTCATATACCGATGCGCGCAGATGCGGGAGGTACAATCCGCCGAAAACTCCATGCCAGTAGCTGTCATTAGACTGCCCCATAAAAACATGTTTTCTGGCTTCTTCATTACTTCCGACTTTTTGCGATATATCGAGCATCTTTTTGTGCATATCATTGCTCTCATCATACTTTATGAGAAAATATTTAAAATAACCGCCCTTTAAAAAATCCTTATAACTCTCATCAGCACAATTAATACAGGTTTCATATCTTCCTGATATACATGCCGGCAGACACCATTCGGACATTTCTTTATAGGAATTGCAGTTAAGATATATACGCCCTTTCGGAGGCTTATTGGAAATATATTCACTAAATGTAGTTGTTTTTAACCACGTCTTGTTTTCATCAAGATATTTAAAGAATCTTCTCAGCCAGCCGCCTTTGTAAACATGGTCATACGTTCCGGGCCAAAGGCCGAATTTTTCACCATCATCACCAAAAACTGCCAGATCCCCTCCCCTTTCTTCAACACCTTTGAAGTATTCATCAATCTCCTCAAGGGGTCTAAAGGGAATTGCGTACCTAAGGGACTCCAGTCCGGGAAATATAAACAACTTGTTGCCTTCATGCTCTGTTACAAAATAACCGTACAGTTCTTCATCAGCTACACCGACAGACTTGAAATGGTGATCATCTACAAGTGTGTAGAGAATATTTGCTCTATTCATGGTTCTTGGCATATATGGTTCATACACTCTTTCTGCAAGCCACATCCCTTTCGGTTTGACCCCGAAAACACTTTCCATATAGTCCATATGCATTTTAATTTGAGAAATCCCGTCATCTTCGGTCAGAAATGACAGGATAGGTTCATACATACCGCCTGAAACAATCTCTATCCGGTTTTCTTTTATAAGCCTTTTTAATAATTTTATATATTCCGGCTTGTTCTGATTAAGCCACGACAAGAGATAGCCTGAGAAATGGAGGTTTATTTTAATATCAGTAAACTCATCCAGTATTTCGAAGAAGGGCTTGTAAGACTTTTCATAAGCCTCTTCAAGGATGAAATCCATATTTCCAACTGGTTGATGATTATGAATACAGATGATTAGATGCATTTTGCATCCTTATTAATAAAATGGCGGGGACGACGAGACTTGAACTCGCGGCCTCCGGCGTGACAGGCCGGCGTTATAACCAACTTAACTACATCCCCGCTTGAATGGTAGGCGGAACAGGTTTTGAACCTGCGACCCCCGGCTTGTAAGGCCGATGCTCTCCCGCTGAGCTATCCGCCCAAGTTGGGATAATATAGCAGGTTCACTTTCAAATGTCAAATTGTTCACAGCCAAATATCACCTGTTAACAAAAGAAAATTTAATGGCCAACAAGATTTACAGTCAGGTTTATATTCCATAGTTTAATTCTCTTTAAATTTTCCCGCTTTCAGGCAATCTCAGCTTCTTCTTCATATATGAAAATCGGTCGCTCCCGATTTACTATAACATCTTCATTTAAAACACATTCTTTTATATTAGGGATCTCAGGTATTTCATACATTATTTCCAGCATGGCCTTTTCCAGGATAGAGCGCAGGCCTCTGGCCCCTGTTTTTTTCTTCATGGCTTCTTTTGCAATTGCCCTTATGGCTCCCTCTGTAAAAGTAAGCTTTACGTTCTCCAGTTCAAAGAGTTTTCTGTATTGCTTCACAATGGCATTTCTCGGTCTTTTTAATATTTCTACAAGCACATCTTCAGTGAGTTCGTCAAGCGTTGCTATTATGGGCAGTCTCCCTATGAATTCGGGAATAAGACCGTATTTTAAAAGATCTTCAGGCTGGATTTCTTTGATAAGTTCAGTGTATCTCTTGTCGCGTCCACCCTCTACATCAACTCCAAAGCCTAAGCCTTTCTTTCCGATCCTGTGGGCAATAATCGTATCTATACCATTGAAAGCGCCGCCGCATATGAAAAGTATATTGGACGTATCCACTTTTATGTATTCCTGCTGGGGATGCTTCCTGCCGCCTTTTGGCGGTATATTTGCAACCGTACCTTCGATAATCTTTAAAAGTGCCTGCTGAACACCCTCTCCCGATACATCTCTCGTTATCGATGGGCTGTCGGTCTTCCTTGATATCTTATCAATCTCGTCTATATAGACAATGCCTTTTTCAGCCTTTTCCACATTATAATCAGCAGCCTGGAGGAGATACAATATGATGTTTTCCACATCTTCACCGACATATCCTGCTTCGGTAAGCGTCGTTGCGTCAGCTATTGTAAAAGGCACATGAAGAACCCTTGCCAGCGTCTGCGCGAGAAGGGTCTTGCCGGAACCTGTCGGGCCTATCAATAGAATATTGCTTTTCTGAATCTCGACTTCATCAAAGGTAAGTCTGGACTCTATTCTTTTATAATGGTTATAGACAGCCACGGAAAGGGTCTTTTTCGCGTAATCCTGTCCGATAACATATTCATCGAGAAGCTTTCTGATCTCATGAGGCTTCGGTATGGATGTTTTAATATAGTCAAATCTCTCTTTTTTAACCTCTTCCTGTATAATCTCATTGCATAATCCGATGCATTCATCGCAAATATACACCATGGGGCCTGCGATAAGTTTTTTTACCTCATCCTGGCTTTTACCGCAAAATGAACAGTACAGTTTCATTGTCCTGCCATTGGATTTTTTAATCATCGTCATTTTCGTTTCTCCACAATTTCATCAATAATACCATACTCCTTGGCTTGTTCAGGGTTCATATAAAAATCCCTTTCCGTATCAAGGGAAATTTTCTCAATTGATTGTTCTGTGTGCTCTGTAAAAATCCTGTTAATCTCATCACGCATTCTCAAAATCTCTTTCGCCTGAATGTTGATATCTGTCGCTTGTCCCTGAACGCCGCCAAGCGGTTGATGTATAAGTATTCTTGAATGAGGAAGGGAGTATCTTTTGCCTTTTGCGCCACCTGTAAGGAGAACAGCCCCCATACTTGCCGCCTGGCCGACACACATCGTTACTATGGGAGACTTCACGTACTGCATTGTATCATATATGGCAAGACCGCTGGTTATATGTCCGCCGGGAGAATTAATATAGAGATATATATCTTTTGACGGATCTTCGGATTCAAGATAGAGAAGCTGCGCTATGATAATGTTCGCGACATTATCATCAATAGCTGTCCCGAGGAATACAATCCTTTCTTTCAGGAGTTTTGAATATATATCGTAAGCCCTTTCTCCTCTTCCATCCTTTTCTATGACAATTGGTACGAGATTCATTCCTTCTCCTTAATAACAGCGTGCTCTCTTAAAAAATTAACTGTCTTTTCCTGCAGAATACTGCCTTTTACATAACCCATAAGTCCGTTCTTTTCGTAAAAACTTTTCACGTCATCATAAGGTCTTTTAGTCTCCTCGGCAAGCTTCTTCATCCTTTCATAGACATCATTTTCTTCCTGCTTTATCCCTTCTTTGTCGGCTATCTTCAAAAGGAGTATATCTCCTTTAATCCTGTCCTCAGCTTTTTTCTCAAAATCCAATCTGATATTTTTCTCAAAACTCTGAAGATCCTCAGCAGCAAAACTGTTTACGTCGAATTGCCCCAATGCTTCATTCATCATGCCTTCAATCCGTTTTTCGCGAAGCCTCTCTGGGACAGGAATATCGGCGCTGTTAATCAAAGTTTCTACTATTTTTTGTGATATAATCTGATTTCTTGAATTCTCTTTTTCCTTTTTAATTTCTTCCCTCAAGCCTTCTCTGGCCTTTTCCATGTTTTCAAAATTAATATCTTTCGCAAATTCATCGTTTATCTCGGGAAGCTTCTTTTCGCGGATTTCCTTAATCATTACTTTAAAAATAATTGTCTTCTTCGCGATATCTTTATTCGGGTAATCCTCAGGAAAATCTACGCTTATGTCTTTCTCTTCACCGGATTTCATGCCGTAAATTTTATTTTCAAACTCAGGCATTGCCTGGGGAGAACCAAGTTCCATGGGATAACCTTCAGTGACTATATCTTTTACAGGTTTGCCGTTTAAATACCCCTGGTACTTGATGATAACAAAATCGCCCTTTTGCGCCTCTGCGTCAGGCTCTTTTGTTAGCATCTGCGCATGCATTTCTCTTAAACCATCCAACCTTTTATCTAAATCTTCATCCGTCACTTTAATGGCCTCAACCTCAACTTCAACGCCTTTATAGACAGGTATCTCAATTTCAGGTGTTACTTCACATTCAAGCGTATAGCCATGACGCTCGTTATCTTCTAAAAATTCAATAACGGGCTCCACAAGAGGTTCAACTTTTGCTTCATTAAGAGCGTCTGCCATTGAAAATTCTAAAAGCCTCTTTTTCACTTCTTCATTGATATAATCCTTATAATATGTTGTCAGAATAGACCTTGGAATCTTTCCGGGTCTGAATCCCTTTATTTTTGCATGTTTTTTCAATTCTTCATATAACCCTTCCGTTAATTCAACAATCTTTTCTTCCGGGAATACAACTTCAACCTTTTTTCGTACACGATCAATATCTACCACTTCTACTTTCATCCAAATCCTCCATTGTCAGATGGTGTATTATAAACACAACTTCCCTAATTATCAAGATATTTCGGGGGATGGCACAAGCTTCGGACAGCAGGCCGTCAGAATAAATAAATTCAGGGATTATTAAAACTCTGGTATACTATTATCGCATGTCACAAAAAGAACGTTCAGCAACATCTATCTGGAATCCCCTTAAACAACCTATTTTCAGGATGCTTTGGATTACAAATGTTGTATCGCTGGTAGGAACCTGGATGCATGAGGTCGGGGCTTCCTGGCTTATGACAACTCTTGCGCCGTCTCCCTTCATGGTTGCCATGGTGCAGACAGCAACTACTCTGCCATTCTTTTTGCTTGCCCTGCCCGCCGGTGCGCTAGCCGATATTTTTGACAGGCGGCGGCTTCTCCTTATCGCGCAGATATGGATGCTTTGCGTATCCGTTGTTTTGGGTATATTAACAACAGCTAATTTCACAACACCGTTAATTTTACTCTTTTTTACTTTTTTTCTCTCTTTAGGAGCTGCAATTAATGCCCCGGCCTGGCAGGCTGTAATCCCGGAACTGGTCCATCGCGACGACATGCCGGCAGCCATCACACTTACTTCTGTCGGGTTCAATGTAGCAAGAGTGGCAGGTCCGGCACTTGGCGGCATTGTAATATCAGCCATAGGAACAGGGGCAACTTTTATTTTAAACGGCATCTCTTTTCTCGGAGTAATTATTGTTTTAAAAGTCTGGCATCGGGAGAAAAAGAGAAATATGCTTCCGGAAGAACGCTTTATCAGCGCGATAAAAACAGGAATAAGATATGTGAAAAACGCACCCCAGGTGCAATCAGTGCTTATACATACCATATTTTTTGCTGCTTTCAGCAGTTCTCTCTGGGCTTTTCTTCCGATTATAGCTCAAAAAGATCTTGGTTTGAGTTCATTCGGCTATGGCGTATTAATGGGTCTTTTCGGTATGGGCGGACTTTCAGGCGCGCCCCTTCTTCACTGGCTGAGAAACAGGATTTCTTTAAATCTCCTTGTATTGATCGCTTCAAACATATTTGCGCTGACCATACTATCACTTGCTTATGTCAGATCAATAGCGCTGCTCGGCATGATTATGATTGCCGGCGGCATAGCCTGGCTGATACTGCTTTCAGTATTTAATATGGCAGTTCAGGCTGTAATACCGGCCTGGGTGCGAGGCAGAGTTCTATCCGTATATTTGCTTATTTTTTTCGCGGGCATGTCTATCGGCAGTTTTCTTTGCGGAGCAATAGCTACATGGATCGGCATACCTTCAACTCTCACTATAATGTCATTATTTCTTGTTGCAAGCGCTTTCTTTACCTGGCGCTTCAAGCTTAGCAGCGGCGAAGGACTTGATCTCACCCCATCCCAGCATTGGCCGGTACTGGTCGTTTCAAGCGAACCTGAGACCGATGAAGGGCCGGTGCTTATTATTGTGGAATACTGTGTTGATCCATCACAGTCAAAAGAGTTCATACAGGCAATGAAGGCATTAAAGATGATACGGCGCAGAGACGGCGCAATAAAATGGAACCTCTTTCACGATATAGCAAATCCAATAAATTATACCGAGTCCTTTATTGTTGAATCATGGGGAGAACATATGCGTCAGCATGAACGCATGACTGTATCAGACCAGGAGATATGGGGTCTCGCCAGGTCCTTCCACACCGGTTCCGAACCTCCCTTAGTCAAACATTTTATCGCGGAGAGCGGTATAAACTAATACACCGCACCATTTTACTTTCCCCCGGCGGCAGCAATGTTAAGAAACATATTTATCATTGTTTCCCCGAAGAACAGGAATATCAACGCGCCAAGAGAGAGGAAGGGCCCGAAGGGGATCGCGTATTTTGAATCCTCCCCCTTTATCAGCATCATAGGTATGCCAACTGCAGTTCCCAACAATGAACCGGCCATAAGGCTGAATATTACCCCTTGTATCCCGCAAAAAGCTCCTATCATTCCAAGGAGCTTTATATCGCCGCCGCCCATACCTTCTCTTTTTCTTAACAACTGGTAGCCATAGGCAATAACAAAGAGAATCCCGCCGCCAAGAAGTATTCCATAGAGCGAATCCTGATATAAAAACAAAGGTTTTCTGAAAAAAGCCAGAAAAAAACCAACAATCAAGCCCCCTATACTCAGGACATCAGGAATAATCTGAAAGTCAAAATCAATAAAAGATATGGCAACGAGTATGGAAACAAAGAAAACATTCACAAAAAAATCAAAGGAAAGGCCGAATTTTCTAAAAAGAAAGAAAAAAAGAAAGGCTGTTATAAATTCCACTACAGGATATCTTATCGATATATGAACGCTGCATTGCCTGCATTTACCTTTTAACAGAAGATAGCTTATTATGGGAATATTATCGTAAAATCTTATCGGTTTCTCACAGGAGGGGCAGGATGATGGGGGTCGTATAATGGATTTTTCTCTTGGTAACCTATAAATGCAGACATTAAGAAAGCTGCCGACTATTGCCCCAAGAATAAATATTACATAGAACACAATATGTTACGAACCCCCAATATAATTCAATAATAATTATGATTGTTTTAAGGCAAAAAAATGGGGAGCTGAAAATGCCCCCCATTTTTTGACCGTTGTTAAATGTTATTTTGGAAGAAGATTTCTAATGGTAGTAGAGTCACTATTAAATACCCATGTACCACCGGCAGGTGTTCCTGTTAAATTTACTAGACCTCCTGTGGTAGGCTCTACATTCTGCTGAACTGATATGACGATGGTATCAGTAGCGGCAGTATAAGCAACATTTGTGTTTGCATGTGTTCCACTAATATACTGAGTGGGCAGAGAAATACCAAAGTTGCCGGCAATCTGGGCGGCGGTTACGGCGGCCCCTAAAGATCCGGTTTCTGTGTAATAAGCTAATATCGCGTTTTTAAGTGCTCCCATTGCGCTTGTCACGCCCGACATCTTTGACTTCTTTGTGTATCCAGTGTATGCAGGGATAGCAATAGCAGCAAGGATACCAATGATCGCGATAACGATCAAAAGCTCAATCAATGTAAAACCTTTACTATTTCTGTTAACCTTAATCATAAAAACCTCCTTAAATAAATTTATTTATTAATACAGATATTATTTTATCATAAATTTTTCTTTTGTAAATGATTTTTGTCACTTTTAAACAAATAGTCCGGAACTGAAATCTATATTAAAATAACTGAGAAAATATTTTTTCCTTCAGGCTATTTTCCTTGCTTAATCCTCTCCGCAAGCTTGGCATACTTTGCATTCCATTCCTTATCTTCCGTTGGAATAAGAGCGTTTGCATATTGGAAAAGTATCTCTGAATCTCTTTGATTCCCTGACAGAATTGCAGCGAGACAGACATCGTACATGGCTTTGTAATCTGTTGTACCGGAAAATGGATCTGTAATCATCTTCAGGGTATCATATGCTTTCGCGTATTTTTGCTGCTTCATATAGATATCGCCGATTTCCCTGAATATTTCTGCCTTATTGACACTCCTTTCCAATGCTTTTTTATATTCTGAGAGAGCGTTTTCATATTTTCCCATGTTTTTCAGTGCATCGCCTTTAAGTTTATATCCAACCGGATTTTCAGGATAATTTTTTATAATATTTTCTGAATATATTATTGATTTAGCGTAATCCTTTTGTTTGCTATATAAGAGTGCCATTAAATGGTTTACAAAACTACAGCCGGAATAAATATTATTAAGCCTGGACAATTCCTTCAACATTTGTTCATCTTTTTTTTCTGATATTATTGTGTTAATGTTCATATTAAGAATGCTGTAAACATCAATCTCTTTCAATTCATATTCATCAGCTATTTTAGGGAACTGTTTTTTATCGATATAAAGAACACTTGTTTCATCAAAAAAAATGGCCCTGTATTCGGGGTATTTTACAATCAATCCTTTAAATCTGCCATTCCAGATAGGTGTAATAATAAAAGAGGGATGATATTTTTCAACAATGGTAGCCAGTCCTGTTTCAGTAGAAAAGGCGTTATTTGCTGTAAATATATCTTCATTAATGAAAAGAAAGGGGATTTCCATATCCATAAAAATTTTGTATTTCGGGTAGAGCATCCATTGCAGGTAGCCGCCATTGTTTGGCTGATTAAAAACCGTACCCTTTGCCTCGGTTATTTTGTTCAAGAATGTGCAGATTCCTTCCGGAAGGTTTCTATGCGAAAAAGGATATCTGGGAAGATTAATAAAGGAGTTTTTCAAGGTTAAGACAGGAATGAGCATTGCAATGACTACAGCAATTATCCAAACCGGTCTAAAAATATTATTCCTGAACTGAAATTCTCTGCACATGCCTGGTAAAATATCTTTTAAAATAGGCAAAGAAAGGAGCGCGCATTCATATCGAAACCTGCCTGCTTTTATAAGCAGGACTATACCGCCTGCAAACATGAGCATCTGCCCTATTTTTCTGTTCCTGTTGAATAAAGCTGTTATCGCAGCCATGGATGATACAAAAAGTAAAATATTAAAAACAGTTCCATATGCAAACGACATTTTTACAATTTGAAACGAGAGTAATTCCTCTGATTTTATATATGCTATCTCACTTATATAAAGTGAAGCAAATTCTGTAGGAATAAATGGTACCCACGTAAGCTGTACACCATGGGGAGTACAAAAAACAGCAGCAATGGACAGAATCAGTGGAACAATGTAATAGAGTTCCTTTTTGCTGATATGTGTTTTACTTCTTATGTGGTTAATAAAAAACTCAACAAGATACGATAGAACTATCAAGAGAATTACCGGGTATTCAATCCCGTGAAGATTGACCCAGAATACTGCAATAAACGGTAAAGCTGTTATATATCTGGGTTTTAATTCAAGAATGAAAATGAAAAGCACGATAAAAAAATAGGTAAACATGTGAGGTCTGATTAAACTGAACCGTGGGAGCATCAAGAGCAGATAGAGCGAGAAAACCAATACTGTGTATAAATCAGGTTTATTCTTAATGCCTCTGTTTAAAATCAGATAAATAATAAATACTGTTGCAAGAAAAATAATTGTACGAAGAAATATGAGGCCAAAATATCCTGAGAATGTGTAGATTTTATAGACCAGAACCTGAAATAACCAATAATAATCAACCCATTCGCGAGCCGGTGTCATGAAAGAGAAGAAGCTGCTGTCTTTTGGTATTGCTCCATGTTCCAGAATATATCGACCGCCGTTCAGGTGATACCAAAGGTCATTATCTCCCGCAAATATAGGCCACTGGACAAGATAATAGGAAACATAGGCGAACAAAAAAATAATATAAAACAGGTAGTAATTTTCCTGTTGTTTAAAGTATTCTTTAAAGCTGTCCGTTTTCATAGTCGTTAAGTCTATAACACTACTACAACAAGCATTATTTGTTCAAGAGGAATGAACAGTCCCATACGTTACGCTTCGGACCGCATTAATTGCTTCAATAAATTCATCTCTTTGGCCCTCTTGCAAAACTATAAAATACCGTCACTCCGGCGAAAGCCGGAGTCCAGAAGTTTTTGAATTTACAAAATTCCCGCGCTTGTGCCCTTCAGGGTATTCGCGGGAATGACAGAAAAAAGCACTTGCAATACTTTTGCAAGAGGCCCCTTTCTTTATCGTTTAAAACCTGTTGATTTCGTACAAAATGGGACCGCGCGCAAATGCATGTTTATTGAGGAGTATTTTGTCTATAGAATGCGATTTTTTATTCGGAACAACCAATTCATCGTTTTTTTATTTTTTTCGAGAGGCTCATGTGATATATATTAACAATATCCTGTATATAGAGAACAACAAGGATACTATTAAGAACGGGGGTAAATATGGCCACAAAGAAAATTGAAATTCCCGAATTTTTGTACCTGCCTTTGGGAAGCATTCTTGTGGAAGAACAGGTTCGCACAACCATTGACACAACAAGCGAGTCCTTTAAAGCCCTTATGGAATCAATCAGAGACCGGGGTGTACTGGAACCTGTCCTGGTAACACCAAAGGATGACAAATATCTCCTCCTCTGTGGAGAAAGAAGATATCTGACAGCACAAAAACTCGGCATGGAAACAATTCCCGCAAGAATTGTTAATACAGTCGCTCAAAAGGATGAAATACTGGCTATCCAGCTTACAGAAAACCTCCAACGGGAGGACTTAAATCCCATAGATCAGGCAAAAGGGATACTGGCATATATTCAGGCAAAACATCCTGACCAAGGGTACAATTTTGATGAGGTAATGAGCGATCTGGTGCGGTACAACCGGAAGCCAGAAACCCTCCCTGAAGAAATCGTTACAACAGTTGTAACGATTTCTGAAATCTCTGCAAAGTCAATAAACACGCTGTTCAACGTGATATCGCTTTTAAAAACACCTCCCGAAATTCAGGCTGCTATTCAGGCAGGAAACCTCCCTGTTTCACAGGGATATATCTTTGCCGCGAACCTGGATTGCCCTGATCTTTCACAGATCTTCAATGACATCATGAAAACACCTATAACGAAGGCACGGCTGGAAAGAATGTTCGCTGCCTATAAGAAGGCCAAGCCGATACCGGCCAGGAAAAAACCAGTACCCCTGAAAAAGCAGATTGATACTTTTCGATCCTTCACAAAGAATTTCGAGACCGGCCTTTCATCCTATACGAAAACCGATCTTGTGACACTCCTTGATGATCTTCGTGTTTTTTGTGCTTTCGTGGAGCTCCGGGTACAGGTAGCCCCCACACCTGCACCAGCCAAGGAAGAACCGGGCAAGAAAAGGCCTCAGATATAAAGATTCCTACAACAGGCTGAATATAATCAATAGAAGAGATTTATTTTCAGTATAGTAAAAAGATTTTATGAAGACGTTTATAGAAAGACCTTCCGCTCTCTTTATTGAGCGACTTTATTAAGATCAATACTTAACGGATAAACAACTTCGGCTCCGTCACTACTTGATATTCTGACTTTTATTTCCCTCTTGCCATAGTCTTCTTCTTTAACCGGCCAATTAATCATCCCGGTCTCATTGTTTATTGTCATACCCTTTGGAGGATCAATGAGAGAGTATTTAAGAGCGCCACCCTCCGGATTAACTGCCTTGACCTGATAGGACAGCAGTTTTCCATCGAAACTTATTTCTTTATTTTCAATGATTTTTGGTGTGACGCGCGCTATCTCGATACTTAACAGCACCGGCTGGCCAAATTGCTTTTCATAGAAGGATGTTACCTTAACATCTATTTTGTCGCCTTTTTTAAATCCGCTGATGCTATCAACATTTCCGCCAAAGGGTTCATTATTTTTAAACCATTCATAATTGTATTTAATGCCGCTTTTATCTTCATCTTTTCCTTCTATTATTACTTTTACTTTATCGATGTTATCAATTGATTCAAGCTGCAATTTTGCTTTTTTAATAATTGGCAGGGGATTTTCACTTTTTTCTGTATTATATCCTATCAAAACATTCTTAATAGAATTTTTGTCTTTTTCAGCAAATTTGAGGGGCTGCTTATTTCCTTTATACATAAAAAATCCGATTATCAATAAAACAGTCAAAACAGAAACGAGTATATATATACCCTTCTTTCTTGTAAATTGCTTTTTTGCTATCGGCTTACGTCTGATCTTCTGCTTAATAGGCATAGAGAACTTCAAAGTTTGACCTTTCATTGGGGTTTAGCTGCCTTTCTCCCTGCACTTCCATATGATACATGTATGGAAAATGCTGCATAGATATCATACCCCCTCCTGTTTCCGCAGTCCCTCCTCCCTCAAGGACAACACCGCCCGTATTTGTATTGCCTTTAACCGTATCGGTTATTTTTGTATAAACATCAAAAGGCACTGCAGGAGAAACGCCTGATAGAGTAAACCTCACATCCGGTGATGTTTTCGGGTCTGAAGTGCTGCTGCACGTGCTTGCCCAGTTTGCTGTTGATTTTAATAACTTGTCGCTGAAACATGCGTTTGTCGCAACGGCTGTAACTGTGGCGCTTGTTATGGTAGTAAAATTAGCAAGAGCAGCCGTTAAAGAGCTGGCTGGAGTAGTGCTTGCAGTAACAATCGCCAGGGGGATAACTTCTTTTGTGAATATTTCAACTCCGCCAAGGGATGCTTCTTTAGCAGTTGCATATTTTTTTTCAATTGCTGAAATTTCCGTCCCCTTTTGAATAAAAAATAAAACTACCGCAACCATGGCAGCGGAGATGGCCATTATCATCAAGACCATTACCAGCGCTACGCCTTTTTTATCCGATAAAGCTCGCATTTCCATCCTTATATGATCAGTATAATTGTCTGGGCTTTATTTTTAATGTATGCACCTTCCACCGGTAATTCTGCCAGCCCGTACCGATAGTAGAACTCAGGTTGAAAGTGCTTCCCAATCCGAAGTAGAGAGAAGCTGCATCAGTATCTCCCACAGTAACTACTGAGGATGAATGCGTGTAGGATGTATCTACTTGCCCTTCCTGCGCCAGTATATAAATGGCTACCTCCTTTATCTGCCCCCTTATCTGTTCTGCCGTAAGCGCTGATATGTTATTGGTTGCATTATCAACGACACCGTCGCTATTTGTATCTCTACCGAATACTACCTGCATATCGGCAACGCAATCAAAAAGAGGCATCTCGGTGAGTTGGCCGTCACCGTGATTAACTGTGGCCTTATACAAAATTCCCGTGTTCGGGGCGCATGATGGAGGCATATTAGACGACGGTCTTGCAACATAATAATCTGCTCTGTTAAAGGGCATCCGCAGGCTTGCTTCTCCGGCAGCAACAGGAGCAACACCGTATATAATGAACCTCTCAGATGGAAGGCTTGGAGAAAATGCAGCAGGAAAGCTTGCGGCATTGAATGCTGTAAAAAAAATTGCGCCGTTCATGATCAATTCATTCTGGGAACTTTCGTCCACTCTTGGTTTAATTACGATAACCCTGTCATTGGTGACAAGATCAAGCTTTGCAGAACTCCAGACCTTTGGGGTGCCGCCTTGAATAATATAAGTCCATTTCTGGGCAGCATCGCTTGTACCTGCTAT
Source organism: uncultured Syntrophorhabdaceae bacterium (assembly GCA_964532465.1). Classification (GTDB taxonomy): domain Bacteria; phylum Desulfobacterota; class Syntrophorhabdia; order Syntrophorhabdales; family Syntrophorhabdaceae; genus JAPLKB01. The sequence continues at coordinate 28,930 of CAZHHX010000030.1, read as the reverse complement.
TGTAGATTTAATCACAAGATAGTCGGAGCTGTTATACCCTGCATTATTGCCGGTAACAAATGCTCGCGGCACATTAGGCGGCACATCATTGTAAGCGCTGGCAGTAATTGCCGCGGCAGCTTCATAGTCGGTAGCTGAAGGGGTATTCCGAAACCTCCAGGGCAATCCATAACCGGCATGTTCCACGTCGTAGCGCAATATATTAATGCCGATGATGCTGTCTATTTCTGAGCCTACAACTTTGGCTGTCTGGCTTGATTGTCTCAGCATTATAGTAAATGTATCCGAGCTCATTATAATTACAGCAGCAACGATTGCGGTAACTATGAGCAACTCGATAAGGCTGAATCCTTCCTGACCTCTATGCTTTATCATACGGGCGCCTTCATATGCCTCTGCTTATTATTGATGTTATACTGTGTGAATACACCTTTCCCAGTATAGTCCAGTTAACCACTACCTGAAGGGCAACGCTGTTTGTTGACAGAGAAGTAACGGTCCAATTAACATTAAAAGTTCTCGTAACGTTTTTATATCGTCTTGTTACAACGGAATTGCCGGTGGCAAGGGCTGCAAAAGATGTATCTCTCAACTCATTCATTCTTTGCTCGGCAATTCTCACAGATTCGTCTCTTGAGTAGTTGCTGAGATTATGCTGCATTGAAAACGTTATGGCCTGGAGCGTCCCCAGCGTACTGATTGTCAGAATAATGCTGGCAACAAGAACCTCGATAAGCGTAAAGCCTTTATTATTTAATTTGACAGTTAGTTGCACTGCAACTCCCCTGGACTAATAATTTTCCCAGCCTTATCCTTGTAGCCGCAATCGATACGCAGTCATAAAGAGGCTGGACCGTTGAATATACACAAATCGTACCGGGCGTTGTGCAAATGCCTCTGGAATTGAAGGATATCGGATTAGTTCCATTCCAGGCTATTGAATAAAAATCCTTAGTCTTCTGTGTACCAAGATTTAACATTCTGTTGCTTGCCATGACAACGGTATCTGACCCTACCGTAAGCGTTCCATCTCCATCAGGAGCAGGGCTGTTATCATCATAGCCGATATAACCGAATGAAGAAAGGACTACAAAGTGCGTTCTGTTTTTATTCATCGCCATAATTCTTACATTTGACAAGTCCGAATATATCATCCTTACTTCATTATCTACATTATATTTCTTCGTTAATCCGGAAAAATTCGCTACGCTGAGTCCTGCCAGAATACCGGCTATAGCTATGACCACCAGCACTTCAACCAATGAAAATCCCTTTTGTTTCATTTTTCCCTTATATGCAATATTTTTCTTAAAGGCCGCGGGCCGATGAGAACGGACAATCCCTGTCCCTTTGGAGGCATACCGGAAATCGCAACGGAACGTCTGAACTCTTTTTCTGAAAAAACCGATGATAAAGACAATTCCTGGATCGCTCCGGTAGAAACCTGCATAATCGCTTTTCCTCCCAGCCCTACACATGCCCCTCCTGTATTATAATTCGTACACCAGATATATGTGCTGCCGCCTAAGGAGCATATATCCGTTGAGGGCGCATAGGTTGTGAAGAAAACATATCCGGAAAAAACGGCAAGAGGGTCTGTAATAACCCTTTCCGCGGCGTTAACAGCTTCTGATTCTGTTGTGGTGACAACCCCGGCGCTTGTCGTTGATCCGGTAAGATTAACATACCAGCCAGTTGACCCGGAAACCAGAGTCGCGCTTGGGGACGTGGTCTGATCATCAAAATCCCCTGAACTTAAAGAGGTTGTACAGGTGTTGTGAATGCTATTGGTAGGTCCGGTAGCCGTATTATAGCAGGGTTCCATTACCCCGTAAAGAACCCTCTGATTCATTTTATCGTCTACAGTATCATCATACCTGTAAAAAAATCTGCCTGAACCGAAATAAAGCCATAATTTGCTGTTCTTTCTATCCTGAAGTTTTGAAACAGCGCTCGTAACAGGGCCTATATTATTAACAACAGTACTTACAACCCAGTTGGCAGGGTCCGGGTCTTCCTTTGTGATAACGCGCAAAACACCTCCCTTTGTCCAGGTGGATGTTGCCGTGTTTTTCTCCGTGTATCCGAGATAGAATACATTATCGCTATATCTGCCTGTTGCCAGAACATCTCCTTTTTCCGTATCAATAGCCGCATTATAGAGAGAACCGCCAAAGGCATTCGTGATGCTTGTATCGATTGTTCTGAGAAGAGAACCGGTATACAGATCAAGGACAAATAATTTAAGGTTTTGATTCGAAGTGCCCAAAAACTGTTGTTTTGTCGTATAAATAGGGCCTGTGGGGCCTGACGCAAAGACGGCGAACCACTTTCCGTTTTTATCCATATCACCAATCCGTATAATCACAGGGCCGGAAGTGGAAAAACCGAGGTCAGGGTTCGAAAACTCCCACAAAAGAGAAGGGGTGGCCGGGTCGGTAACGTTAAGGGCAAAATAGGAAGAATATCCCAAACCCTTTGTTGAATCGGCAGGATCTGTAGTCGGGGTTTTAACACAGGTACCGCTTGTTGTATTGATTGTGCAGGAATCGGTTGATATTTTATTCGCGCCTCCCAACCCCATTCCCCCAATAACAATTGTCTTCCAACTGCTTTTTGTTTTTGTCGCGGTTGTGGTATCGGTTCCTGTCCCTGTGGGAACGCTTGTATCAATCACTAATGGAGGCATGTCAACAAAATACAGGTGGCAGTAGCTTGTATCAGCAGTATATTTAAGGTACGGCAGAGAATTTTTGGGTATAAAAGCCCAGGATTCCGTTCCAAGATCACTGCCGGTCAGCCTGGCTTTATCATATGCGCCCTGCGTAGGGCTGGTCCAGGTTTGTTCCAGTGTGCCCAGCTTAAAGGCATGGAGCATCCCGTCATTCGCGCCGGCATACACCATACCTCTGCTCAGATACGCGCTGTCCTGGATATATTCGAGATAGGTGGTGTCCAGATAGCCATCCGGCGCTTTCAGGTGGTAGGTGTTTGCCGGTATTGAAGATTGAAGGCGTGGAGTTGAATCTACAATATCTCCCAGTTTCCATACCCCGGTAGTGCTTCCTATAGTCACTGTTCTGTTTCGATATCCTGTCTGATCAGTTCCGTGGACAAAGTTGATTATTTTCAAACCTTCAGTTGCATTTGTAGCCTGCAAATACGACCTTAAAGTTGTTTCATTTGTAGTTGAAAAATTATTCGTTAAAAAGGAGCTCCCATTTGTAGTTGTATATATAGTTCTGGGCGAAGTCGTAAGATTTCTTTGGAATAGTAGTGTTCCGGCCTCCCAGAGGCTTTTTATATCCTCAAGGCTTACCGTATCGACATAAGTTTCCGTTGAACCATCGGTGGCAGTGGAATACCTTTGAGCTTTTGTTTTGTTGTCGGCAGTGTCGAAGAAAAATTTTATTACATAATCATCTACAGTATTGAGTATCTTGGCGCCGCTTGTGCCTGCAACGTTCGTGTCTTCCCTTATTGATGTGCTCTGAAGGAAAGGGTCAATATAGTACCAGAGATTCTGGATTTCTCCTGTCCACTCTATTTCAGTGTCGGTAAAGAGCCTTTTCGGATAATAAACCGCCTGCAAAAGATTCGCGCCGCTTCCCTCGCTTGAAGCAAGTACCGATGCCGCAGTCCCTGATGATGCCCGGCGCAGCATGTCGTTTAACGCGTTCAGCAATGCTGTTTGCATTGCATCACCATCGTCAGCCTCAAAAAAATTGTAGGGCAGACCGGTTTTGTTTTTATCCCATTCCTTACAAGTAGAGTTCCATGTATTCGCCGGGTCGCATTGGGTCCGCGGATAGGTTACTGTTCTGCTGTCAGTAGGATAACCTGTGAATGGGTAAGGCCATGAATTTGAATCACTGTCCTCAAAACCTCCGAAAATAGCTGTCGTTATCATGGCCTGCCGTCCCTGAAGTTTTACATCAGGGTCCTTGTCTCCGAAGGCATAGACTACATACGTAATAACGTTCTGTGTTCCGGTAAGGGTTCTCATATCTGTTGTACGCATCGTTTTTGCGGGTGTTAGAGGATCAACACTGCCATTCCAGGCGCCGTCTGATATAAGCAGAACAAAACATTTCCTGCAGGGAATAGCATTGTTGCTGGAGCCGGTGCCATCATAATAAGGGTCTTTTACGCCGCTGCCGGCGTTGATATCGCTTGTGTTATCACAATAACTATGGTCATTGCTCTGTTTAAAGAAATCATAGGCTTCCCATAGTCCCTCACCGGTAGGGGTGCCGTTGTACGGCTGTTCATTGGTTATCGCCGAAATCATGGAACTTTGCGTTGCATCTTTCGCGGAAAGCAGTTTGCCCCGATCATCAGAATTAAACATCATAAATTCAAAAGTGGCTTTGTCGGAAAAATCCTGAATTATTCCTTTGTCTGTACTGGGGTCCACCGGCTGTATATCAATATCACTGGCACTCAGGGTGCCCAGAGGACATGCGTGAGTGCTGTCCCGGTTAGCGATCGCAAGCGTTCTTGCCTTGGTAGCTCCGGAGCCTGAAGTGCTTGTAGTAGTAATAGTAAATTTACAGTTTATGCCCGTATCCGTGTACACTACTCTTGCTCCTTCGCTTTGATAAATATCGGAGCTGCCGGTATTTGTTCTGCCGCCGGTCAATACCTTTCTTGAAACATCAATTCTTGTAGAGGTGATCCAGTTTAAAAGATTGCCGGATACACATGTATTGCTGTTTCCGATCTTGTCGGTGTTGGTACAGGCTGTATTGACCTGAAACTTGCTTGATGAATACTGGTAGTATTTTGTGTTATCAAAATATCCGTAATAAGTCTTCGTTGTGCTGTAATTGTCTGTTGAGGACGAGCTTGGCGTCTGACAATTAACAACACGGCCGTCATAAATATCCCAGTCGTAATCACATGTTATATAAGCCGGGAACTGCATGCTGCCGGAATAATCCATAAGAATCAGTATGTTCGGCTTTGTTGTCGTTGTATTAAAAGAAGGCATAATACAATAGTCAGTCATAGCCGCATATGTAACATTGACAAGGCTGTAACAAAAAAACAGGATAAATATGACTATTTTTTTCATATAAAACATCACCGCCTTTTATTATCTTTTATATATAATCCCGACAAATTCATATACAACCTATCCTTGTATAGATAAAACAAATAATGTCCTATATCTTCCGCTTGTTTCATTTTATTTTCTCATAATAATATTGAGAAATCCATATATAAACCTCTCTCCGTAGAACAGGAATATCAAGGCACTGAGAGAGAGAAAGGGTCCGAAAGGGATTTCGTATTTAGTGTCTTTGCCTTTTATCAGCATCAAAGGTATTCCAAACAGAGCTCCTAAGAATGAACCGGAAATAAGGCTGAAAATTGCCCCCTTTGTCCCGCAGAAAGCGCCTATCATTCCAAGGAGCTTTATATCGCCAACGCCCATAGCGTCTCTTTTCATAAAAAACCGGCATGTAAGAGCAACGGCAAAAAGAATGCCTCCGCCTGTTAAGATTCCGTAAAGCGAATCCTGATAAAAGAAAAGGGGTTTTCTGAAAAAACCCAGAACAAGGCCGGTAATCAGCCCCCCTATACTTAAAACATCGGGAATAGCCTTAAAATCAAGATCTATGAAGGATATTGCAATAAGCAGCGAGACAAAAATTATATGAACAAAGAATTCAAAGGAAAGACCGCATTTTTTATAAAGCAGATAAAAAAGAAAGGCAGTTCCCATTTCCACAAGGGGATATCTTATTGATATATGAGCGCCGCAGTGCCTGCATTTACCTTTTAACAACAGATAGCTTATTATCGGAATATTGTCGTAAAATTTTATCGTTTTTTCACAGGAAGGACAGAATGAATTTGGCAAAATTATTGACTTGTTTCTTGGAAGTCTGTAAATGCACACATTAAGAAAACTGCCGATAAAGGAACCGAAAACAGTTACAAGAACGTTTATTATATTCATTATTGACCTTTCTAATACTTTATATTTTATAGTCTCAATACATTTTCTTGTCAATGACATTAATCACGCTTATCAAGCGTTTCCGTTGTTTCAATGTTTCGAAGGATAAATATTATGAAAACATACTTTTAAAATGAGTCTACTTTTAAACAGAAAGGAACTTTTCAAGATATTGTACACAATCTTACATTTAAAATTATTTTATGTTATCCTTTGGAGAATTTGTAAAAGACCGTCGACGGCCACTTATATGCAAACCATTGGCAGGTACGGAACACCCTGTAATGTAAAGGCGCTTATACTATGTTGAAAAACATTAATAGAAAAGATTTATACGGCATTTTATTGAAGAAAAACCTTATCTCTGAGAAGCAGGTTATTGAAATCGAGCAAGACAGCGCCTCTTCCAAAAAAACAATAGAGGATACAATATTAGATATGCGCATTCTGCCGGAGGATGTTTTTTTAAAAGCATTGGCAGACTATATGGGGATTGAATTTGTTAAAATCGACCCCTTGCACCTCGATTCCCGTGAAATTACAGAAATGATATCCGGTAAGTTTGCCAAAGCCTATGGATTAATCCCCATAAAAAAACATGACGAAACGATGACTCTTGCCATTTCAAACCCCTTTTTGCATTATCCCTTTGACGATATTTCGAAAATGACAGGGTTAAAAATAGAAATAGTTATCTGCACAAAACAGAATATGAACAATGTTTTTAATATGACTTACGGTCTCATGGATTCTTTATCTGCTGCCGAACAGGAAATGATTCTTCATGGAAAAATAAGCGCTGTAGACCTGGGAAATTTAGAACGCCTGCATAAAGGTCTGCACATTTCAGGCGCTCAGGACCCTGCATCCAAGCCTATTGTTCAATCGGTAAATAACCTTTTTTACTACGCATTTGAACAAAGAGCAAGCGACATCCATCTTGAGCCGAAAAGGGATATCAGTATCGTTCGTTTCAGGATCGACGGGATTCTCCATAATGTATACGTACTGAAAAAAGTGGTTTACAACGCCATTGTTTCCCGTATTAAAACAATGGCAAGTATGAACATTGCTGAAAAACGCCGCCCTCAGGACGGCAGAATAAAGATCATTCACAAGGAACAGGAGATAGAGCTTCGTATTTCCACTGTATCTACGGCTTTTGGAGAGAAAGTAGTGCTGAGAATATTCGACCCGGATATTCTCCTTCAGGACATAGAAGCATTAGGTTTCTCGCAAAAGGATTTAACATTATTCAACGATTTTATACATCATCCCTATGGAATAATTCTCGTAACAGGGCCTACCGGAAGCGGCAAAACAACGACTTTGTATTCCGCTTTAAATCAAATAAGCAGTACAGAGCTGAATATATGCACTATTGAAGACCCGATTGAACTTGTCCATGAGATGTTTAATCAGGTTGCCGTCAACCCTCAGATTGATCTGACTTTCGGCAAGGTTTTGCGGACAATGCTGCGACAAGACCCTGATATTATTATGGTCGGCGAAATCCGCGACACAGAAACAGTCCAAAACGCAATCCAGGCAGCGCTTACCGGACATCTTGTCCTGAGTACACTGCACACCAATGATGCCCCTACGGCAATTACACGCCTTATCGATATGGGCGGGCAGCCTTTTTTAATTGCTTCAACTTTAATAGGTGTCGTGGCGCAGCGTCTTGTACGCAAAATATGTCCGCATTGTAAAAAATCATTTGAAATGAAAGAAGAAGATTTGAATAAAGAATTAGGTCTTAATTTGAACAATAAAAAGAGCGTTATATTGCAAAAAGGGGAAGGTTGTCTGGAGTGCCGTGGAACCGGCTATTTCGGCAGAACGGCTGTTTTTGAAATTATGCAGATAAACGACGAGATACGTGAACTGACAAAAAACAAAGCTGCTTCTAATGAAATACAAGAAGCGGCTATAAAGAACGGCATGGTTACTCTCCGTGAAAACGCACTGAAGAAACTCTTTGACGGCGCAACCACTATTGAAGAAACGGCCAGAATAATAAGAGGGATTTAAAGATAAAAAAAAGGATCTGATGGATTTTTCTTCCATAGATCCTTGATATTTTAAACCGGCAAAATTTTTTGCAGGTATTTTTTGGCTCCCCGGGCAGGACTCGAACCTGCAACCTACTGGTTAACAGCCAGACGCTACTGCCGATTGAGCTACCGGGGATTGCGGTATTAAGTAAACTATAAAACACCCTCTTTTGTCAAGTCAAGACTACTTATCTTCAAAAACAACTTTCTTGAATTTTCTCTTACCAACTTTAAAAATTTCTCCATCAGCTTTATCAACAGCCATTGATTCAGATGTTATTTTTGTCATATTTCCGGCATCTGTTACAGCAACACCACCCTGCCCGATCATGCGTTTTCCTTCCGATGTTGATGTAACCATACCCATATCAAGAAGTAGTTTCGGTATCCATATGGAATCATTTTCTTTTTTTAATTTAACCGTTTCAATATCATCAGGTATTTCTTTTTCTTTATGTATCTTTTCAAAATTCATATAGGCTGCTTCAGCCTCATTGCTTCCATGAAATCTTTTTATCATTTCCTTTGCAAAGTTTACTTTTGCGTCTCTCGGATGAATTTTTCCACTTTTAACATCTTCATTCAGGATTCTGAACTCATCCACGTTTATATCGCTCAAAAGCATATAATATTTGAGCATCAATTCATCAGATATAGACATAAGTTTCCCGAACATAATATCAGGAGTCTCGTCTATTCCAACATAGTTTCCATAGCTTTTACTCATTTTATTTACGCCGTCAGTACCCTCAAGCAGCGGGACCGTTACGATTACCTGTGACTCCTGTCCATAGGCTTTCTGCAAATCCCTTCCAACAAAAAGGTTAAAAATCTGGTCATGTCCGCCAAGCTCCACATCAGCCTTCAACGCGACAGAATCATATCCCTGAACCAAAGGATATAAAAATTCATGGATACTTATAGGCAGGTTATTTGTATATCTGTTCTTAAAATCCTCCCGCTCCATAATCCGAGCCATTGTATACTGCGCGCAAAGCCTTATCATATCCGCAGCAGTCATGGACTCCATCCATTCGCTGTTAAACCTGATCTCTGTTTTATCCGGATCAAGAATTTTAAAAACCTGTTCTTTATAAGTCTCCGCATTTTTAAGAAGTTCTTCTTTAGTTAATGGAGGCCTTGCTTCAATTCTTCCGGTAGGGTCTCCGATCATGCCGGTGAAATCGCCGATGAGAAATATTGCCGTATGCCCAAGTTCCTGAAATTGTTTTAATTTCTGAAGAACAACTGTATGACCAAGATGCAAATCAGGGGCTGTTGGGTCAAGTCCGAGTTTAATCCGTAAGGGCCTGTTTTCAGATTTTGCTTTTTTAAGCTTGTTTCTCAGCTCATTTTCGCTGATAAGATCAACTGCGCCATGTTTTATTATCTCGATCTCACGTTCTATGTCCATATATGCCCGCCTGAATTCATTGTTCGTATTCAACGTCTGAGGGTTTTAAAAAACGCCCTGTTCAGTGGTGCTGTCCCTGAAGAACTAACTTTAAATTTTCTTTAACTGATTTTTTCCTTTATTCTCTCTATGCTCAAGCATTTTCCGGTTATGCTGTCTATCGTCAGAATCACACCCTGAACTTCAATGTTTTCTTTGCCTACTTCGTACTTATGTGGCATCATAGTTGTAAACCTTTTTAAAACAGCAGTCTTATCCATGCCAATTACCGAATCTGCAGGGCCGGTCATCCCGACATCGGTGATATATCCGGTACCGTTCGGTAGAATTCTCTCATCCGCTGTCTGAACGTGAGTATGAGTTCCCATGACTGCCGAAACCTTCCCGTCAAGATACCAGCCCAAAGCAACCTTTTCCGATGTAGCTTCAGCATGAAAATCCACAATTATTGGAATATCATTGCCAAAACGTTCAGCAAGATCTTTCATCGCCCGAAAAGGACAATCAAGAGTATTCATAAAAACTCTTCCCTCAACGTTGGCTACGCATAATTCTTTATCATTTTTTTTAATGATCTTATAGCCAAAGCCCGGGGTTCCTTCCGGATAATTAAGGGGCCTGATGATACGCTGCTCTTCCATCAGGAAAGAGGCTGTTTCTTTCTTTTTCCACACATGGTTTCCGGTAGTTATTAAATCAATTCCACAGGAAAGCATTTCCAAGGCAACTCTCGGGGTAATTCCGATACCGCCTGCTAAATTTTCCCCATTTATAATTTTAAAATCTACATTGACGGTTTTTATGAATGTCTCAACAGCCCTTCTACCCGGTTTACCTATGACATCACCGAGGAAAAGAACTCTTATCTCATTTTGCATACTCAACTGCCCTTGTTTCTCTGATAACCACTATTTTAATCTGTCCGGGGTAAGAAAGGTCCGTTTCTATCTTCTTTGCAATATCCCTTGACAATAAAAATGTCTGGTCGTCGTTTATTTTCTCGCTGCTTACAATAATTCGTATTTCTCTTCCCGCTTGTATGGCATAGGATTTTTCAACGCCGGGAAAACTGTTGGAAATACGCTCAAGCTCATCAAGTCTTTTTATGTATGTTTCGAGCATTTCCCTTCTTGCACCAGGTCTTGCGCCTGATAAGGCATCGGCAGCTTGAACAATCACATCAAGAATACCCGAAGCCGGGACATCTTCGTGGTGTGCAAGGATTGCATGGACAATTATATCACTTTCTCCATGTTTCTTGGCAAGATCGGCACCGAGCGAAGCATGTGAGCCTTCGACCTCATGGTCCACCGCCTTTCCAATATCATGCAGAAGTCCTGCCCTTTTTGCCTCTTTAATATTAATCTTCAACTCTGATGCTATGATGCCGCATATGAACGCAACTTCAAGTGAATGTTGATATATGTTCTGAGCATAACTGCTTCTGTATTTTAACCTTCCCAGCAATCTTACAAGCTCAGGATGTACATTATGAATTCCAAGATCGAATATTGCCTGTTCACCTGCTTCTTTTATCTTCTCTTCCATTTCCTCGGCAACCTTGGAGACTATCTCTTCAATTCTTGCAGGGTGAATTCTACCGTCGCTTATCAACCTTTCAATGGATATCCGCGCAACCTCCCTCCTGATAGGGTTAAAGCAGGAGAGTATGACAGCCTCGGGAGTATCATCAATTATAATGTCAACACCTGTTGCCGCTTCCAGCGCTCTTATGTTTCTTCCTTCCCTTCCGATAATCCTGCCTTTCATCTCCTCATTGGGAAGCGAAACAGTTGATACGGCATCTTCTCCGACATAATCGCCTGCATATCTCTGAATCGACTGGGCTATAATCTCTTTTGCCTTTTTGTCCGCTCTTTCTCTTGCATCTTCTTCAATCTTTTTGCATATTTTTAAAGCTTCATATTTTGCATCATCCTCCATGAGCTGCATGAGGATTTTCTTCGCTTCTTCTGCTGTTAACCCTGATATTTCCTCGAGCTTCTGTCTTTCCTTTACAAGGATGGTTTCATATTCCTTGATTTTGCCATCAAGTTGAGACTGTTTATTTGTTGCGTCCTTATCTTTTTTCGATAAGTCATCTTCTTTTTTGTCGATTAACTCGATTTTCTTGTCAAGGTTTGATTCTTTTTGGGAGAGCCGTCTCTCGATATTTTGAAGCTCGACTTTTCTGGACTTTATTTCTTGTTCAAATTCATTCTTTGACTGAATTGCAAAATCTTTAGCCTGGATAGACGCCTCTCTGATAAGGACATCAGATTCTTTTTTTGCATCTTCCAGTATTTTTTTACCTATCTTCTCATACTCACCTATCTTTTTTTTCTGTATAAATTTGGCAAGTATAAAACCGGTAAAAAAAGCTGCTATAAAAATAATAACTATCGCTATATTGTTCAAAATGCCCCCTCATAAATATGTAAAATACATTAGGGGCCAGTATGCTGAGGGAATAAATTACCTTATATTACCGCTGCTATGAAATTATTTTACCTCCGAGCAACATAAGCTATTTATATTTAAACCTCTATTTCCTCAACAACTAACCTAAAAAAAACCCCGCGAATGCCGTGTAAACAGTATATCTTGAACCTCTCGGTTAAGTGGGTACTTTTTTGTTGCATCAGGCTTCTTGCACCGAGGCAAGCATGCACACCGCAACAAGAGGAAGTTCCCATAAAAGAGGTGTTGGCTCAAAGTCCACCATCTATCACGTACACCGCAGGGAAATTCATATTTCTTCAACCCGCTTTAAAAGACTCAGAGTCCTCCCCTCAAACCTTTCGGCATGCGCCCTAATCTCATAAATTTCATCCGATAATTCCATCATTGCCATTATAACCGCGTTCATTGTGTTCACTATACCGTACTCATTAATAATACGGCTTATTCTTTCATCTACATCAAGCGCTAATCTTCTTATTCTGTCTTCGTCTTCGCCAATAAAAGTAAATGGTTGATTTAATATATTTACTTCAACCTTTTTTTCCATTTACTTCTTCAAGCCTCTGCCTTGTCTATCTTCTCTAAAATCTTTGAAATTTTACTGGCTATAAGTTCCTTTTCGCTCTTTGAGCCTTCAGCCTTTTGTTTCAGTTCCAGATTCTGTGATTCCAATGTTTGAATCTTAACGAGGAGCCTGTCTTTTTCCTCTTTTGCCGCCTTATAACTTAATACTAACTTCTCAATTTTGCCTTCAAGTTCGTCTAATTTGTTATCGCCCAATATTTCCATATCTTGTTAATTATCCTCCTTTTTCTGCTCAAAAGTCAAGAATAAAAGGCACGCCTTAATAAAGGGGTCAATCCCTCCATCAAGCACTGCATCCGCGTTATGCTCTTCAATTTTTGTTCTGTGGTCCTTGACAAGCTTGTACGGATGCAGAACATACGAACGGATCTGACTGCCCCAGGCAATATCCTTTTTCTCCTTGTTTAGCGTATCCATCTTCTCTTCCTGCTTTTTCTTCTCAAGTTCGTACAGTCTTGATTTTAATATTGCCATTGCTATCGCTTTATTCTTGTGCTGTGAGCGCTCGTTCTGGCATTGAACAACGATATTTGTGGGCATATGGGTAATCCGTATGGCAGATTCAGTTCTGTTAACATGCTGTCCTCCGGGGCCGCTTGATCGGAATGTATCTATCTTCAGATCCTCCTCATTAATGTCAACGGCTATATTTTCCGGCAGCTCAGGATACGCATATACAGATGCAAATGATGTATGTCTCCTGTTGTTCGCGTCAAAGGGCGAAACCCTGACTAATCGGTGAATTCCTGTTTCACACTTTAAATAACCATATGCATAGAGACCTTTTACAAGAAAAGTAACGCTTTTTACACCTGCTTCTTCACCCTGAAGCAGGTCAACCACCTCTGTTTCAAATTTTTCTTTTTCAGCCCATTTCAGATACATTCTGAGAAGCATTTCAACCCAGTCTTGAGCTTCTGTTCCCCCTGCGCCTGCATTTATATAAACAATCGCATTTTCTTTATCGTTTTCATTGCCAAGCATTCTCTCGATTTCATATTTACTTAACAGTCCATCCAGAAAACCGACCCTTTTAATTAATTCATCCATGTCCTTCGGGTCATCAGTCTCCTTGACTATTTCACTTAATATGAGTATCTCTTCAAGTTCATTCTCCTGTCCTGCCCATCGATCAATTTCTTCCTGAAGTCTTGCCCTTTCCTTTAATTTATTCTGAGCATTTTCCTGGTCTTCCCAGAAACCTTCTTTTGAAATATTTTTATCAAGCTCTTCAAGTTTATTTTTTACAGCAGGGAGGTCAAAGATAACCCCTTAGATTATTAATTCTTTCCACTAATGTATCGATTTTGATTTTTGTATCATCAAACATAATATCCTCTCCTGTTATCTGTAAGGGAATCAATATAAGTCAAACAGGACTTATAAGACCTATATTTTCCTTCACAGCATAAGTTTTATGCGATTCTCTTTAATACTGCTTCCCCGAATTCCGAGCACTTAACGGGCTTTACCCCTTCTATCTGCCTTGCAAGGTCATAGGTCATTATCCCGCTCCTTATTGTCTCCTCAATTGCCATTTTCAGTACATCTGCCGCCTTATCAAGACCTATATATTCAAACATCATTGACCCTGAAAGCAAAAAAGAAGCAGGATTAACTATATCCATTCCTGCATATTTCGGGGCGCTTCCATGCGTCGGTTCAAAAATTGCCACATCATCGCCGATGTTGGCGCCCGGAGCAACACCTAAACCTCCGATTAATGCGGCACATGCGTCAGAAAGGTAATCCCCGTTTAAATTCGGACACAATAAAATATCATAATCTTCCGGTTTCATTATAACCTGCATAAACATATTATCTGCTATTCTGTCATTAAAGGATATCTTGCCACTCTCTGCATTAAAGGTGATAAAATCTTTAAAATCCTTTGCCGCATCATAGGCCCATTCCCTGAAAGCACCTTCCGTGTATTTCATAATATTGCCTTTATGAACAACAGTAATCATCTTCCTTCTTTTTTTGATAGCATAATCTATTGCCCATTTTGTGAACCGTATTGTTTTACTCTTGCTGATGGGCTTAATACCTATTCCGGAATCATCCGGCAGTATCACATTCATTGTATCCTTTAAAAATTTTATAAGAATATGAGCTTCGTCAGAGCCTTCCTTCCATTCTATGCCCCTGTATATATCTTCAGTATTTTCCCTGAAGATAATCATATCAACTTTCTCAGGTTTTTTTAACGGACTCGGCAACCCCTTGAAATATCTTACAGGTCTTATGCACACATAAAGATTAAAAACTTGTCTCAAATATACATTTAAACTTCTAAATCCTCCGCCAACAGGTGTCGTTAAAGGACCTTTTATGGCTACCTTGTTACGTCTTATAATCTCCAGCGTCTCGTCAGGCAGCAGTGATCCTGTTTTTTCAAAGGCCTTCTCTCCTGCAAGAGTCTCTATCCATACTATTTTCTTTTCGCCGCCGTATGCATTTATAACTGCTTCTTCCAGAACATTCTTAGATGCTTTCCAGATATCCTCACCGGCGCCATCGCCTGAAATATAGGGAATTATAATATTTTCAATCAATAGTTCAGTTCTCCATAATTATTCTCAAATAAAACTTGAGAAATTTAGAATCAATGCTGATTAAACAACAAGTTTTCCATGCTTTTTAATATAGTAATCAAGACCGCCTTCTCTTAAAATATCCCTCATTATTGACGGAAGTCTGGAAAACTTTCTCTGAATGCCATTTGCTTTATCAGATATTGCGCCTTCATCCATATCTATTTCAAGTCCATCACCTTCATTAATGCCGTCAACATCGCATATTATCGCAGCAAGCCCCACATTAATTGCGTTTCTGTAAAATATTCTTGCAAATGAACTTGCAACTATAGCATCAATCCCTGCCATTTTTATAATTAACGGCGCATGCTCTCTGCTTGAACCAAGACCGAAATTTTTTCCACCTACCACAAAGTCCCCTTTGTTCACCTTTTTATAAAAATCCGGCATAACATCGTCAAAAACATGCTTTTTTAATTCTTCCAAATTCGATCTCAAATGGTAAAATCTTCCCGGTATTATATGATCGGTGGAAATATTGTCTCCAAATCTCCATACTTTTCCCTTTAAAATCATCAAAAACCTCCATCAGGTCCGTATGTCTTCTTTTTGAAATCATCGAATACCTCTCTTGGGTCCGTAAGTCTTCCTTTTAATGCGCTTGCTGCAGCAGTGGCCGGTGACGCAAGCACAATGCCTGAATTAGGATTTCCCATTCTTCCCAGAAAATTTCTATTTGAAGTCGAAACACAGATTTCCCCGTCACCCAGTACGCCCTGGTGAAGTCCAATGCATGGCCCGCATCCAGGCGGCAAGATAGTTGCCCCTGCTTCAAAAAGCGTTGCAAGTATACCTTCCTGCATAGCCTGGTAGTAAATCATTCTCGATGCAGGGCCTATAAGAAGCCTCACATCTTTATGTTTTTTTCTTCCTTTCAGAATATATGATGCCACTCTAAGGTCTTCTATCCTCCCGTTTGTACATGAACCGATAAATACCTGGCTGACATTTATTTCATTTATTCCTTTATCTTCGATGCTTTTTGTATTATCAACCTCATGCGGGAGGCTTACCATAGGCGCAAGATCTTCTAAAATAATCTCAACCACTTTTTCGTAATAAGCATTTTCATCGGGTAAAATTTCAATATACTGCTTTTCCCTTCTCATTTTCTTAAGGTAAATGAATGTCATAATATCTGAAGGAAAAAGTCCGCATTTAGCGCCGGCTTCTACTGCCATATTAGCGATAGTCATCCTTTCTTCCACATCAAGATGAACTAAGGTTTCTCCCGCAAATTCCATGGATTTGTATGTGGCGCCATCAGAACCAATCATCCCGATAATTTTAAGGATTAAATCTTTTGTAAAAACACCGGAAGGAAATTCCCCGGCAATATCAAATTTTATAGTCTCGGGAATCCTCAGCCATGTTTTTCCCAGTCCCATGGCAACAGCAATATCGGTTGAGCCCATTCCAGTGGAAAAGGCCCCTATGGCCCCCCCGGTGCACGTATGTGAATCAGCTCCTAGGAGCACTTCAGAAGGAGACAGGATGCGTTCCATCATAATCTGATGGCATATGCCGTCGCCGACCTCATATGAATTTGCTCCATACATTTGCGCAAACCCCTTTATCGCGATATGATCATTGGAAAGCTCCATCCTTGAGCTCGGAGATGAGTGGTCGATAAAAAAGTTGATCCTGCTGCCGTCAAAAAGCTTTTTGAATCCCATCTCCTTAAATTTATTTATGGCAAGAGGAGCGGTTCCATCCTGAAGAAGTATGCGGTCAACATTCACAACCGCATAATCTCCCTGTCTAACATCTCTTCCCGTATTCATACTTAGTATTTTCTCTACAATCGTCTTACCCATTTGTTTATTCCCCGGCTTTTGTCAAATCTTCAAATTTAATATCAAGACCCAATATGCCAATTATATCTCCAAACTCATCTCTAATGGGTCCTGATACGGTAACACAAAGAGCGCCGGTAATCCTTGATG
Source organism: uncultured Syntrophorhabdaceae bacterium (assembly GCA_964532465.1). Taxonomy (GTDB): domain Bacteria; phylum Desulfobacterota; class Syntrophorhabdia; order Syntrophorhabdales; family Syntrophorhabdaceae; genus JAPLKB01. Next base: position 11,897 of record CAZHHX010000030.1, on the reverse strand, counting down.
AATATATGTCGGTTACACTGATTTTTCCTGTTTTCATAGGGTTTATAAACCAGTCTCTGCCTGAAAAATCTTCATGCAATCCTATTCTGTGATATTTGGCTTTATCAAAGGCTTGTGTAATATTTCTCGTAATTTTAATGCCTTCACTGTTAACAGTATAGGCAAACTGTATGAAAGGATATTCCTCAACTATACTCTTTAATGCCTCCTCCTGCTGTTCGGGTATCATGCTCTTAATAGCAGAGTTTTCGATGTAATTTTCCATCAAAACTGCCGCCATATCGTGGGCTTTTTTCTTCAAAAGTTCAAATTCAGATACAAATATCTCAGGCATGTGCCTTCTTACAACATGTTCCATCTCATCATCAGATATGGCAGTTATCCTGCCTTCTTCGTACTGCTTGATTATCCGCTTATTAACCTTTGCTACCCCGGGGTGTGTCTTTTCTACCCTCTCTTTCCCTACTAATGCAAAGCGTGAGTTTATCCAGTGCGCTATCCCTGCAAGACCCGACTTATCGGTTATATTTACGGTTATTGGTCTGTTAAGAAACTTTTTTGTATCAAAAGAGGTATATATTTCTTCATTTTTTAATATGCCGTCTATATGCACACCGGCTGACGTGGCGTTAAAATCAAGTCCAACTAAAGGCTGCGTCCGCGGTATATGGTACCCCATCTCTTTTTCAAAATAGTTTCTCATCTCCGTAATTACCTTTGTATCCACGCCGTTCTCTTCACCTGTAAGCGATACATATTCCATGATAAGTCCTTCAATAGGTGCGTTCCCGGTTCTTTCCCCTATACCGAGAAAGGTTCCGTTTACATACACACAGCCATAAAGCCATGCGCTCACGCTATTTACAATAACTTTGCTGAAATCATTATGACCATGCCACTCAAGATATTCGGAGGGCACTCCTGCATCATCTATCATAGCCCTGATGATCTTCCCCATGGATCTCGGAAGCGCTGCACCGGGATATGTAATACCAATCCCCAGTGTGTCACATAACCTGATTTTTACGGGTAACTTTGCTTCTTCCGACATATTCATAAGGGCCTGGGCAAAGGGGACGCAGAAACCGTATATGTCGGCTCTGGTAATATCCTCAAAATGACACCTCGGAATTATGCCGTTCTCAAGAGCGTTTTCTACAATCTTTAAGTAGTCCTTAAAAACCTGCGCGCGCGTCTTTTTTAATTTCATAAAGATATGGTAATCGGAGGCGCTTGTAAGGATCCCGGTTTCTTTTAATCCCAGATCTTTTACAAGCTGCAAGTCCTCCTTCACAGCCCTGATCCAACCTGTAATCTCAGGATAACGGTAACCTTTATCAAGGCATCTTGAAACAGCATCTTTATCTTTTTCGCTATAGAGAAAAAATTCACTTTGCCTTATCACGCCGTTTGCTCCGCCAAGCCTGTGAAGGAAATCAAAGAGATCTTCAATTTGCTTTGCCGTAAAAGGCGGTCTAGACTGCTGGCCATCCCTGAATGTTGTGTCTGTTATGAATATTTCATCAGGAGGGTCTATAAGTTCAATCTTGTGGTCAAATTTTACTTTGCACATCTCTGAATATGGAAAGATGTCTCTGAAAAGCTCAGGAGATTCAACGTCTATTAAAGGATATTTTGTATTTCCGGCAACATTTTTAAAAATAAAGCCTTTTTTCTTTTTCAAAAGAACCTCCTCGTTGGTTAATAGTTAACATTGCAAGAGCAATAAAACCTTAGAGACCATTATTAAGTCTTTAATCTATGGCACTATTTAAGAAGATAAGTCCTTAACTATCAAAATTAAAGGCCCGATCCGGTTTCACCTTGTTAACCCTGTATATTGAACATTTTATGTTGTTTCAACCGTTACTTTTATCTTCAGTTCATTCAACTGTCTTTGTCCAATTCTTGACGGGGCGCCTGTAAGCGGGCATGTTCCCTTCTGGGTTTTCGGGAAAGGTATAACCTCTCTTATGCTGTCAAGCTTTAAAAACATCATAATTATCCTGTCAAAACCAAAGGCAATGCCGCCGTGTGGAGGCGCACCCATCTCAAGGGCTTCGAGCAAAAATCCAAATTTCTCAGACGCCTCGTCCTCCCTAATTCCGAGCAGGTTAAACATCTCCATCTGTTCATCTGTTCTGTATATTCGTATGCTTCCTCCGCCAAGCTCCACACCATTTAAAACAAGGTCATAGGCCTTTGCTTTTATGGAATCGTAGTTGCCTTCGTAGTCCCTTATCTTCCCCTGTGGAGATGTAAAGGGGTGATGTCGCGCCATATATCTCTTCTCTTCTTCGCTGTATTCAAGAAGCGGGAAGTCTACTACCCACAGGAACCTGAATTCATCCTTACGTATTAATCCATATTTCTCGCCGAGATAGAGCCTGAATCTTCCCATGAGTTCATTAACTTTATCTCTCTTATCACTCATAATGAAAGCAACATCACCATTTTCAAAACCGAGCCTTTCGATCATGGCAGTTATTTCAATCTCGCTTAAATATTTAACTGTCGGTGACTGTAATGCATCATTTTCCTTGCGGATCCATATCAAGCCGCCTGCTCCTAACTCTTTTGCAAAATCAACAGCAGTGTCAAGATCCTTCCTTGAAAGAGTTTTACCTTTAAGCAAAAGCGCTTTAATCTCACCATTATTTTCTATGGTCTTTTTAAAAACTCCGAATTCGGTCTGCTCAAAAATATCTGTTAAATTTACCATGGTCAGCTCAAACCGCAGATCAGGTTTATCAGAACCATATAGGTTCATGGCATCATCATAGGTCATTCTCATAAACGGGGTTTCTATTGGATCACCCCTCAAGGCTTCATAAAGATCTCTGATAAGACCCTCACCCATATTTATAATATCATCCACGTCTACAAAACTCATCTCAACATCAATCTGCGTAAATTCAGGCTGTCTGTCTGCCCGCAAATCCTCATCCCTGAAACATCTTGCTATCTGGAAATACCTGTCAAATCCGGCTATCATCAATATCTGTTTGTAAAGCTGGGGAGACTGGGGCAAGGCATAGAACATGCCCTGATTCAAACGACTCGGTACAATAAAATCCCTGGCGCCTTCGGGCGTGCTTTTCGTAAAAAACGGCGTCTCGAACTCATGAAAACCATTTGATGCAAAATAATCTCTTGTAACCTTATACGCACGGCTCCTGTCAACAAATATCTTTTGAATTTCAGGCCTTCTCATATCCAGGTATCTGTATTTTAATCTCAAAGATTCATTCGTCTCTTCATCATCAAGCTGAAAGGGAAGCGTCTTGCAGGTATTTAAAATCTCGAAGGCATCTACAAGTATTTCCACAGTTCCCGTAGGAATATTCAGGTTCTCTGTCTCCTGAGGTCTTCTTGCAACTCTGCCTTTAATGCTGATAACAAATTCCTGCTTAATATTTCCTGCTTTCTGATGCGCGTCAGCAGAAATATCGGGTGAAAACACAACCTGTACTATTCCGGTTACATCCCTTAAATCAGCGAATATAAGGCCGCCATGATCTCTTCTTCTGTATACCCAGCCGGACAGGTGTAATGTTTTTCCTATATCTTCATTTTTAATTAAACCACAATATGTATCTCTCACGTTGACCTCCGTTAAATGTCCATAATTATATAAGTTTATATGAAGTAAATCAAGGACTACATGGAGCATATAATAATAGATTTATTGACCGGTTTTCTTGATTATTGTGAGAAACAGCTTAAATTATTTGATTTTTATATTGTTTTATTAATATCATTTTTTATGGATTACAGGACTGAAAGTAGTTGGGAATCAGAACAAAGAACTGAAAAATCTTTTGAGGCAAGCCTTTGCGAATTAACCAGCTTAAAATAAATGTGTGAAAGCTGTTTCATCTGTGGAAATGACAGATTAAATTAAATATTGATGGTCACTATGATATCTATTAGGACAACGAGCAGGCAGTAAAAACGAGGTAAAAATGTTGAATATAATGTAAAATAACACTATGAATGATATAAATATTTCTACAGACAATATTGTTTTATTTTTTTTGAAACCGAAAAGCTGGTTTAAATAGAACATAAATATTTTCAAGGAGGAAATAACGGTGCATAATCATCCGCGAACCAACAGGGTAAAGACCGATAAATTTCAGAGAGGATTATTCACGTCATTCTGTTCCATCCTGCTGTTCCTTACAATATTTTCGCCCTCATTCGTTCATGCCGATGCCCTGGGAGAACATATCCTTGCCGCCATCCTCCGCAATGAAAAACCTGCTGACGGCACATTACTTCTTATGACCCGAGACCTCAAATGGTACGAGCAAATAATGGGGAGTCTGCCACCAAATATACAGGTTAGAGTACAGCAACTTCGTGTAAACGCCGGCGGTGAAGCAGCGCGCATGTCTGCAATAAAGATGAATGAAGCAGCTTCGGTATTCGCTGCTACAGGTTCCTGGAAACCCGGACGTGATATGGACATCATCTATTTCGGAAAAAACGGCGACCATGCAGCAAATACGATCTCGGAGAGTTATGAGGCAGTAACGGGACGTATAATCACCAATGCCGCAGACGATCCGATCCTGAGATCCTTTCAGCACAGTGGCGGGACAATTCCGAGGGCACTGAGCGCCGAGTGTCTTGCGGTCTGTACCACTGAACTCCCTAATTACGGATATAGCGACCTCCACAAGGCTTACAAGAAAGCGCAGGAAGCCCTCGCCCGGGGTGAGTCCAAAGACGATATCTTAAAAGCCCTCCGAAACGACATACGTGAAGCAATGGGATCGAACATGAAGGCCCACTTTGCAGCAGCATCAAACCCCGACTATTATGCTGGAGCGACAGGGCAGGAGTGGTTCAAAAAGACCTATCTCAACGATACGGAGAGAATGAGGGTTTTCGCCCAGGACGCTAACGGTAATTGGTCGCTCCGGCCCGGCGGTATCGATGCGGTTCCCAAGGAAATAGCGGAACAGCTCGGGTTCGGAAGCTTCGGTACCAGCCAGATGAAATTTTCAAAGATTGCCTCTGATTACTCGCTTTTTTTCTCCCACATGCATGGCGGGCCATCAGATAACGCCAAATATGCCATGCGCGTCTGGTCGGACATGGGATTAAACGCCATACAAAATCTCACCGACGAAGAACTCAAGATTCTAGCAACGGCAAAAATCATAAGCAAAAACCCTGATCGTGCCACCCGGATTCTGTCTGATATGGGTATTGGCAGCATCGATGAATTCAACGAAGGCATTGCACGCATTCTCCATGGCTGGACAGAAAGCCAGCTTGTCTTGAATATGGAAAGCATCATGGCCAAGCTCGCCGGGACCTCTGTCAAGGCCACAGATGATTTTGATGAACTCCATAAACTTCTCAGGCAGTCAAATGCCACCATGGAACTGAACGAGATTGTGGCAGGGCTCAATAAGTTAAGCGCCGTACCCAACGGCAAGGTCCTCCAGGCACAATTGCTTGAAAGACTGCAGGCCAAATTCGGGAACACCGATGTCGGCAAGGCTGCAATCAGACTGATTCTCAAGAATCTGGGCTTACTCGGCGACACAGGTGATTTGACAGCGCGGATTATGGCCATGCTTGTAAGGGCAGGAAAAATCACGGATGCCGAACTTGATGCATTCAGGGCAGGCCGTCCCTTGTCGGGTCGCGCTCAGGCCCAGGTAAACCAGGTTAAAAAGGAACTCATTGCACTCAATGCCGGGGCCATGGTGGAATTCGACGATGCCCTTGACTTAGAGAAGCTCATGAACGACTGGCGTACATCGCAGCCTGGCGCCATACTGCAAAACGCCGATGACGACATAAAAAAGATCATAAGCGAACTTCACGATGCGCCGGATTCTCAGTTGAGAAACCTCGGGTGGACCGCGGAAGAGATTGCCACCCAGAACAGGATCAGGAATTATCTTCGCTCCAACAAACAGGTAATGCCCTCTCTCGGCGCCCGGCTTGAGCAGCGGCTGGCAAAGGCAGGTATACGCTTAAGCGATGTGCAGCATGATGTCCGCATGTTGATGTTTAACCCTGCATACACAAAACTTGGCGACCCTTCCATGAGCGTTGGCGCCTTTGATGCCATAATCGGCAGCGCGGCAGCGCTCTATCAGACATATGCGATCCTCTACGGACCGTCCATGAAGGAAGAAGATGAGAATATCGCCTTAAGTAATGCATGGGTAACCGCCATCCCTATAGTTGGCGACTTTGCGCAGGCAATAATCACCGGCAGCGAAGCCTACTGGGAAGGCGATAAGAAAAAAATGCTCGATGCAGGGCTCTGGATGGCAGTGGGTGTGACCGGACTCATTCCCGGCGGCCAGTTACCTGCCGTAATAGGCAGCATGATGCTTGCCCTAAAACCTGCTGCCGAAGGCATCTATGATGCCCGTCAGGCACAGAACCTGGTGCAGGCGTGGATAGAATCGGGCAAGTGGAGTACGGGCAAACCGCCTCAACTTGAAGGTATATACGATCGTAATGGCCTCCTGCACCGCCTTACCTATGACGAGATACTGGGAATCAAGGGAGAGGTAAAATACGATTCAACAAGGATCAAGTCCATACCCTTCGGTGAATTTACTATTGCCCAATCCGTCCGCGACTATGCCAATAGATATGTCCTTGCCGGGAACAAGAATGTTGATGTGCTGCGTGAAAACATAAAGACCATGTTCCCTGATCTCACCGACAATATCTTAAACGACCTTGCCTATGCAGATAGAAAGGTGAACGAGAAGAACTCCAAACTTGCCAGGATGTTCTTTAAGGCTTACGAAAGACAGGTCAAAAGCGGCTACATACAGACTATTGCACACCTTAAAAAATGGGCAGAGGATGAAAGACGGGTTACAAAGGATTACGACGGTGAAGTGAAGCGCCTGCGTGCCGAGCTTGCCGCCCTTGAGAAGGAATTAAAGAATGCCTCCCTTGTGAAACACGCAGATGATACGGTGAACTCCTACACTAAAATGGCCACCAACCTCTTTGAGCAGGAGAGTCTCCCTTTAAGCAAAGTTCGAATATATGAAAACTATATAGCTACTTACAAACAGATAAAGACCAAACTCCAGGGGGTGGCGAAACTATTTGCCGAGGCATCATCCAAATATGTGCCTTCGAGCTGGTTTCTAACAGGATACCCCACTTTTGACCGTGATATAACGGATAGACTTGTAACCCTCATGACTGCCGAACGGGCACACTCGGCTGATCAGGTAGTGCAGTTATTAAAAGATATGAACCAGAAGGATACATATCTGAACCTCCAAAACGAGTGCCACAAAAAGGCCTTCGATATCATAGCCCCGAAACGTTACAAGATTGCCTTTTCGCAGCATCTTTCGGAATATTACCGGGGTCTGGCCGGAGAGAGTTCCAAATGGAGCGACGCCTATGAATCTGCAAAGGCCAGTTACGAAGGCACACGTGACAGCATCCTTAAAACCCTGAATCCCGCTGCAGCAGCAATCGATAATGCCTATCTCAACGCATTTACAACCTTTTTCTTCTCCATGGGATTTGCCATAGCATCCAACGATGCCGACCAATACCGGCAAGTTGCAGACGGATATGAAGCCCAGATGGTGGCCTTACGCGAGCAGGATAAGTCAGACCGGATGGCGGGCACAGAAAGCGAGGCAGGAAAGACATTACAGCTTTGTCTCAAGATAGGCCTGGAGATCGAGATACAACTGAGTACTGCGGAGCCGGAAACCGGGGCAGACGTTGAGGCAGCGGTAAAGCTTAAAAAAGGCACACTCCCAAAAGAAACTTCATGGGCATGGGAGACCAAGGGCGGCTTGACAGTCAAACCGCGCTTTGGAGAAAAAACAGTTGTCAAGGCTAACTCCGAAGGTGAACTCACAGTGCGCCTCATGGATGAACGCTATACAAATAAATCAATTACCGCGACAAAGGTAAAGATTGTGCCGAAGGTGGCGAGACTTAACCTCACGCTTATTGGCCCCCAGGAGGGAGAGATAGGAAAATCGCTGGCATTTGCCGTAGACCCTTCATCTGACAGTCCGTTACCCAAGGATATACAGTATGAATGGAAGATTGATGGCCAGACTGCCGGGCAGGGGCGTCAAATTGGACGGAGCTTCACCCAGGCTAAATCAGTCGGGGTTAGCGTTGATGCATATCGCATGGTGGACGGGAAGAAAATAGTGCTTGGATCAGCCCAGAAAACAGTTGCCATTAGCGATCCAAAATCTAAAAAGGACGAAGCCGCAGAAAAACAGAAAGAAAAAGAAAAACTGGAAAAAGAGAAGGCTGAGAAGGAAGGGGAAGACCGAGAGAAGGCCGAAAAAGAAAAGTTGGAACGTGAGAAAAAGGCTAAAGAACCGCCCGTTTGTAAATATCAGTATTCAGAATGGGGCGAGTGTGCGAAAACAGGCAAAAAACAGACAAGGAGCGTCATCGGAAAAGAACCTGACGGTTGCATTGAAAAAGGAAAACCGGTACTCGAACAGAGTTGTACCCCTCCCGCCATAGGTTTTTCACAGTTGACGGTAAAAGAGAAGGAGGGTCTGTTAAGTTGTTTCTGTCAATGCAGTTGCGGTGGGCCTGCCTGTATGTATAACGCCCCTGTCGATAAAGACCCCGGCGGAGTGCTGGCTTGCCCAAGGGTCGGTAAGCCTCCATGTATCTGGGGAGAATGGGGATGCAATTACGGCTACATGAAAACATCAGGTGAATGTATTGAAAGCTGCTATAAGAATGCAGGTGTTATTTATAATGCTTCGGAAAGCGAGAAATTCATACGCGGCGAGAACAGGAAAAGCGTAAAACCCCTTACGATAATCATTTCGCCTGCAGCCAAACCGATTAAAGCAAAATATGGCTCAGTTGTCAATCTCTCGGCAAGCGTTGAGGGAGGCATGGCGGGGTATACCTATTCATGGTCAGGTCAAGGTTCACCTAAAGACAATACTTTTTCCTTCATCAATACACGTCAGACAGGGACGTATTCCGTTTCAGTAACGGTAAACGACAGTGACGGGGGAAGCGCCACAGCAAGTACGACCATCCTTGTTGAAGATATAAAGGTCACCATAACAGGTCTTAAAGATACAGTCTTTTACAGTGAATCACTGGCACTTACGGCTAACGTAACCGGTTCGGCATCACCAATAAAGCAGCAGTCACAACCAATCGCAACCGAAACCAAGGCTTCACCGACATCTTCAAAAACAGAAGAGAAGGAATGCACACCCGGGGCTGAATGCCGGTGGCGCTGCTCCACTAGAGGCTGCATTTGTATTTGCCCACCTGAAGTGTGGAAAACCGAAAGCTGGAGCTGCACCCCGGGACAGATAAATACCAAGACGATGTGCAGAGATCACGGTAAATCCTGCGGCACATGCCCTTCCAAAAAAGTACTTGAGCCAGTCAAGGATACGCCAAAAGAAGAAACAAAGAGTGAAGAAACAGGCAGTATCAACGTCCTCTGGCAGTCTTCACCTAACTTACCTTTCTCCCCTCAGCAGGGTAGTTCCACAAAGGTCACATTCGACCGTATGGGTAAAATAAAAATATGGGCAGTAGTCCAGAGGGAGACAGGGAAAGGAATCTATGAGACCGTAGGCGAATCGGAACAGCAAGAAGTAAAAGTGATAGCGCCCAAGTTCATGGTATCCTTCAAGCCTGAAAAAAGCGGTGTGGGTCAGGAAGTGCGTGCAACTATAACCCCCAACCCTTCGATACCCGATAAAATGGTCAACTACGTATGGATTAGCCCGACCTCACGAATGCCCTATGAAAAAAACGAGAGTGTCATAGGATTTACGCCAAGGGATACGAAAACAGTTGAACTTACTGCCTCTGCCCGTGTCCCCTCCATAGGCGAAACAATCTCTGATGATATAAAGGCCGCTTTTACAGCACAGCAGTATACGGTTAAAGCCACAGTTTTAGGCATTCCTGAAACGAGAAGACCAAAGATATGGAAACCAGGCGTAGGGCTCGTAACACTTGACAGCAGCACCTACGGTGCAGATGAGCATGTGAGGCTGAAAGTCGATATCGAAGGGCATCCCAATCCCTCGGAGGTTCGCTGGAGCTGGACTGCAAATGAAGGCACGACACTCACATCGCCCACTTCACGGGAACCTTCCGCCTACCGCCATGAAACAGGCACAGCCACTCTTACCGTTACTGCCAAAGACAAAGAAGGCATTGAACTGGGCCGCGCGACAGCAAGCTTCCCCGTTACCGTCTCGCAGGAGATGATAAAAGATTCTGCAAAGAAGGCAGAGGCAGCCGATAAACTTTCAAAGGCAAAGGCATTGGTACCCCAGGGAAAACTCGATGAAGGCATAATCCTTGCCGATGAAGCAGCAAAATTAGACCCCAAGAACACAGAAGCCCCAAGCCTTACAACAAAATGGAAGTCAGAGAGGGATCAGGTCAAAACCCGTATAGAAACAACGAAAAATTTTATAAAAGAATCGAAGTTCCCCGAAGCTGAGAAAGAACTGTCAGAAGCCCAAAAACTCCATCCCAAATATCCCCCTGTCATTGAGGCAGAAAAACTCCTGAAGGATGCCAAGGCAAAGTCAGACAAGCAGAAAAAGGAGATCACGGATAAGATAGCAAAGGCAAAAGAGCTGGTATCACAGGGAAAACTTGATGATGGTATTACTCTTACAGATGAGGTGCTGAAACTTGACTCAAAGAATACGGAAGCAATTGCATTGGGTACTAAGTGGAAGGGTGAAAAAGACAAAGTACAGACTAACCTCAAAAATCTCCAGTCCCTTATAAAACAAAACAAGCTCCCCGAAGCTGAGAAAGAACTGTCAGAAGCACAAAAGCTCCATCCCAAATATCCCCCTGTCATTGAGGCAGAAAAACTCCTGAAGGATGCCA
>CAZHHX010000030.1:0-907 GCA_964532465.1 uncultured Syntrophorhabdaceae bacterium | reverse complement strand
AGGCAAAGGCGGATAAAGAAAAGGAGAAGCAGAAAAAGGAAATAGCGGACAAGATAACAAAGGCAAAAGAATTAGTATCACAGGGAAAACTCGATGAAGGCATTATTCTCGCGGATGAGGTACTGAAACTTGATCCTAAAAATACCGAAGCATCAACGTTGGGGACTAAATGGAAAGGTGAAAAACAGACAATCACAAAACAGGTAGAAAGTATCAAAAAGCTGATCACATTAAAAAGAATTGTTGACGCGGAAAAAGAACTATCCATTGCCCGGAAGCCCCATCCCAAATACGGCCCCGTTACAGAAGCAGAAAAACTCCTCAATGAAGCAAAAAAGAAGGTTGCCGAAGAACAAAAGACGGAAGATATCGCAAGAACAACAACAACGGCAAAGGAGTTACTGAAACAGAACAAATTAGATGAAGCTAAAAAAGCTGCTGAAGAAGTGATTAAAAAAGATCCCTCAAATGCCGAGGCAAAGAACCTTTTAAAGCAGATAAACGAGGCAAAAGAGAAGGATACTAAGATTAAAACACTCATAAATGAGGCAGCGAATCTTGAGAAGGTTAAAAACCTCAAGAAAGCGCTGGAAAAATACAAAGAAGCAAACGCGCTTATCCCGAACCCGGATTTGCAGAAAAAGATTGCAGAATTAGAGAATACAGAAAAGAAAATCCTCTCTCTTATCAATGAAGGGAATGTCAGTGAAAAACAGGGTGATATCCCTCAGGCCCTCATAAAATACAAGTCTGCCCATGAAATATCACCGGATGAGGCTCTGGCAAAAAGAATAGCTGATCTTGAAATAAGACAAAGGGACCAGCAGCAGAAGACCCAGTATGCCATGCAGATAAGAGCACAGGGGGAGGCGCTGCAGAAACAGAACAGAATGCCCGAGGCAATAGC
>CAZHHX010000029.1:0-47409 GCA_964532465.1 uncultured Syntrophorhabdaceae bacterium | reverse complement strand
CGAAAAGCTCAGCCGGAGCGGCCCAGCGGGCCGCGATCGGCTGTAGCGACGGGTTCGGCTTTTATGTAAATCAAGTATATTCGACTTCCAGTTCGACATTTCCATCTATGCCAGCAACAACTTTCACAGGTATTCCATCAACATTTGTACCTATTTCAATTCCTGCTTTCTTGCTTACTTTGATCTTCATTTTTTTTACCCCATTTTCTTTTCCGGCAACTATCAAAGATTTTGCTGCTTCGATTTGTTTTTCATTTGAAACGGTATCAAGTAATTTATCCACAAACCATTTTATAATATAGGGTGCCGGAAATAGAATTGGCATTAAACCCTTTGCGGATAACCAATTGGAAGCTTTTACGAAATCTTTACGAGATGTTAAATCATAATCCATGTGATCATATCCTTTCTTTTCATAAATACATCCTGATAGTGAATAACGCCAAATATATGCTTTAAATTATGACTGCCTTAATGCATCAAGAAGTTTTTCATATCGCTGTTGCAAGACATCTTCCTTTGCAATTCTTGTTAATTCTTTCACCATATCCTGTTTAGCAAGAATTTTTAGATCATGTTGCAGTGATAAGGTTACATGGTATGAATAACCATTCGCTGGACCACTTGCGTTAAAAGCACGAATTTCAAATTCTGTGTTGTTAGATGATAACCGTATTTCGTATTTACTTCCATTTGCATCAAATGTTTCTAAAACCATTGTTGCCTCCTTTAATTCATGCCGAACACAAAGGTCAGCGACGTGGCCTGCTTTACCGCCACGTTCACTGCACCGCCTCGTTGGACCGGTCATTTCTTCTTGTACACTCCCGCAAAAGTGACGTTCATACCGAACTTGGCCGGTCCCCCTTGTTCCTTAGCGGACAAGCTGTTTTTTGTGGGAGTAAGTTTAAGTTTGTAGTACTGGCCCTTCCCAATCTTCTCTGAATATTTGATACGCCCATTTCTTAGCTCCGCGACAAAATCCAGCTCGCCGATATTGGGGCCATGTCCCTGAGTCGTTCCCCAATCAGAGATGCCAGTCACATGTACCCGACGGTTTGATAGTACCTTGATTTCAAGCTCTGCTCGTTCTTCTTCCGTTTCTCTTAGATATTTTCCCGAGATGTCTTGATCTGGCTTAGTACCAGCCGATGCGGAGGGGGCGAAAAAACAGGCGGCCAATAAGATCATCAATGCAACCAATATTATCCTATTTCTTTTCATTTTGTCCGGCCTTTCATTTCTGGTTCCAACATATATTAGAAGTACGCTCTAATATTATTCTAAAACTTTATGCCCGTTTTGTTCTGTGATATTAATGAATTGTCTCACAAGCCGAAAAGCATGTCAATAATTAAATCCTAATTAATTCATTGATATTCCTCATAATGATATAATGAATCTGTCTATTAATATTTGAAATAGTAATGTTAACTAATCGATATGGAAGGTATTAATGAATAATTCAGATTCAAAGCAATATACGGCAGCTATGAGGTTCTGGGATGCTTTTCAGGCTTGTGTGGAGGAAAACAGGATAGATCATAGGTGCTCCGTTTATTATGTAAAATGGGCGCAAGCATTCTATCGGTTTTTCCCTGGAAAGGGACTTCGTGAAAGAACGAAAGAGGATATTGAGGCATTTCTTACAGACATAGGCAAACAACCCGGCAGCGCTGACTGGAACAGACCGGGCATCTCTGTTATGAGCCCGGCTGATTTCTGATTTGCCGATGATGTTTTACAAGGTAACGGAGAAGAAAAAGAACATGTTTAGAGGGTCTTGTACTTCATAATATACATTATTAAAATGGTTGTCATACTTTCTCTCACAGTGAGAGAAAAATTATCTCAATTATCCAAATCAAAACCTGTATTGGTTTTACGGGGATTTTAAATTTTGTAGCAACATTTGCTACCAATGTTTCTGACGCAGTGTCAGAAAAGTCTCATTATTGAAGATTTATGACTATTTGTTTTATTTCCCGCTATCCATTTAATTGAAATACGGGAAGAAAGACCGTAGGACGTTCGCTCACTTTGTTCGCTGGGACGTAGGACGTGGGACGAGGTAAAGAACGTAGGACGTGGGACGTTCAGTCATCACCCACTTCGTGGGTACCCGGCTCCTTCGGACGTGGGACGAAAGGCTTTGGAAGGCTTTATGTCCCAGGGAAAGAGGTTAGCAAATGTTCTACATCCTACGGATAAAAAAGGGCGAGAGAAAAAGATTTAAGGCACTATTTCTCGCAGAGTTCACAGAGTCCGCAGAGAAAAACAGGAAGTGAATTTTACCCGCAAGGCATGCAACAAACATGGCAGCCTGAAAGTCTGGCAAATGAAATTGTTCTCACTGTGAGAACAATTTCTAAAATCTCTGTAAAGTCAATATCGGCAAGGTAATGTCGATATTCTTTATGAAGAATTGACACCCAGAATATGTAAACAAGCTTATACAGGGTAATATCATAAGGAGGAAGTATGGCGGAAATGAAGAAATCATTCTTCATTTCCGCCATATTAGCATCAGCGTGAAGGCTGGTGCTAATATGGCTTGAAGTGGGCGACGTCATGGAAGAAATTCTTCAGATGTGGATGAGGTGCAAGCTTTGCAGCCCGGAAACTATACTTTATGTATGTTGGAGGGCGCAAGGCGCGGCAGATCGCCGCAGATGAGGATTTCTTTCATGCCGTCGCCCGAGCAAAGAAAAAACTCGGGAAAAATAGTGTCGCTACTTCTTTCTGAACACCAACCGTATAGGGGCGCCCATGAAACTGAATTTATCCCGGAGTGAGTTTTCAAGATATCTTTTGTAGTGTTCTGGTATGGATTTGGGATAGTTTGCGAAGAGCATGAAGGTCGGCGGCGAGGTTTTCGTCTGGCTTGCATAGAATATCTTTAACTGTTTACCCAGGACATGGGGCAGGCTTACCCTTTGGATAGATTCTTCAATGGCTTTATTCAGCCTCGGCGTGCCTATCTCTTTCTCCATCTGGTTGTGTATTCTCAAATCCGTATCGAGAATGCCCCCTATGTTCAGTCCGGTTATGGCAGATACGAAAATCACAGGGGAAAATGAGGCATGGGGCAGCTTTTCCAGGACCATCTTCTTATAGACTTTCGCGTCCATTTCCCCTTTTACAAGATCCCACTTGTTGACAACAATGCACAGGCCCTTGCCTCGCGAAACAACCGTATGGGCAATGCCTGCATCCTGATGGGTTACCCCTTCCTGGGCATCTATGACCAGATTTATTATGTTTGCCCTGTCTATGCTGTGAATGGCGCTCGATACCGAATGCTCTTCAATCTTTACGGAAACTTTGCTTTTTCTTCGCAGCCCCGCTGTATCAATAAGCACAATCTCCTTATCTTTATAAAGAATCTTAGAGTCAATGGAATCCCTTGTGGTTCCGGGTATGTCGCTTACAATCATCCGTTCCGACCCGAGCAGCTTGTTTGTAATGGAGGATTTTCCCGTATTCGGTTTCCCCACAATAGCAATGCGGATTGCTGAAGAATCTTCGGCTTCCGGAGATTCTGATTCGGATACAGGGGGAGGACTTACGCTGTTGACTATATCACAAATCTCATCAAGCAGTTCCCCTATCCCTATGCCGTGGAGGGCGCTGATTGTGTAATACTTTTCCAGGCCAAGCTCATAAAATTCGGCTGCGGCGGTTTCCATTCTGTCTGAATCAACCTTGTTGATCACATGAATGACCGGCTTATCATATTTCCTCAAGTCTTTTGCAATTTCCCTGTCCTGGGGAAGGATGCCGTCCCTGCCGTCCAGAACAAAGATGATGGCTGTAGACTCTTCCATGGACACATGTATCTGCTCCCTTACCAACCGGAAGATGCTGTCTTCCGAAGAGGGTTCGAAACCTCCTGTATCAACAAGAATAAAATTATTCCTGCCATACTCGAACTCCCCGTAATTTCTGTCCCGTGTAACACCCGGTGAATCCTCTATGATTGCCTTCCTGTAGCCGATAATCCTGTTGAAAAAGGTGGATTTGCCTACATTGGGCCTGCCGACAATACTGATAATAGGTTTCATATATTCCTCTATGATTAACTGATTAGTCATTATAGCATGGATAAAGCATTAATAATTGATATTTTACTGTTATTTAGTTCCCGAATCGGAAAGGAGGAATTTTTCGTTCCGGCGAGGCAATCAAGGGATTGCGCTTCAAAAGTACCCTTTACGGATGGGAACTATTTATCCTTTATACCTTACAATCAAACTTAAAATAAAGCCGATAAAAGGCAGGATCATTATGGACTCCAGGGCAACGGGCACGCCGAAATTATCAGCCACAACTCCGAGCAGTGTTACACCTATGCCTCCTGTCCCTATAGCAAAACCTACCATGAGGCCGGAAGCAACGCCGAGCCTATTCGGGAGGAGTTTTTGCGCCATTACGATCGTAACAGAAAATGTGGATATCATCACCATGCCTTGCAGTCCGAGAACCACAAAGATGAGATAACTTTTCTGAATAAAAGGCACAAATATAAGGGGGAGCGCTACCGTGGAAAAGAGCATGGATATTGTCAGAAATAATTTGTGTCCCCATTTGTCGGCAAAAGGCGCGGCAATGAGCGTTCCTGCCGCTCCGCAGAAAAGGTATGTAAAAACAAGCTTGCCCGCAAAGAAGGGGTCGCCCTTCAGATAGTTTATGTAATAAAAGGGAATGTACGTTATAAGCCCCATCTGTGTCCATGTCCTCATTATTACAATCGCAATAATAATGAAAAGAGATATATAAGCTCCTGGAGACGTCTTGGCAACTGCTTCCTGTTTTTCCGCCTGCTCAATTACAGGAACGGCAATGGCCTTTCTGTAATGGAGAATTATTGCCGTGCATACAAGCGACGGCAGCACAATCAGGGGGAAAGAGGAAAACCCGAGATATTGGATAATGCAGATCGAAAAGAGCGGACCCAATGAAAATCCGAGGTTTCCCCCGACAGAAAATATGGACATGCCGGTAACGCTCTTTTCTCCAGTGAAAAAATGGGCGGTTTTGTATCCCTCCGGGTGGTAGGAAGCAGCGCCAAGACCGCTGATTACCACAAGCGCGAGGATAACGGCATAGCTTGAGAATATTGAGATAAGGGATAACCCTATGCCCGCGCACAGCAAACCCACAGGGAGAAGCACGGCATTTCCCTTTTTGTCTGAATAAAATCCGAAAAGCGGCTGGAGCACAGAGGAGGTAAAGTTTGAGATCAACATAATGAAACCTGTCATGGTATAGGAAAGCCCGAGGCTTTCTTTCAGAAAGGGGAGCATGGCCGGGAGCGCCCCCTGATAAATATCAACGGTAAGATGGCCAAGAGAAAGTATAAGAAGCACTTTCAGGTTGAATTTTTTCGTCATTGCTGCTCACGTCTGTTCGCAATGAAATACTTACGATATTCCCGGATTTTTATAACACCTTGTCTGTTCTGGAAATGCATGGGATATTCTAACAAGGAAAGCCTAAGAAGGCAATAATATTGCTTATTAACATTTTTTTACCCTGTTGACCTGAGTTGCATAAAATGTTAATTTTTAGAAATTCATATTTAAGCAAGCCGTTAATCTTCAAATGCTTTAGGATAATTTTGCTATAATGTTTTTTATCAGGAGGAAGCTTTGGAACTCAGGGCCGGATCATATGACAAGATAGTCCAGTTAGTGAATAAAGGCGTGGATATCCCTAACCCTGTAACGCTCGATATCGGCAAAGAGGTTGATCCTGATAAAATCTCAGGCAATGGGGTTAAGATCTACCCCGGCTGTCGGATCTACGGTGAAAAAACGGTCATTTCCGCGGGAGCGCAGATAGGGTACGAAGGCCCGGTAACAATTGATGACTGCCAGATAGGTCCGAAAGTGGAACTCAAGGCCGGATATTTTAATAAAGCCGTTTTTCTCGAAAAGGCCAACATGGGCCTTGGCGCTCATGTCCGTGAAGGATGTATCTTAGAGGAAGAGGCAGGCGGCGCCCATTGTGTGGGATTAAAGCAGACAATCCTTTTCCCTTTCGTAACGCTGGGGAGCCTGATAAATTTCTGTGACTGTCTCATGGCAGGCGGCACAAGCCGAAAAAACCACAGCGAAGTCGGCAGTTCATACATCCATTTTAATTTTACCCCTGACGGCGACAAAACAACAGCATCGCTTATCGGCGATGTTCCGAGAGGCGTCATGCTGAACCAGCCCCCGATTTTCCTGGGAGGGCAGGGCGGCATGGCAGGACCGCTTCGTCTTGGTTACGGCAACATTATTGCCGCAGGTACAATATTACGCAAAGATATTACAGAAGAACACAAGTTGGTCTTCGGCAAAAACATGCCCAATGTACTGATTGATAACACCTCGGGAAGCTACCCCTCCATTTCCCGTGTAGTTGCTAATAACATCATCTATCTGGCAAATCTCGCGGCTCTTGAGCAATGGTACAGGCATGTTCGTCAACCCTTTTTTAAAAAACAGGAGCTCGGCGAATTTATCTATGCCGGAGCAATGGACAAACTGTTATCGGCAAAAAAGGAACGCGTTAAACGCCTTGCGGATATGGCGGACAAAGCAAAAACTTCTATCGAAAAATACCCGGATAAGAAACAATCGGAAACCGGTAAAAAAGAATTTTACGCTGCTGTTGACAATATCCGGGAAATTTTTATTGGCAACCCTGGAAACAACCTGCACGGGGAATTGCGTGACAGTTTTCTTGCCGCAATTAGCACACTAAAACAAAACAATGACAAAAATTATATTGATTTTATAAAAGGTTTGCCTGTCGATATATCAAAGGCAGGCGTAAAATGGCTCGAAACAATCGTTGCCGGTCTTTGCAATGAAACAGGCAGTCTCATGCCGTCATTAAACCTGTTTAATAATTAACTTTTCAAATCTATTTCAATAAGGAGACAACAAATGGGTAAATTATTCGGTACAGACGGAATAAGGGGCGAAGCTAACCGTCATCCGATGAATTCTGCTATTGCCTTTTCTGTCGGGCAGGCAATTACACATCTTTTGAGAAAACCTCATCATAAGCCCAGGGTAATTATCGGAAAAGATACAAGAATTTCAGGCTATATGATTGAAAGTTCCCTTGAGGCAGGTATCACATCCATGGGAGGCATACCTTATCTGGTAGGCGTTCTGCCCACGCCGGGAATTGCCTTTATTACTCAGAGTATGCGCGCTGATGCAGGGGTTGTGATTTCTGCCTCACATAATCCGTTTCAGGATAACGGGATCAAGATTTTTTCCGGTAATGGTTTTAAATTGTCCGACGAGGAGGAGGACATAATTGAAACACTGATGTTTGAAGGCAAACTCCCCGATATGGTGCCCCCTGCGGCAGAAATGGGACGCGCGTACCGCCTTGACGATGTGCACGGCAGGTATATCGTTTTTCTGAAAAACACCTTTCCCCGTGAATTGTCCATGGAAGATATGAAGATTGTCATAGATACCGCTAACGGAGCTTCCTATAAAGTCGCGCCTGACGCGTTCTTTGAACTGGGCGCCGACATTGAGGTTATTCACAACAAACCTAACGGTCTCAATATCAATGACAATTGCGGATCCCAGCATACACGCGATCTTAAGAAACGCGTCATAGAAACAGGCGCGGCAATAGGGCTCGCCTTTGACGGCGACGCGGACCGTCTCATTGCCGTTGATGAAAAAGGCAATGAAATCACGGGTGATCAAATTCTCATTATCTGCGCCAAGGCATTGAAAGACGAGGGCAAGCTGAAAAATGATCTGCTTGTCAGCACTATTATGAGCAACCTTGGTCTCACCATAGCTTGCAAAAAATACGGCCTCAAGCAGTATGCTTCGAAAGTCGGGGATCGCTATGTACTGGAAGATATGGTGCGTTTAGGCAGCATCATCGGCGGCGAAGAATCGGGTCATATGATTTTTCTCGATCACCACACCACCGGCGACGGCATCCTGACAGCCATGCAGTTAATCTCTGTCATGGTAAAAACAGGGAAACCTTTATCGGAACTTGCCAGATTAATGGATGTATTCCCGCAAAAGCTTATTAACGTGCCGGTAAAAAACAAGCCCGATATTTCTACTGTACCGCAAATTGTTGAAATAATTGAAAAGGTTGAGAAAGAACTCGGTGAAAGCGGCCGTGTGCTGGTACGCTATTCAGGTACACAGAACTTATGCCGCGTTATGGTTGAAGGGCCCAGCGATGATTTGACTGAAAAATATTGTGAGCAGATTGCGGATGTTTTGCGGTTCGCAATAGGATAAAAAAGTCTGAACTTTCGTTCTTATACCAAGTCACTGTCAAACTTTATAAGTCTGATTTGCCGGGCATAATACCAAGTAAGCTTTCAAATATTCATTGTTTATTCTTTGAAAGCTTACTTGGTATTATCTGCACATATCTATAAAGTTTTGCAGAAGTTTAAGTCCGGCCCGCTGGCTTTTCTCCGGGTGAAACTGACAGGCAAAGAGGCGGCCTTTTTGAATAGATGACGTAAATTCAACATTATATACGGTCTTTGTTGCTGTCACATCTTCTGCGGGCCTGCAATAATATGAATGGACAAAATAAAAAAATTCTCCATTGTTGATATCTTTAAAGATACCATTGTCCCTTTGAATCTCTATGCTGTTCCAACCCATATGGGGCACCTTCATTGAGTTCCCGAATCTCGGCACGTCGCCTTTAATTATCCCCATACCCTCGACGCCCGGCGCTTCCTCACTTGTTTCAAACAACGTCTGCATGCCCAGACATATCCCGAGATATCGCTTATCGTTCATTATCAGGTCTTTTATCAGGTCGAAGAGTTCAAATTTTTTCAAGTTCTCAACACACCTTCCGAAGGCTCCCACACCGGGCAGTACAATAGCCTCTGATTTTTTGATTGTTTCCTTTTTTCTTGTTACAACAACATCCCCGCCAAGCCTTCTGAAGGCGTTTGTCACGCTTCTCAAATTGCCCATGCCGTAATCAACGATTGCTATCATGACCTGACCGTTCCTCTTTTTAATAATTAATTCTAAACTGTTATTACTTTACAGAGTGCCTTTTGTAGAAAGCACTCCCTTGATGTTTTCATCCTTCTTTGTGGCGTCTTTTAAAGCCCTGCCGAAAGACTTGAATATCGCTTCTATCTTGTGATGGAGGTTCTCACCATAAAAAAGATTCATGTGCAGGGTTATCTTTGCTTCATTTACAAAAGCCTGAAAAAATTCTTTCACAACGCCTGCATCAAAAGTCCCTGTTATCCCCTGCACCTTGCCTTTCCACACAAGGGCCGGCCTGCCGCTGATATCAATGGCAATCATACACAGAGATTCGTCCATGGGTGTTACGGCATGTCCGTAACGCTTCAGCCCTTCAAGGTCTGCTATGGCCTCCCTGAATGCCCTGCCCATGGCAATGCCTATA
Source organism: uncultured Syntrophorhabdaceae bacterium (assembly GCA_964532465.1). Lineage (GTDB taxonomy): Bacteria > Desulfobacterota > Syntrophorhabdia > Syntrophorhabdales > Syntrophorhabdaceae > JAPLKB01. The sequence continues at coordinate 37,971 of CAZHHX010000029.1, read as the reverse complement.
TCCTCCACTGTATGGTGGAAATCTACATCCGTGTCTCCCTTTGCTTCAATTTCAAGGTCAAAGAGGCCGTGCCTTGAAAACAGATGGAGCATATGGTCGAAGAAGGGGATACCTGTTGACACGGCGTATTTTCCTTCTCCGTCAATAACCCAGTTAATTTTAATGGCCGTTTCTTTTGTCTTTCTGCTTACCCTTGCTTCTCTTTTCATAATACCCTCTTTTCAAGCTGACGGTTTTGTCAAAAGTTTTCATCAAATTGTTCTGTTTCTTGAGTAGTTTTGTCTGCTTTTCACTTGGTCGGTCAGCGTCATATCGAAAATATTGATCTGCGGCGGTCTGCTTCGCATTGCGATCCTCCATCGTACATTCAGTACGATTACGGCCTGCAACTCTTGCATCCCATCCACATCTGCAATATTTTCGATATGACGCTGCCCCCGCCAAGCGAGGACAAGCCCACTCAATCCGGATTCACATATACGCTTATGTGAATCCGGAATAAAGAAGGGGGTGAATTTATTCATTTTCAATTCTATTTTCTACCTCCCCCTCAATTTTCCTTATAGAGGCATGTCTACACACAATCTTCATATTAATTTTTCATGTAACTTTTGACAATATCAAGCTGACAGGGTAGTTTGTTTTACGGGATTACCTTGTTCAGCGGATATTCAACAATATCAACTGCTCCTGCCCTTTTTAAATTCGGTATAATATCTCTAACAACCTTTTCATCTATGACAACCTCAATTGCAACCCATTCATTATCAGAAAGAGTGGAAACCGTTGGTGTGCGGAGGCAGGGGAGTGTTTTTATCACTTCATCCAATCTGCTCTTGGGCAAATTCATCTTAAGCCCAACCTTTTCCTCGGCAAGAAGAGCGCCTTTAAGCAGCATAACAATGCTTTCCATTTTCCTTCTTTTCCACTCATCCTTCCAGGACTCTTTGTTCGCGATGAGCACTGTCTCGGATTCAAGGATTGTTTCCACGATCCTCAGGTTGTTCGCCTTAAGTGATGCCCCTGTTTCCGTAACCTCTATAATGGCGTCAGCCAGAAGCGGCGGCTTTACCTCTGTGGCGCCCCAGGAAAATTCCACGGCAGCCTCTATCCCTTTCTCTTTCAGATATCTTTTGGTAAACCCCACAAGTTCTGTTGCAATCTTCTTGCCTTGCAGGTCCTCCACTTTCTGTATGGGAGAGTCCATGGGCACTGCTACAACCCATTTGACGCCTCGAAAACCTATCTTTCCGTATCTCAATCTTACAAGTTCTTCAACCTTCGCATTCTGCTCAAGGACCCAGTCATAGCCTGTAATCCCCAGGTCGAGAATACCGTCTTCAACATATCTTGCCATTTCCTGCGCCCTTATTACAAGACCTTCCAACTCAGGGTCGTCTATTGTTGGCACATAGGACCTTTCAGGAAGTTTCACATTATAGCCCGCGTTTTTGAAAAGCCTGAATGTTGTTTCCTGCAGACTTCCCTTGGGCAAACCGATCTTTAATTTCATTTTACAACCCCTTTCTTGCTTTTATTGATTCTCCATGCGCAAAAAGGCCTTCGATTCTCGACAGCCTTATCGCATTGTCTCCGTATTTATCTAAAAATTCTTTTTCTATTTTGACTGTTATTTTTCTTCTCGTAAATCTGTCAACAGAAAGGCCGCCTACAAACCTGCCTGCGCCTCCGGTGGGCAGCACATGGTTGGTTCCTATATAGTAATCACCCATAGCAACAGGTGTATTAGGACCAAGATATATGATGCCGGGATATCGTATCTGCGCGGCAACGCTTTCATCACCTATGAGCTCCATATGTTCAGGCGCGATCATGTTTATGGCAGAAACAGCTTTATTCACGTCCTGGTAATGGACAAAAAAGCTGTTTCCGTTTAATGCTTTTTCGATGATATCTTTTCTCTCATTTGCAGCCATAAGTCTTTCTATGCTCCCCAAAACGTCCTCAATGTGTTCTTTAGACGTCGAGAAAAGTCCCACTGAGGCCATTTCGTCATGCTCCGACTGCGAAAAAAGATCCCAGGACACAACATCAGGCGAAAAAGGTTCCGTACACAATATAATAAGTTCTGTAGGTCCGGCCAGCATATCTATGCCCACCATTCCGTAAACATCCCTCTTTGCTTCATCCACGTACGCGTTGCCCGGCCCGACGATCATATCCACTTTGGGTATACTGCCGACTCCATAGGCAAAGGCATACACTGCCTGCGCGCCGCCGATGCGATATATGTCTTTTATCCCCAGGAGCAACGCGGCGGCAGACACATAGGGGTCCAAGGCCCCGTTAATAGTCGGGGTTGCCGCGTATATTTTATCCACCCCTGCAATTTGCGCCGGTACAACACCCATAATCAGGGATGACGGATATGTTGCTCTTCCTCCGGGCACATAAACCATTACCCGCTCTATCGGTTCAAAGGTTTCCTTTACTACGACACCTTTTCTTTTATATGTTCTTTTTCTTCCGCTCTGCGTTTTATGATAATGAGCAACATTTTTTATCATACCATTAAGCACTGCAAGGTCTTTCTTATTTACTAAGGACGCCCTGTCCTGCAACTCTTTTTCACTTACTTTTAACGGATAGCCTGTGGTCCACCCATCCCATTTTCTGGAAAAATCTGTCAGGGCTTCTTCACCTCGTTGCAAAAGCTCTCTTTTTATATTTTCAACAGAGATCTTTATGTCTTTTTTCTTCTTTTCCCTTCCTTCAACAACAAAAGCAATGAGATCGTTGTATTCTTTTTCAAGATCCCAGATCTTCATCCTTCCTCCTTTCTATCTTTGCGCCGAGTTTTTTCAGCTTTTCTTCTATAGATTCATAACCTCTGTCAATGTGATAAATCCTTGATATCTCGGTAGTCCCGTAAGCAGCAAGCCCTGCAAGAACCAGGGAAGCGCTTGCGCGTAAATCCGATGCCATAACTCTTGCCCCGGAAAGCATCTTAACGCCCTTTACTATCGCGGTATTTCCTATCACTTTAACATCAGCTCCCATCCTTCTTAGTTCTGCCGCGTGCATCATCCTGTTTTCAAAAATAGTCTCCGTTATTGCACTTACACCTCTTGAGATGCTCATAAGCGCCATAAGCTGAGCCTGCATGTCCGTAGGAAAACCGGGATAGGGGGATGTTTTTACATCCGCTGCCGTCGGTTGTTTTCTTGACATAGAAGCTTTGATTGTACTGCCGTCTTCTGTAATATCCATACCGGCTTCTCTTAATTTTTCAACAACAGGCATTACATGCATGGGGGCGCACCCTTCAATAACTATACTGCCTCTTGTAATGGCACAGGCAACAAGGAATGTGCCTGTTTCTATCCTGTCCGGTATAACCGTATAATCACAGGGAGTAAGTTCATCAACACCTTTAATCCTGATAATCTCCGTGCCCTCACCTTCAATTTTTGCTCCCATTTTTTTCAACATACGCGCAAGATCAACCACTTCGGGCTCACGGGCCGCGTTTTCTATGATTGTCACTCCCTTTGCTTTAACGGCAGCCATGAGAATGTTTTCCGTGCCGCCCACTGTTGTTGTATCGAAATGTACGGTTGCGCCTTTCATCTTTTTTGCCGTCACATCCACGTAGCCTTTTTTAACCTTCACATTGCAGCCCAGGGCTGAAAGTCCCTTCAGGTGCAGGTTTATAGGTCTTTCTCCTATGGCGCACCCGCCGGGATATGATACTGTTGCTTTTTGTAACCCGCCTATGAGCGCGCCGAGAACAAGGACGGAAGCCCTCATCTCCTTCACAAGCTCATAGGGCGCAACATGATTATCAACACCGCGCGTATCTATCTTCAGCGTATCGTCACCGGACCAGACAGCGTTGCTGCCCAGAAGGTTGATAAGCCGCAGCATAGTCTCCACATCCTTCAGACGCGGCACATTGCTGATATTATAGACGCCTCCTTGCAGAATCGTAGCTGCAAGCAGCGGCAAAACAGCGTTTTTTGACCCGCTGATTTTTACCGTTCCCGCTAATCTTTCCCCGCCTTCTATGACAAATTTATTCATGATCCCACAATTACCCTTTCTCTACCGGACAAGTCTGTTTTCAGACTTGTCTTAAGACCCAGAGATTCTAACATATTTCTTATTTTCCCACCCTGTAAACTGCTGCCGACTTCGCAGAGGACATGTCCGTTCTTTTTCAGATAATCCGGCAGTCCGGCAATAAATCTTGCATAAACCTCTATACCTTCTTCTCCGCCGTAAAGGGCAATTCTCGGCTCAAAGTTTTTAACATCTTCTGCCAGATCATCCCATTCCTGTTTAGTGATGTACGGCAGGTTCGCCAGAATCAAATCAAATCTCCTGTCTTTTTTTATGCCTTCAAAAAGGTTCGAGCAGACAAAGTCTATATTGTCCTTTATCTCTAAATGCGTTGCGTTTCTTTTGGCAACACAAAGCGCATCAGGCGATATATCCACACAAAGCATTTCGCAGAGCGTTTTTTTTGCCAATATTATGCCTATTGCACCCGAACCGCATCCCATATCCATTGCACAAATATGGCCGGGTTTATTTTCCATTATTTTCAGCGCCTCCTCAACCAGAATCTCCGTCTCCGGCCTCGGTACAAGCACGCGCTGATCCACGTGGAACATCTCGGAAAAAAATTCCTTGCTTTTCATGATATATGCAAGGGGTTTTCCTGTTTTTCTTTCCCTGATCAATTCATTTATTTGCAGCGCCTCTTCTGCTTCCATTTCCCTGTCGAGGTTAATTAGTATTTTTTCTTTACTTAATGCGAGGGCATGTGAAACGATGTTTATAAGATCGAGAGGTGCAATAATATCTCTTTTTTCTGTAAATATGTCTTTAACGCGCAAGCCTGATTCCTGCTTACCCTTTTTTCAAGGCTTCTGATTGAAAATGGGCTACCAAAGGATTTAATATGTCATCAATGTTTCCGTTCAATACATCCTGGAGCTTGTAAAGCGTAAGGCCGATCCGGTGGTCCGTAACCCTGCCCTGGGGAAAGTTGTAGGTTCTGATTCGCTCACTGCGATCACCGGTTCCTACCTGTTTTCTCCTTTCATCTGAAATCTCCTGTTCTTTTTCTTCATCCATCTTTTCTTTGAGTCGGGCACGCAGTACCCTTACAGCTTTTGCCTTGTTTTTGTGCTGTGATTTTTCATCCTGACAGGTAACAACTATACCTGTAGGTATATGTGTAACCCTCACAGCAGAGTCTGTAGTGTTCACGTGCTGCCCACCTGGGCCGCTGGACCTGAATACATCTATTCTCAATTCATCGGGGCTTATATTAAACTCCGTCTCTTCAGGCTCAGGCAAAACAGCAACGGTTACCGCTGATGTGTGTATCCTTCCCTGGGCTTCTGTAACAGGGACCCTCTGTACTCTGTGAACTCCGCTTTCATACCGCAAAAGACCATAGGCGTCTTTGGCCTCTATAGCCATTATGACTTCTTTCAGCCCACCCAGGTCCGACATGCTCGCTTCTATTAACTCTGTTTTCCATTTCATTTTCTCAGCATATTTCATGTATACAGAGAAAAGATCTCTCGCAAAAAGAGCTGCCTCTTCTCCGCCTGTTGCCGCCCTTATCTCAAGGAACATATTCTGAACCGGTTTCTCGTGACTCTTCAAGAGCTTGTCACGCAGAAGTGTTTCAAGCCTCACTTTTTCTCTGTTAAGGTTTTCGGCTTCTTCTTTTATCAACACCTTCATTTCTTCGTCTGTTTCGGCCTTCAGCATCTCCGTGGTCTTCACTTCTTCGGCAACCCTGCTTTTCCACTCCCTGTAAAGATCTACAGCTTCTTTCAGTTCCGTATATTCCTTGGCAAGCTTTCTATATGCCTCCAGATCAGCCGTTGCATCAGGCCTTGCCATATCTTCTTCGATCTGACAGTGCCTTATTTCTATTTCTTTCAGTCTTTCAAACATTGGGGTTATACGCTCTTTTTCCCGTATCTCCTTTGAAATTTCTCTACCTGACCTGCTGAGTCCAAACGTTTTTCCTTCCCGGTAAAGATGGGATGACATTTTGCACATATTTCCACAATTATTTTGTCTCTCACAGACAATGTCTCAAAAGTGTGTCCGCAGGCGCATCTTACTGAAGCATTTTGCAGATTCGGGTGAATTCCTTTTTTCATTTCAAACTCCTTTACTCATATTATTTAAAAAGTTTTTATTTGAATCGGTATCCAAGAGCTTTTCAACAAGAAACTCCATTGCGTCAACGGGGTTCATAGGCTGAAGCACTTTTCTTAAAAGCCATACTCTTGACAGATCGCCGTTGTTCATGAGCAGCTCTTCTTTTCTTGTCCCTGATTTGTTTATATCAATGGCAGGGAATACCCTCTTTTCAGCAAGCTTCCTGTCAAGATATATTTCCATATTGCCTGTGCCCTTAAATTCTTCGAAAATTACCTCGTCCATCCTGCTTCCCGTATCTATTAGGGCTGTAGCAACTATTGTAAGACTGCCGCCTTCTTCTATATTTTTGGCAGCCCCGAAAAATCTTCTTGGCTTCTGCATAGCCGACGCGTCTATACCGCCGGAGAGTATTTTTCCGCTTGACGGAACAACCGTGTTGTATGCCCTTGCGAGCCTCGTTATGCTGTCCAGCAAAATAACGACATCTCTTTTGTGTTCTACAAGTCTTTTGGCCTTTTCTATGACTATTTCAGCCACCTGAACGTGTCTTGTTGCCGGTTCGTCAAAGGTGGAGCTGATAACTTCACCTTTTACCGATCTTATCATGTCCGTTACTTCTTCCGGTCTTTCATCGATCAGAAGAACGATAAGGCTGACTTCTTTGTGATTTTCGGTAATACTGTTTGCTATGTGTTGCAGAAGCATGGTTTTTCCCGTTCTGGGCGGAGCAACTATTAAACCTCTTTGCCCTTTTCCTATTGGTGTAAAGAGGTCCATAACCCTTGTTGACATATTTTCCATGATTGTTTCGAGATTTATTCTTTCATTGGGATATATGGGTGTAAGATTGTCAAATATGATTTTGTCTTTCGCCACGCTGGGGTCGTCAAAGTTAATTGTTTCCACTTTCAGTAAAGCAAAGTATTTCTCGTTATCCTTTGGCGGTCTTATCTGTCCCGATACGGTGTCGCCGGTTCTTAATCCGAACCTTTTTATCTGCGATGGGGAGATATATATATCGTCGGGACCCGGCAGATAGTTAGAGTCGGTTGACCGTAAAAACCCGAAACCCTCTGGGAGTATTTCAAGCACCCCTTCGCCGTTTACGGATTCATTTTTATCTACAAATGCCTGGAGAATAGAAAAAATAATCTCCTGTTTTCTCATGCCGGAAGGGTTTTCTACGCCCTGTTCTTTTGCTATTGTTGTAAGCTCCCCAATCCTTTTCCTTTTTAAATCGTTAAGATGCATATAGTTCTTCCTCCCATGCCTCAATCCTGTCTAAAAGGTCATCCACCTCTTTTTTGAGTTCTTCTATTGTACCATTGTTATAAATAACAACATCTGCCATCGCTTCTTTTTCCTTAAGCGGCATCTGAATTGCTGTTCTTTTATCTATATCGTCCTCTTCCATGCCTCTTTTTTTCAGTCTTTCCTTTGTTGCTGCTGCATTTGTGGAAACAACCACAACCTTATTAACCTTCTTATAAAGACCTGTTTCATATAATAAGGGAGCATCTATTACTACAGCCTTTGTCCCTTGTCCCTCAAATTTATTTATCCTGCTGTACATTTCCTCTCTAACCTTCGGGTGAATTATATCTTCGAGTTTCTTTAGCTTTTCCCTATCCTTAAAAACCAGCTCTCTTACACACTCAACAGCTATATTGTCTTCTGTTATATATTGACTGCCGAAGACTTCTTTAATATCATTTCTCACGTCTTCCCGCTCTGAAACCTCTTTTGCCAACTTATCGAGGTCTATTACATCTATGTTCTTTTTTCTAAATATGTCTGATACGGTTGTTTTACCGCTTCCGACAACTCCTGTTATACCGATGAGAATCATATATCGAGGTTTTTGACATTCATGGCGTTTTGCTCGATAAACGCTCTTCTTGTTTCAATGTTGTTGCCCATAAGTACGGTAAACATCTGATCTGCCTCTATGGCATCATCTATTGCAACCCGCAAGAGGCTTCTCCTGCTGGGGTCCATTGTTGTTTCCCAAAGCTGCTCGGGGTTCATTTCACCAAGACCTTTGTATCTCTGAATATTTATACCTTCTTTCCCTTTTTCATTAACAAACCTTAAAAAATTCTCTGCGCTGAAAATTGTTTCTTCTTTTCCATTACTTAACAACTTAACCTTTTTTTCATAAAAATTATGTACTTTTACATATTTTTCCAATATTTCAATATAATCGGCCTGATTACATATTTCATAATCTATTGTATCTTTTTCTTCTTTCTGATCATGCCTTTCTATATTTATCGTAAATAAGTTGTGTTCTCTATCCCTGATTATCTCTGTGTTATATCCATACTTACTCAGGTATTCCTTGAATTTTTCTAACTTTTCTCCTCCTTCAAAATCCTCTCTGCTCCGTATAAGAGCCCTGAAAAGACTCAGAATAATCTCTCTACTTTTCCCAAGCCTATTCATATCTCTTAAGTAATATTCTATATTCCTTATATTTTCAACACTCTGAATAAATACATCTCTGGGAATTTCAATGTCATCAATATAACAAACAGTTTTTTCTATTCCCCTTTGTGTTACAAATTTTTCAAATTCATCCTCATCTTTTATATACAGTTCCTTTCCGCCATGTTTTATTTTGTAAAGCGGCGGTTGTGCAATATACATATACCCGCTTGTTATCAAGTCCGGCATTTTCCTGTAAAATAATGTAAGAAGAAGCGTTCTTATATGTGAACCGTCAACATCGGCATCTGTCATAATGATAATTTTTTTATATCTTAGTTTGTCTATACCATTCAGATTAGTGCCAAGAGCAAGATAAACGTTCCTGACTTCCTGATTTGAAAGTACCTTTTCAGGTCTTGACTTTTCAACATTTAGTATCTTCCCTTTCAGAGGTAATATTGCCTGTGTTTTTCTATCTCTTCCCTGTTTTGCGGAACCTCCTGCGGAATCGCCCTCAACAATAAAAAGTTCACAGAGTTCCGGATTGGTTTCCTGACAGTCGGCAAGTTTTCCGGGTAAAATACCGCTTTCTATCAAACTCTTATTTTTTATAAGATCTTTGGCTTTTCTTGCGGCTTCCCTTGCTCTTTTTGTTTCAATTACTTTACTTACAATGGTTTTTGCAATATTCTGATTTAATTCAAAATATTCTGCAAGCTTTTCATTTAAAACAGATTCCACTAAACCCTTTATTTCACTGTTTCCGAGTTTTGCCTTTGTCTGTCCTTCAAATTGAGGGTTTTGAATTTTTGTATTAATAACCGCAACGAGTCCCTCTTTTACATCATCTCCTGATATCGGTTCCTTTGTTTTTTGAGAATTATTTGTTTGTATAAAATTATTAATACATCTTGTAAGGGCGCTTCTGAAACCTGCTACATGAGTGCCGCCTTCCTGAGTATTCACGTTATTTACAAAACTGTATATATTCTCATTATATCCTTCATTATATTGAATGCCTACTTCTAATGAATCAAGGAGATTTTTCGAGCTTGATATATAGATAGGTTCATCAAATAAAACGTTTTTATTGCTGTTTAAAAATTTTACAAATGCCTTTATTCCGCCTTCATGTTTGAATTCCTGGCGTTTCCCTTTTCTTTCATCAATGAGAATTATATATATGCCGTTATTCAGGAATGATATTTCCCTCATTCTGTGCGCAAGAGTTTCATTACTGAATTCTACAGACTCAAATATTTCTTTGTCCGGTTTAAACCATATTTTTGTCCCTGTTTTTTCCGTGTCTCCTATTTTTTTTAATTCTGTTTTTTTAATTCCACCTTCGTACCTCTGGGAAAATACACTACCGCCTCTTCTTACTTCAACTTCAAGAAATTCTGAAAGAGCATTCACAACAGAAAGACCCACTCCATGTAATCCGGCAGAATATTTATATGAATTTTTATCGAATTTTCCGCCTGCATGTAATTTTGTAAGTACAACCTCCAAAGCAGGCATATTTTCTTCTTCATGCATTTCTGTAGGTATTCCTCTTCCATTATCCTCACATGTGACGCTGTTATCCCTGTGTATCGTAATGGTTATTCTGTTACAAAACCCCTCTAATGCCTCATCAATACTATTATCTACAATTTCGTATACAAGATGATGCAGTCCTTCAAAACCTGTATTTCCTATATACATGGACGGCACTTTTCTAACAGCATCAAGACCGCCTAATATTTTTATACTTCCTGCTCCGTAATCTCTTATTTCATTTTCACTCATTCCATTATATCCTTATCGGCATTATAATATTTCTGTGATCTGTTCCTTCATCTCCCTCAAAAAGTACCGCGCCATATGCCTCCGGTGTTTTTATAATAATTTTATCACCTTTTATATGGGACACCACATCCATAATGAACTTTACATTAAAATTCATATTTGTTTCTTCGCCTTCATAATTTATATCAATTACTTCTTTTGCCCTTCCAACATCCGACTCTGCCTCAATTTCCATTTTATTTTTCAAAAAGCTTATTTTGACAGGCTCTGATCTTCCTATTATTGCTGAAACTTTTTTTATGCCCTTATAAAAAATTTCCTTATCAACAGATATAATATTCATATTATTTTCAGGTATAACATTATCATAGTCAGGAAAATTTCCCTCAATAGTTCTGGAAATAAGTGTAATCATATCAGTACTAATCTGAATGTGTTTATCATCTATCATAATTTTTACTTCATCTTTCTCATCTATTATTCTTTCCATCTCTGATATAGATCTTTTCGGTATTATAATACCATTGAAAGCCTTTAATCCTTCAATCTCTTTCTGACATAAGGACATTCTATAGCCATCAGTTCCTACAACCACCATTTTTCCTTCCATTCCTCTCATATACATACCTGTAAGTACATATCTGGTTTCATCAACAGACACAGCAAAATCAACTTTATTTATCATTTCAATTAATAAATTTCCTTTTACTATAAATTCTTCATGTCCTGATATTTCTTTAACTTCAGGAAATTCTTCAGGATCCTGAAGACCTAAAACAAATTCCGATTGTTTTTGTTTTATTATCAACATATTTTCTTTTATTTCCAGATTAATATCTCCATTATCCATTTCTCTTAATATTTCCAATAATTTTCTTCCATGCAATATTATTTTTCTTTCCGTGTCCACTTTACAATCGAGATAACCTATGGCACTTATCTCAAGATCTGTAGAATAAATTTTTGTATTTTCCGTTCCAAATTCTATAAGAAGATTTGAAAGAATAGGCATAAGAGATCTTTTTTCAGTTATACTTGCAAGTTTTGCAATTGGAGCAAGAAAAATGTTTTTATCTAATATTATATTCATATATTCTCCTTTTATAGTAATAGTAATATATGATGTTGAATTGTTGAAAACTTAAAAATACAAGTAAAATCAGTGACATCAGTCGCAATAAAATAATAAGGAATGTTTAAAATATGTGTGGTCATGTAGATTTAACCTTTGTTTCCAACTTTTCAACAGTGTTTTTCAACTCTTTTTTAACTTTAATCTCATCTTCAATTTTTTTAATAGAATGTATAATAGTAGCATGATCCTTTCCGCCAAACTTCTCGCCAATACTTACTAAAGAATGATCCGTCAGTTTTCTTGAAAGATATATAGAAACCTGACGAGGTATCATAATTGAACGTACCCTTTTATCTGATTTAATATCTGATATTTTAATAGAGTAATAATTTGCAACTTCCTTTATTATCATATCTATTGTAATTTCTTTCTTTTTTTCTTTGATAATACTGCCCATGACTTCTTTTGCAAGATCAAGTGTTATAGGAGTATTACTTAAAGAAGCAAAAGCGCCGATGCGTATTAAAGAACCTTCAAGGGATCGTACACTGTCTTCAGCATTTGACGCTATAAAAAAAGCTACGTCATTAGGAAGATTAATATTTTCAAGTTCTGCCTTTTTGTTTAAAATAGCAACCTTTGTTTCAATATCCGGCGACTGTATATCTGCAATAAGACCCCATTCAAAACGTGATTTTAATCTCTCTTCAAAATTTTCAATATCACGGGGAAATTTATCACTTGTAGCCACAATTTGTTTCATATTATCGTAAAGTGCATTGAAAGTGTGAAAAAATTCAGCTTGTGTTCTTTCTTTGCCTGCAATAAATTGTATATCATCTATTAATAAAATATCCATTTTTCTGAATTTATTTCTAAAATCGTCCATTTTATCATATCTGATGGAATTTATAAGTTCATTCATAAATATTTCTGCTGTGATATAACAAATACGGTCAGCATTTTTGTTTCCATGTTTTATAAGAAAATTACCTATAGCATTTAAAAGATGCGTTTTTCCGAGACCAACACCACCATATATGAAAAGCGGATTATATGTTTTTCCAGGATTTGTTGATATAGCAAGACATGCAGCATTTGCGAACTGGTTACTTCCTCCTACAACAAAATTTTCAAAGGTATACTTTGGATTAAAGGTATACTTTGGATTAAAGGTATTATACTGCTCATCCCTTTTTACTGCAACAACCTTTTTTTCTCTGTTTTCCTCATCCTTTTTTAATATATATTCAATTTTAGAATTTTCCTTTGTAATATCTTTTATAAGGGCAAGAAAAATAGGCTCAAAATTCTCGATAACCCAGTCTCTGAAAAAGGCATTCGGTACGGAAAATATGCATTTACAATCTTTATAATCAATATATTTTATAGGCTCGATCCAGGTTTTATAGCTATCCTCACTTATTATACCCGCAATCTTTGTTTTTATTTGAGATAATATATCAGACATAGTACTAAATTATTTTTTTCAACATTTTTTCAACATATGTGGAAAACTTAAGTGTTGTAGAAAGACTTAAAAAATATAGTAATATAATATTCAAAAAAATTCAACTGTTTTAATTCAACAAATATTTAATGTCATAATTAAGTGACGCCGTTTTTTTAAAGCTTAAAAAACAAATTACCACAGAAATAAAAGACTTACGGGAAATGTTGAATATATAATAGCAGAGATTATATCTTCTATGGTTTGTTGTTGATTGGTACTGCTTGTTCTGTTAATATGTCATGAATTTCATGATAAGAAAATTATTAATAATAATTTCCATCCTTCTCCTGATGATCACGCCTGTTGCTGCAGACGATTACAGTGAAGCGATGAAGAAAGCAAAAATTGAGGATAAGCCCCTTGTCATCTATTTCTATAGTAAATACTGCCGTTATTGTGACGCAATGGATAAAGATGTATTGTTTGACATAGAAATAAAGAAATCGCTGAAAGAAGGTGTTGTCTACCTGAGAATTGATGTTGATAACGCGAGAGAGACAGCAAGACTTTATAATGTGAGAGGTTATCCTACAACATGTCTTCTTGATCCGGCAGGGAAGGGTATTGTATCCATACCGGGTTATATACCAAAGAATGACTTTAAAAAGATTCTCGATTATTTAGTAGGGAAACATTATAAAAAGACGGGAATAAGAGATTTTTTTAACCGATAAGAACTACAAAACACTTCTAAAGCAGACAAAAGTATTCTTCCAATATTTCGATTGTGTATTGTCCACAGTAACGCCCCTCGAATTTGAAGAATGAATAAAATCAGTTTTGCTTATCATTATGCCGGAATGAAGGTTTTTCTTTATCTTAAAAAAAACGATATCTCCAGGTAAAACATTATCCTGTGAAACATCATAACCGGCTTTTATCTGACTTTCTGTCATAACCGGAAGAATTATATTAACATTTTTATATATAAAGTAAACAAGTCCGCTACAGTCGAATGCTTCCGGACCTCTTGCGGCGCTTTTGTAAGGTTTGCCAAGAAGCGCAACAGCATGTTGAACAATTTCATTCCTTACTCCACCTACAGGCTGATAGACCTTAACCTGTTTCGGAGCGCAGCCAAAAATAACGGTAAGGAGTATGGTGATTAATAATAATCGCGCATGTCTGTGCAAAAAAACCGGTATAAACTCTTCTAAAATCATTTCTTAATGATAATCCTTTATGATATCGACCATATTGGTAAGAGAACCGTTTTTAATAAAGTGTGTAAGAAAGGGCCACATGTCGGAACAAGGATGAAAACCTATGGATAGCGAAACAGCTTCGAACATACCCTTATCGCCTTCCCCGTCGCCGATTGCACAAGCCGCCGATCTGTCTATACACATATCCTTCAATATTTTATTAACCCAATATCCTTTTTTGTCATATTCCACATTAATTACGGTTTCTCCGGTAAGGAAGCCGTTTTTTGTAAGTAACTCATTTGACAGGGACATATGTATTCCAAGCTCATCCCTCACTTTGTCCACGACAAAAGACAACCCTGTGGAAATTATTACCGTAAATATACCCATTTCCTTTAGTGCTGCCACGGTTTCTTTTGCGCCTTCCTGATAAGGTATCTGTCCTGCTATCTTCAAAACCTCGGGCAACGCAAGCCCTTTCCACAGAAGAGCATCCCTCCTGCAAAACTCGCTATAGTCTATGCTTCCTTCCCTGAATAGTCTTTGAAATTCATCAGCATTGCTTTCCCATATGTTCAGTTTCCTGTGTATATACTCCCAACTGCTTTCCACCTTTGTTAATGTACCGTCACAGTCAAAAAAAGCTATTTTTATTGGCATTAGCTTTTATATCACCAAAAATTAAAAAAATCTATAAGACATCCGCATCTTTGAAGCAGACACGGGACCTATATATGGTGTATTATAGAATGATTATATAAACTTCCAAATGAATTGCCGCCCTTTCTCAAAGGCAAGAGGATTTTGATGATAGCTGACTGGAACAAAAGATACAAAGAAGGTTTTTATGATGGCGCAAGCGATCCTCATGATTTTTTAAAACGATTCTGGCATGTCATACCAAGGGGACGGATTATTGATATAGCAATGGGAAACGGACGGGATGCAGCATTTCTTGCAGATAAAGGGTTTAACGTATATGGTCTGGAGAAATCAACGGAGGCAATAAAAATTGCCGGACAGTCAGCAAAAGACAATTTATCAATAATCTGCGGAGATGCCGGCCTTTTACCCTTTAAAAACAATTCGGCAGAGGGTATTGTTGTATTCTATTTTCTTTTGAGAAACATAATGGGGGATATAACAAACATATTAAAAAAAGGCGGTGTACTCGTTTATGAAACTTTTTTAAAAAGGCAAAATGATATTGACAGGCACAGAAACCCGGATTTTCTTCTTGACGACGGCGAGCTTATTTCTTATTTTAAAAAGTTCGAGATTCTCTTTTATGAGGAGACAATCTCAATTTCAGAGGGAAAGAGCAGGGCGATAGCCAGATTTGCAGGGAGAAAAAAATGATTGTAGAATGGGATCCTGAAAGGCCGAAAAAAAAAGCCACCCAACTCATAAAAGATACGCTCATCAACGGAGGAGTTATAGCATACCCCACTGACACATTTTACGGCATGGGATGCGACCTTTTTAATATAAAAGCCATTAGAAAGCTCTATATAATGAAAAGAATTGATGAAAAAAGGGCTTTAAGCATTATATGCAGAGATTTTAAAGATATAAGCACTTACGCTGTTATGAGTAATTTTGCCTTTGAAGTACTCAAGGAATGCCTCCCCGGGCCTTATACATTTATTCTTAAAGCAAGAAAAATAATGCCGAAACTGCTTATGACCATAAAAAAAGAAGTCGGGGTAAGAATCCCCGACCACCCTGTTCCTGTGGGTGTTGTAGATATGATAGACAGGCCTGTAATTAATACCAGCGCAAAGCTTTATGGGGGAGAAGTATTTACAGATCCAAGAGAAATAGAAAAGGCATTCAAGGGCAGCATAGATTTAGTGATTGACGGCGGCATTATGATAAGCGATCCGTCAACCTTAATAAGCCTTGTGGAAGACAAGGTTGAAATATTGCGGGAAGGAAAGGGGCCGCTTAGAGGCCTTCTTCAGGAATAGCGCCGCCACTCAGAGTTTCCTCTAAGGATTCTTCAAAATCCCCGCCGAGTTCCTTTCCCATTCTCCTTACGGTACGCTCAATACTTGAGGGGTTATTCTCATCAAGGTCGGAAAATCGCGAAGGATCAAGAAGTTTTTCCATCATCCCTTCCTCGCCTCTTGGAAGAGATACGCGGGAAACTCGCCTTTTTACGTTTTTGTTTCCGCAGGTCTTGCAATAAGGCGTAACCTCTTCGGTGGCCCTGAGGAGGAGAAATGAAGAGGTTTTTTTACATTCTTCGCACCAATATTCATAAATCGGCATATATAAACCTCACATTCCGGTTTCTTTGTCGTTTTTGGTAAGCCTGTCCGCTTCTCCTATCCATCCGCCCCCCATTGCTTTGTAGATATTGACGATAGCGACAAAATTGGCGGCACGGGTCTGTATCGCACTCAATTCAGCCGGAAAAAGCTGCTGTTGTGCGTTCAATACGGTAAGATAGGGAGTGTAGCCCCCATTATACTGGAGATATGCCAGCCTTGCGTATTCTTTATATGAAGCAACGCGCTTTTCTTCGGCGACAAGTTGCTCTCCCAGTTTCCTGCGCGAGATAAGAGCATTCTCTGTGTCGGCGAAGGCGGCTTGTATTGTTTGTTCATAAGCAAAGAGTGCCGCCTGCTGACCTGCCTCTGCCTGCCTGACCTGACCTCCTATATTGCCTGCAGTAAAAATCGGTCCTGCAAGTGAACCGGCATAATTCCATGTCTTGCTCGGTCCCAGAAATAGGTCCGATAAGTCTTTGCTTGAATATCCTGCAGCACCGGTAAGGGAAATACCGGGGAAGTACTGCGCTTTTGCCGCGCCGATCTGCGCGTTTGCGGCAATAAGGTTCTGTTCGGCTTGCAGAATATCAGGGCGTCTCTCCAGAAGAGAAGAAGGGAGTCCTGCCGGCACAGGAGGCATACCAAATTCAGAAAGCCTTCTGCCCCGTGGAACGGGCGCCGGATTACGGCCAAGCAGTATGGAAAGAGCATTTTCTGTCTGGGCAATCTGGATTTCAAGCTGAGGGATTGATACTGCTGCTGTTTCATACTGTGAAATTGCCTGTTCAAGGGTCATACGGGATACCTGGCCATATTTATACTGCAATCCAAAAATCCTTACTGATTCACCATAGGTTTTCAGAGTGTCAGCGGCAATCACAAGCTGTTCATCAAGAGCGCGCAACTGAATATAAGAGTTTGCAACCTCAGCGGTAAGAGAAAGAATAATCCCCCGCCGCGCCTCTATGCTTGCCAATACACTTGCCTGTGCCGCCTCGGTGAGACGCCTGATCCGACCCCAGAGATCAATTTCCCAACTGGCGCCACCCAGAGCTTGAAAACTGTTGAAGGGATTTTCCTGCGGCGCCGGGGTTATGTTATTTTTCGATGATTGCTGGCGAGCTCCTGTTCCGTTGTAATTAATTTGTGGGAATAATGCTGAGCGGGTTGTCGTGAGAATGCCTGCGGCACGTTCCATGTTTGCAGCGGCAATTTTGACACTCTTGTTGTTGGCAAGCGCTTCAGCAATGAGTTTATCAAGGACCGGGTCGTTGAACTTCTTCCACCATTCAATATTTACGGCATCAGATGCTTCCCCGGTTTCGTACCGGAAAGACTGAGGGGCTTCAATTCCCGGGCGCTGATAATTGGGACCCATCATGCATCCGGCAACAGAAAGGGCAATTACAAAAAGAATCAGCTTTTTATACATGAGAGCCCCCCTCTTTGTCAGGAGTCCGGCCTTCAGGAGAGTTCTCTCCCGGAGGGGTTTCAGGCGATAATTTTTCAGGAGGCGATCCGTTTTTCTTCTTTTCCGACCGCTCGGCAAGCTTGTCAAAAATGTAGAAAAATAGCGGTACATAGAGCATTGCCAGAGTGGTTTCACCGATCATTCCTCCCATAATGCCTGTTCCAATGGAGTGACGGGCATTGGCGCCAGCGCCGGTGGCAATAGCCAGGGGCAACACGCCGAGAATAAAGGCCAGAGAAGTCATAATAATAGGCCGCAGCCGTTCTTCACCGGCCTGGATTGTTGCATCCATAATGGACAAACCCTGCTTGCGCAATTCTGAGGCAAAGGCCACACGGAGTACGGCATTTTTGGCGCCAAGACCGATCAAAACGAGCAAACCTATCTGGAAATAAACATCATTTTCGAGACCGCGTATCCAGTTGAAAACCAATGCGCCGAGAATACCGAAAGGTATTGCCGTCATAACTGATCCGGGCATAACCCACGATTCAAATTGAGCTGCGAGAATCAGAAAAACGATTATAAGTCCGAAGATAAAGGCAGAGGCGGAAGTTCCTCCCGACTGTTTTTCCTGATAGGCCATGCCCGACCAGGCAAAACTATAACCTTGAGGAAGCGCTTCCCTGGCAATTTCCTCCATTGCCTTGATCGCTTCTCCGGAACTGCGACCTGATGCTGCGGCGCCTGTGATCTGGGCAGCCGGAAAGCCGTTGAAATGCGACATTAAATCGGGGCCTGTAATATATCTGGTTTTTACCAAAGCGGAAAGAGGCACCATCTCGTTATGTCTTGACCTGGTGTAAAGTTTGGTAATATCTGAAGGGCTTCGACGGTATGGAGCATCGGATTGGAGAGTTACATTCCATACGCGGCTGTACTGGTTGAACTGGCTTACCACAATGGAACCGAACTGTGCCTGCAACGCGCTGTAGACATCTTCAATAGGCACATCAAGCAGAACTGCCTTGGAGCGATCCACGTCGGCCTGCAATTGCTGTGATGAGGAACGGAAAGTTGAGTTAAGACCGCTCAATTCAGGCCGTGTACGGGCCTTGGTCAGAAATTGTTGCGTCACTTCATAAAGGTGCGCCGGATCGCCGGCCGTCTTGTCCTGAATCCAGAATTCGAAACCTCCGGTTGTGCCGATTCCCATGATTGCAGGAGGCATAATAGGGATTGTGATTCCTGCCTCAATTTTTGCAGCTTCACTCATAGCAGCCCTGGCAACAGCACCTGCATTCTCCTGACGGGCACGTTTTGTCGTAGAGTAGCGTTCTTTAAAATCCTTGAGCGTTATAAAGAAAGTGGCTGTGTTAGGTTTATACTGACCGTCGATGAGACTGAAGCCGTTAATTGTCACCCTGTCGGCAACGGCAGGATTCTTGGCAAATATTTGATCCACAAGGCTTGAAGCCTGGGCGGTACGCTTTAAGCTCGATGCGTCAGGCATGATAAGCTGTGCCATCAGGTAGCCCTGATCTTCATTGGGCACAAAGCTTGTCGGTGTTGTACGGAAGAGATGTATAAGCCCCCAGATCAAAAAGACCAGAAGTATAAATGCAATGCTCATCCGTTTAATCATAAGCACTACCGCATTGCCGAAACCGACGGTGAAACGGTCAAAACCGCGGTTAAACCAGGCAAAGAAACGGTTAAACCAGCTAAAAATGCCGCTCTGAGAAGGAGTGGTATGCTTCAACAACATGGCGCACATGGCCGGTGTCAGTGTTAGGGCCACAAACCCGGAGAGGGCAACGGATATGACGATTGTAATGGCAAACTGCTTGTAGAGTTGCCCTGTAGTACCGGGAAGGAATGCCGCGGGGATGAAGACGGAGGCCATTACCAGCACTACCGCGATAAGTGAAGTGCCGATTTCCTCCATTGCCCTGATTGTTGCCTCCTTGGGGGGAAGATGTTTTTTGACCATGTTTCGTTCCACGTTTTCCACTACTACAATGGCATCGTCTACCACCATTCCGATGGCAAGGACGATACCGAAGAGAGTCAGCATATTGATTGAAAATCCAAGGGCAAGCATGCCGCAAAAGCTGCCTATAAGGGAAACGAAGATGGCGACTGTGCAAATGATTGTGGCGCGGAAACTCTGCAGAAAGAAATAGACAACGAGAATAACCAGCAGAATCGCTTCAAAGAGGGTATGGATAACCTCCTCGATGGAAATCCTTACAAAATCGGTAGTATCAAGAGAAATCTTGTATTCTATGCCGTCGGGCATAGATTTTTTTAACTCCTCCATAGTCTTTCGAACAGCCTTGGAAACATCAAGTCCATTGACACCGGCCTGCTGATAAACAGCAATGGGCGTTGCGCTGATTCCGTTAATCCTGTTGTCGTCAATATATTGTTTACGACCTACCTCGGCGCGAGATACATCCCCGACCCGGACAATGGCGCTGCCGTCCTGACTTGCTCTGAGTATAATGTTTTCATACTGTGCCGGAGTGATAAAGGGAGGTTGTGTTACTACCGGGAAAGTTAATTGCACTTTATCGTCACCAGGTTGCTGACCTACCTGGCCTGCTCCCCAGAGCGCGTTCTGTTTGGCCACAGCCTGTTGAATATCGGTCGTGGTGATTCCAAGAGAGGCCATCCTGTCGGGATTCATCCAGATACGCATGGCCTGATCAGGCACGCCCCAAATCTGTGCTTCGCCTGCTCCTTCCACCCGTTTGATAGCGTCCAGTATATAAACGTTGGTATAGTTGTTTACATAGTCAGAACTATAGCGGCCATCTTTATTGAACACCGAAAGAATCATAAGGACGCTGGAAGATTTTTTCTGCACAGAAACACCATATTGTGATACTGCATCCGGCAGTTGCGGTAGCGCGAGATTTACCCGATTCTGCACCTGGACCTGCGCAATGTCGGGATCTGTTTCCAGAGTGAAATAAACCGTCAAGGTCATCTGTCCTGTATTGGAACTTGTTGACGTCATATAGAGCATATTGTCAACGCCGTTAATCTGGGCTTCAATCGGAGCAGCCACAGAATCGCTTACAGTCTTGGAATCTGCTCCGGGATAAGCGGTTGTCACCGAGATCTGTACAGGTGTGATAGTGGGATACATGGAAACAGGCAGAACTTTTATTGCCACCAGACCGGCAATAACAATGATAAGCGCCATAACTGTTGCAAAGATCGGTCGTTCGATGAAGAACCTGGAGAACATACCCTACCTCCCCTGCTTTCCGCTTTTGACTGTTTCAGGCTCAGCGGGTTTTCCAACAGGTTTGGAAGGCACTGTGTCGGCAAGAGGTTTGGTTGCTACAGGTTCACCCTGACGAACAGTAAGGACGCCGTCAACAACCATCTGATCACCGTCCATTAGACCCTGGTCAACAAAAATATCGTTACCGTACCACTCGCCGATCGTTATTGGTCGGAATTCAGCTTTTCCTTCATTGTTTACCACCCAGACAAAGTGCCCCTTGGCGCCCTGTTGCACTGCCCGTTGCGGTATGAGAATCCCCTTCCGCCTTACGGCCCCTTTCATGCGGGCCCGCACATACTGATTAGGACGCAGTTGGCCGTCAGGGTTTTTTACGCTGGCGCGAATCAGAAAAGTACCTGTTTTGGCGTTATAGGAGGGATCCGCAAAGGTAATCCTGCCTTTTTGCGAAAAAATAGAACCGTCTACAAGGACAATTTCCACTTCATAGTTGTCGTTCTTGGGTGGAATAATCTTGCCGGAGGCAATAGCGTCGGCATATTTTTTCGTATCATTTTCAGAAATGCTGAAATTAACCCACATAGGCGAGAGCACAGCTACTGTTGTAAGCTGGTTGTTCATCTGGCTGACATATGCGCCGTCTTGCACTGCTGCAGCGCTGCTGACGCCGGTTATAGGAGAGGTTATTGTACAGTACGATAAACTAAGTTTTTCTGTTTCAAGTTGAGCCTTTGCCTGTTCTACTGCCGCTGCCGACGATTCATAGGATCCTTTGGCATCGTCAAGGTCTTTTTGCGACAGAGCGTTCTGCTCTGCCAGGGGTTTGACGCGTTCCAGATTCATGCGGGCCGTTTCATAGGATGCCTTTTGTCTGGCCAGCGCCGCTGCCGAGGCTTCTACCTGGGCCTGGAATGGTTTCTTATCCATAAGAAAAAGCATGCTTCCTTCTTTTACAACAGCGCCTTCCGTGTAGACCCTTTTATCGAGAAAACCGTTCACCCGTGCCCGAATCTCTACCTGGTGTGAGCTTTGTGTCTGTGCCACGAATTCGAAGGTAACAGGCATATCTGCAGGTACGATCTTCATAACGGTAACTTCCGCAGGAGGCCGGCCTTTAGGTTTGGCATCTTTCTTTCCGCAGCCACCCTGAAAAGGAAGAATAGTCAAGACAATCGCGAGCACGAGGACTGCTCGAAACATTGGACCTAAAAGATGAAATTTAAAGAAATTTGAATGGATCATTAAAACACCTCTCTTTTTATGAATCGACATATTATTGTTATATAGGATTGCGGATATTCCTGCAAGTCTGGTCCACGGTTAAACGGGGATTCTACGCGACTTATCCTGATAATCAGGAAACAAAAAATGTAATGCAAAGCAAGCAGTTTCAAAAGATATTGTATTATCATTGAATTCACTTAAGGTTCACCGCCTGAAGAGAATTAGGTATGGGCATAGAAGCTTTTCCCAGGCCGTTATATACTCTTTTAGTATACATTCAGATCTTTCAGGATGGCAAGCGTCTTTTTCAATTCGCAAAAATATACAAACCGACAATTTCCGGTTTGTATATTTGTTTATGCAGCTTTTTTAAAGAGTGGTTTGCTTATTGATCCTGTGAAAACTATCCGGGATTGTGTAATCAACTTCTTCAGGGTGGTGTTCAAAGATAGGAAAGTACCGTGCGATCAAAGCGAAAAAAAGTATATGGGCTGCTATAATCCCTATTGTCACAACCGATTCGAGGAATGACGGATAATATATCTTTTGGTCTTTCTGAATAAGGCCGAACATGGATACATTAAACCTGTTCAGTATAAGGCCGAATAAAACTACCATACTTGCAGCGCGCAACTGCCATTTACTGTCGGTTCTTATGCGTTTACTCATAAACATGAATAAAGGTATTATAATGCCCGGCACTACCTCCAGAAGAAAGAGGATTGTAAGACCCGGTCGATCAAAAAGCGGTCTTGCGCTCAGAAAGATGAGGGTGTAAATCTTGATAAAAAGGTAGATGCCGAGAAACCAGGGAATAATCTTTGTCAGCGTTGCAAGCAGTTCTGTTTCATCAGGCTGTTTCAGATATCTGTGCACCATAATGGCTTCAACAATAACAATGCAGAGACCGGTAAAAATGGCTGAAGTCCAGAAAAGCACCGGTAAAAGCGGGTTGTACCAGAGATTATGCAGTTTGTCGACGGCAATGAGAAAAAACGTGCCGATAGTAGATTGGTGCAGGGTAGCGATAGCGGCCCCAAGAACTATGAGCGGCACTTCTATTGTACGGAGCAGGCGCAACGGAACATGAAAACCGAATTTTTCACATACTGACGGAAGAAACTCAAGGCATGCAACAGTAGTGTAGGACATAACACAAAGGGCGACTTCAAACATAGGCGAATGCAGATTAGGATAGGCGAAAACGTGCCATCCCCGCTGAGGCTGTCCCAGATCGAGGATAAGACCGATACATACAAGGGAATAGCCGAGAAATCCGGTTACAATTGCAGGCCGTACAAGCGGTTCAAGCTTTTTAATGTGAAAACAGTGAACCACGGCCCCCAAGACAAAGGCACCTGCCGCCAGAGGAACGGATGTTACAACATCAAAGGAAATCCAAAGCCCCCAGGGGTATTCGTCACTTAAGTTGGTAGTGGCACCGAGACCGAAGATAAAACGTGCCGCAGCGGCAAGCACGCCTGCTGCAACCAGAAACATGAGTATTTTGATAAATGTTTTATAACCTTTAATCTCATCTATTATTTTTGTTATGGCAGTCATTATTCACCCTCCTTCGGCAGAACCGAATTAGATTTTCTTGCCTCCTCCTCTTTGCGCAGCCGGTCCTTTCTGTGTGTCAGCCATGAAATAAAAGCCAGTGAACCGCCCATAGTAAGGAATACAGCCGGTACAAAACGCAGAGCTGCCCATGTGAGAGAGGGCAGAGGGCGTCTGGTAACGTTTTTAAATCCAAGTTCATCAAAAGGCCGTTCAGTCAGATAGAGCACGCTTGTTCCGCCTGCCTCATCGAGGCCGTATATCTTATTAACATAGCGGTCCGGTTTTTCTGCAAGCCTTTTTTTAGCCTCATTGATCATGTCAACACGGCTTCCATAGGAAATGGATGAAGGACATGCCTTTGCGCAGGCAGGTTTTAACCCTTCCTTGATTCTGCTGTAGCATCCGGCGCATTTAACCACAAGGGGCAGTGCCTTGCTCCACTCATATTTAGGAACGCCGAAGGGACATGCAATCATACAGAAACGGCAGCCGATACAGCGTCCTTTGTCATATATAACAGGTCCTTCCGGCGTCTTGATAAATGCGCTTACCGGACATACAGACACGCAGGCAGGGTCGTTGCAGTGCATACACATTTCTTTATAAAAGGCAAATTCGTTATGGCCGTTTTTTTCGTAGTCGCGGAACTTTACTCTTGTTAAGGTATATTCGGACATGGCCGGCGGGTTCTGGTAACCTTCACCTTTAAAAAATGTGGTCTTCTCCGCTTCAAGTTGATTCCACTGTTTACATGCAACCTGGCAGGCACGGCAGCCGGTGCAACGGGTCATATCTATTAAAAATGTTCTGTCCTGGGAAAAATTTCTATTTGCGCTCATGACTTATTACCTCCCTTTTCAATGTTGCAAAGGAATGCTTTATACTCGGGGATGTTTGAGCTTGGGCTTATAACTTCAGGCGTTAATACATTGGCGCTGTCACCGGTTGCCTTGCCGGCATATCCGAAGTGCCAGGGCATGCCGACCTGTTCAACAGGATTTTCATCTATAATGAAAGGCTTGATGCGTGAGGTTACCAATGCATAAGCCTCGATGGAACCTCTCTCTGTACTTACGCGAACACGTTCCCCGTTTTTTATGTCTTTTTCCCGTGCTAGTGATTGACTTATCTCCACAAACATATCAGGGACAAGTTCAACGAGCCAGGGCAGGCTACGTGTCATGCCCCCGGTCTGCCAGTGTTCTGTTACCCGGTAAGTAGTGCCGATATATGGATATTTGTTAAAATCACATCTGTCTTTGTCAGTTAAGGTAACACATGGATTATTCTGAACACTGGAGAAGAGGTTCCTGGCCGGGCTTTCTATGGGTTCGTAATGTTCAGGAAAAGGACCGTCTTTCATTGTCAGGGCATAGATACGGCCAACTCCTTCAGGAACCATAATAAAAGGATTGACGCCCTTCTCATCGTTTACAGGGGGGGCGCCTCCGTCAGGCACATCGCCCTGCCATTTTTTCTCTGTCTCGTTCCAGGCTATGACGGCACGTTCAGGATTAAAAGGCCGCCCGGCCTTGTCTACTGAAGCGCGGTTATAGAGTATACGGCGGTTTACAGGCCATGACCATGCCCATTTCGGATACATCCCGAGACCGTCAGGTAGGTCTGTGGAATCGCGCCGTGCCATCATATTCCCGTTTTTTGTATAGGAACCGGAATATATCCAGCAGCCGCATAAGGTGGAGCCGTCATCCTGGAGCATGGCAAAGGCCGGCACCTGATCCCCGGCTTTGAATTCCAGGGTTTTATCTTTATCTTTAACAATTGTATCACGCGTAAAATATCCGTTGATTTCCTTTGCTATACGGTGCACATCAGGCTCATGACCGTCGCCGTAATCCCAGGCCATTTGTACAATCGGGCCGGGAAATACGCCGCCGTCTTTTTTATAAAGTTCCTTTATCCTTTTGTGAAACTGGTCAAGTATCCAGAGGTCGCTTTTTGCATCGCCGGGTGGCTCTGTTGCCGCATATCTCCACTGGGCCCACCGGCCTGAGTTGGAAATACTTCCTTCTTTTTCCATGGACGCAGCCGCAGGCAGCATAAATACTTCCGTTTTTATGTTTTTTGGATTTACTCCGGGACGCTTCCAGAAAATCGATGTTTCAGTTTCCCACAAATCGGCGGTTACAAGCCATTTCAGCTTTCCCAGCCCTTCGCGGGCATTAAGAGAATTCGGTCCGCCCACAGCAGGGTTCATGCCCATACAAACAAGCCCCTCGATCTCTCCATTAAAAATTTTGCGCATTGCCTGCACATAAGAATAATTGCCGCTTCTCTTGGGCATATAATCAAAACAGAAATTATTATCTGAGGTTGCGTTTTTACCCCACCACGCTTTAAGAAGGCTCGTGATGTATTTGCCGCCGTTCTGCCACCAGTTTGCGCTTTTAAGCTCATTAGATTTTGGAAAATATCTTGCAGTATATGATTCAAGTGTTTCGTCTTTATAATCCGGAGAGGCAATGTAACCTGGAAGTATATGAAAGAGGAGACCATAATCGGTGGACCCCTGAACATTTGATTCGCCCCTTAAGGCATTTACACCGCCTCCCGCAATACCTATGTTGCCGAGCAGCATCTGCAGCATGGCAACGGCGCGTACATTCTGTACACCGTGAGTTGACTGGGTAATGCCCATTGCGTAAAGAATGGTGCCTGCTTTGTCGGGCACGCCTGTTCCGCAGAAGGTCTGGGCAATCCTGACAAAGTCACTTCTTTTAGTGCCTGTAACTGAACAGACCATGTCTATGTTGTAACGCGAATAGTGTTTTTTAAGCAGTTGAAACACGCAACGCGGGTCCGACATCGTCAGATCGCGGCGGGCCTTTCCTGACGCGTCGAGCGCGTAAGCCCAGGCTTTTATGTCGTAAGCCTTTTCACGTTCGTCCCAGTGCGCGAACATGCCTTCTTTAAAGCCGTAGCCTTCGGTTACGATAAATGGTGCGTTTGTATAGTCACGGACATATTCTTTATGGATAAGGTTGTTCTGAAGGGCATAATTGATAAGACCTCCAAGAAATGCAATGTCTGTACCGGGTCTTACGCGGGCGTAAATGTTTGCTTTTGATGAAGTCCTGGTAAATCGGGGATCTACAGAAATAAGTTTTGCCCCCTTTTCCATAGCCTCTTCGATCCATTTAAAAGAAATAGGGTGATTCTCAGCCGGATTACAGCCTATGGCCATAATAGAATCGCTGTTTTTCAAGTCATTCCAGTGATTTGTCATAGCGCCCCGTCCAAAAGATGCCGCCAGACCGGCGACTGTGGAGGAGTGTCAGAGACGGGCCTGATGCTCTAAATAAACAACGCCCATAGAACGGGCAAACTTGCTCTCCAGATAACATTCCTCATTATCAAGGCCCGCCCCGCCAAAAATTGCTATACCTTCCGTGCGGTTGACTTTGTATTTTTTACCGTCTTTTTTATTGGCTTCGTTCTCTTTGAATGTTCTGTCGCGGGTTTCCTTCATCAGCTTTGCAATTCTGTCAAGAGCCCAGTCCCACGACTTTTCTTCCCATTTTTCAGAACCTGGGGCCCGATACATTACCTTTTTAAGGCGCCTTTCGTTGTTCGCAACCTGGAACATGGCGCTACCCTTTGAACAGAGCGATCCCCGGTTGATAGGACTTGCCTCATCCCCTTCAATATTCACGATTTTACCGTCCTTCACGTGCACGATCATGCTGCACCCTACTGCACAGAAAGGGCAGATGGTGGTTGTTGTTTTCAGGCCTTTGGTTCTGAGTTCCGGTGAGTCAAAATTGCCTGCTTCGGCCGGTTTTCCGGGAATGGCAAGACCCGCTGCTGCAATGCCGCCGCCAATGAGGAATTTTCTTCTCGAAATGTCCATAACCTCTTCTCCTTCATTTGGTCTTTAATCAGGTACGGTGGCAGCCGGATGTCTATGTCGCTCATGCTCTCGATTGTTTGAATGCTGCTGTCACCGGCATTCTATTACATAAACTTTATATAAAATTCCAAAAGTTTATCTGATTTATTTCTGTATGATATATGATACATGTTAATTGTGAAATATTGCACTCAAAAATATTTATAAATATATAAATATTTATTATTATCTTATCAAAAATATTAGTAGCTGGAACATCAGGAATCAATGGAATCTTATGTAGGGTTTTTTTGAATAAAAATTATGGTTTCTGAAACTGCCTTTATTTTTCTTAGTATTGAACTACAATTTCTCTAAAGCATCGGTCATACGCTCTAAAGCATCGGTCAGCGTTTTCTTCGGACAGGCAAAGTTGAGCCTCACGAATCCTTCTCCGCCCTTTCCGCATTGAGCGCCATCATTGAGCGCCACCTTACTTTCTTTAAGAAAAAAATGATAAGGAGTACCTTCTATTCCTGATTCCCTGCAATCGAGCCAGGCCAGATAGGTTCCTTCTATGCGGGTCATACTGAGAGAAGGAAGCTTTTTACTCACATAGTGAGCCAGAAAATCTCTATTGTCCTTCAGGTAGGAAAGACACTGATCCAGCCACTCCTGTCCGTCTTTGAAACCCGCAAGGGCTGCAGTCAGGCCGAAGGTGTTTATATGCGGAATAAGTCCCTCACTGCCTCTCGCCCAGACTTTTCGAAGATCAGCATTTGTGATGACAGCGAAGGAACATTTCAATCCTGCCAAGTTAAAAGTCTTGCTTGGCGACATGAAGGTAATGGTTCTGTCGGCAACCTCACGGGAAATAGTAGCGATGGGTATATGTTGATGACCGGGATACAGAAGATCGCAGTGAATCTCATCGGCACAAATAAGAATATTATGGCGCAAACAAATATCTGCAAGGCGCTCCAATTCATATTTTTGAAAAACACGGCCGACAGGATTGTGGGGATTGCAGAGAACAAATATTCTGGTTTTGTCAGTTATTGCTTTTTCAAATGCATCGAAATCAATTTCGTAGGTATCCCCGTTTTTTATTAATGGAGGGTCAACGAGCGTGCGGCCGCGTATGATCGGGTCGGTAATAAAGTGTGAATAAACTGGCGGTTGAACCAATACAGCATCCCCTGGATCAGCATAAAGCTGAAATGCGAGGTTGAGGCCTGTTACCACGCCTGGCACAAAAACGATATGTTCTGCCTGTACATCCCATCTATAAAGTCTAATAAGCCGCTCCCGGATAACATCTACGAGCTCACCTCCTGCCCATGCATACCCAAAAACACGATGATCAACCCGTTCATGGAGAGCACGAATAACCGGTTCAGGAGAAACAAAATCCATATCTGCTACCCATAAAGGGACAATATCATTGCCGTACCATTGCCATTTAATGCTGTCAGTGGTTTTTCGTTCAACAACCTCATCGAAATCGTATTTCATTTTTTGCCCTGCCTATCAAATCTGTTTATCTATGCTGATGCGTGAAATAAATTTCGGCCTTCCCTTTCACAATTATTTATTCGATAAATGAATTAAACAGTTCTTTCATCTCGGGAGTTGTTTCACTAAAGTCAAAATTATTAATAATTTTTGCTATATTCATTCCCCCCCCTTCTCTGAAAAGCGCTGTAACTTTTGTGTAAATCCGGCCATTGCTGTCTTCAATCCAGGCTTCAACGTGAAAGTTTCTTCTATCATGGCTGATCAGCCTGCTTTTGGCGCGAAAGGGGATATTGCATGATACAGGTTCAAAAAATTCCATATCAATCTTTTTTGTCATGCATATTTTCTTTGTTTGCATCATGATGGCATACCACATGAGTACATCCATGATGCCGAAGAGGATACCATTATAGATTGAATCGGTCTCACTGCGGAAATGGTCACCTATATGGAAGTCTGCATATACATGATCGCCTCCATAAATAACCCGGAGTTTCAAACCATCATTTCTTTTTTGACTCATAAAAAATGATGCCTTATAGTTTGGCAGAGTATTCATAAAAACCTCATTAAGTAATCTGAAAGGCAATATTGTAAAGCCTGTCTTATTTGGTTTCAATCCGGAAAGGGTCCTTTTCCGGCCCGGAAACAGATAGTTTCACATCCGTGGTTCCCGGGGTTTCAAACCATTTAAACATTATGGAGCAGACATATCAAGTTGTCGGTATGAGCTGCCGGATGTAATATTGAACGGTCAGGAATTATCATTTTTTCCCTGCCAAAGACGGAATAAGGAATCCAGTTTCAGCCTGACAATCTGGATATGCTCTTTTAATATGAACAGTTCATCATAAAAGGCAATGGATGTATGGATATGGCTGACGGCGTCTTCTATACGATCAAGGCGTGCTTCATATGTTTCGATATTTTCAATGGGCTGGTTCTCCAGGATCTCCTTCTCCAGATTTCTCAGTTCACGATACCAGGGATAATACTTTGATCGGTTTTGCCAGGTATAGATCCATGGCGCGATTCCGATCAGAGGCACAATAATCATCCCAAGGGGAATAAGGATCAGGATCAGGCGTTCAAAAAAAGTTGCCGCCCAAAACGGTATATAGGCATAGAGCCAGGATCCTCCGGATTTGTAAAACCTCTGCGCCTGTTCGCTGATCGGGTCGTCCTGCTTGATAAGAGTGGGGAACTCCCCGGCTTTATTGACCCAACCTGCGCCTCCGTAAATTTCTACAGAGGCCTTCAATAACAGATAGACCAGGGCCGGATGGAGGTCTTTACGGACAATCAGATTTGTCGTCGGAGACAGAAGGTGGACATCGGATGGTGGATTTCGTTTTCCCGGATCAATAACTCCTCTCGGCAACACAACATGCGAAAGGTCGAAGAATCGACGGGCATAGGCTTCCGCCTGGCTTACGCTCATCAACTTAATGTTCTTTGCCTTGAGCAATTCCAGAACAAGTCCATTATCCGGCGAACCAAAGGTCATGACCACATCCGTCTTGCCTTTAAGAAGCGCCTGATTTGCTTCGGCATAGGAAAGTTCAAGGAAGACCGTTGGCGGACCGGTCACACCGGCGGCCTTCAACAATTCGAGAGAATATTTTTTAACGCCGCTCCCTTCCGGTCCGATTGCGATCCGTTTTCCCTGCAATTGTGTGAGATCGTCATAGGTATTATTTCCTCTGTAGAAAATCCATAATGGTGTGTAAGCCAGACCACCGAGAGACACAAGGTTTGACGATTCCTCAATACCGCCCACTGTGCCCTGAACGAACCCGGCAACTACCGCCCGTGATCTATCCTTAAGAAGACTCAGGTTTTCCACAGCCCCTGATGTTGGAAGCAATATAACACGAATACCGTTGCGGGCAAGAATTTGTCGATAAAGCTCACCGAAGGCGGCATATGATCCACCTGCCATGCCGGTTGCCATAACCATGGTTTTTGGCGGGAAAGGCTGTAGAAAACGATAGCTCATCCAGGATAAAAATATAACAATCAGCAGGAGCGCAAAAATCATAATTGCCCATGCTCGTAACGTTAATTGCCTGATTTTCTGATGACCCATCGTTTATCTCACCGAATCAATGTCCCAGATAATTATACATATTAGAGAGGCAAGGTATCAATCAATATTATAAAATCATTAAGCACAGTTAATTTCATTACTATTGCGATATTGTAAAAAATGATTATAAGAGTATAACATGATTTAGCGTGGATCAGGCCAGGGAGGAGAATTATGGCGCATGTTTCAGAAAAGAAAAAGATAAAAGAAAATTACAAAGTCGTAAAACAGGCGAGAAAGATAAAACAATTCATCATGGGCGGAATATTCATTATACTTCTTGGTGCAGGATGGGTTTTTCCTCTTATAGGGTATTTCATTCCGGCCTGCATGGCGGCTGGTATCGGAATGGCCGGTTTTAAAGGAAGGAAGTGGTGCAACTGGTTTTGCCCGAGAGGTTCCTTTGCAGATACTTACATGAAAATTATCAGCCCTGGAAATAATATTCCACAAGCATTGAAGAACCTGCCTGTACGCATCGGGGTAATGTCCTTTCTTATATTCATGCTTGCCGTCCAGATAACGCGGCTCTGGCCTGATTTTTACGCCATAGGCGGTTTTTTTATGCTGCTTCTCTCCATTACTACAACAATAGGCATTATTCTTGCGATTATATATCACCAGCGTTCCTGGTGCTATATTTGCCCGATAGGTACCATGTCCAACTGGGCAGGTAAAAACAGAAGCCAGCTTATCATGGATAGTGAATCATGCAATATTTGCAGGCTTTGCGAAAAAACCTGTCCTATGCAGCTTGCTCCCTATGAATTGAGAAGTGATGCAGGAATGTCCCATAAAGGCGATTGTCTGAAATGCGGCCTCTGCGTAATTGTCTGCCCTAAGCAGGCACTGTCTTTTCCCAAGTAAATATATCAATCCTCCTGTTCCCGACTGTATTCTGCGCGCAAAAAAGCTATGTTTCTGTATATTCTGTTTACCGACCTCACCATGGTTTATTCCAATTCTATAAATCAACGATGATAGCGCCTTGATTTATAGAATTGGAATAACATCATAAACAGCGTAAGGCGCTATCAGTGTCGTAAATCCTTTGCCTATCCGGTAATTCACGGTATGTTCTGTTGTCTGTGCAGCGCCTATTCCACCAGTATCAATCCGTATATGTCCCTGTCCTGTGAATGGTTTCGTACAACCATGATAGGAAGGCCATTCTCTTTTGCTGTCCTGAATACATCAATCCCGCACGACTCCATCGATGGCCTTGCTTTATCAGTATGGAGGCAGGCGCCGGCAATGTTACATTCCTTGCATTTTGTGCAGGGACCGCTGCCGATTGACCATGCTTTGTAATAGCCGTCAAGGAAAATGATCCGCTCCAGATCGATCAGGATTTCATTGAATTCATCGACATATTTATATCCTTTTTGAACATGGCGGTGCAGGAGAATGCCGTATTTGTAAGAATCGAGTATCTTTCGCATTTCTTCGTATGCAGGCGTATGGGGAGGACAGCAGAGACTTTTGCCGTACATGAAACAGCCGAATTGGCATCGCATACGCACCCAGGGTTCCGTAAAAACTTTAAAGGTTTCTACAACAACCGCATGGGTTACTTCCTTTTTCAGGGCAGTTTTAAGATAAGATTTTATTTTTTCCATAAAACACCACCTTTGTTTTACTGAGTATTCCCTGTTCTTTTCTGGATAAGATACTGCTTCAGCTACGGGCGTTGCCCCTTGGTCATTTTCTTTATCATCTCTCCCATATCTCCCAAGCTCCCGAAGCCCAGCACTTCCTGTGCGCTGTTTACTTTCTTGTAGTCGGAGGGAACCTCGAACATCGAAGCCGTGGCAGCGCCAAGCTTGATGTCTTTATATTTTATTACTATTTTCCCCCCTGATTTCGGATAGTTCGGGTTAATTGGTGTTACGATTTCTGTCTGGATAGGAAAATTTTTCAGATCCTGAGCCTCCCAGAAAGTTGCTTTATGTTTTTCATCGGGTTTGCTCTTTCTGTAATAGACGGCATCGTATTTTACGCAGGGATGGTCATCAATTTTCTCATTTCCTATCTTCTTTTTCTCAAACACAACATCAGAATCGTAGACGTTGGGCATCTGCTCACTAACCTGCTGAGCTTGTTCGTAATAAGTTCTGTTTTTTGTATTCATCATGATTGTTTTCTTTGTATCGCCAAGAGTAATGGTTATGATGCCGTTCATGAGAGGATTCTCTATGCGGCTCTTACTCCCCATTCGCGCCATGGGCATCTCCATACCCTGAGTGGTCATGATTGCCGTAAAGTTATCCGGCGGAGCCGGAGGTGATGATGTGCAGCCAAAAATAAGAGTTGTCGCGAAAAGGATCAACCCTATATACTTTGCTCTGACTATGCTCATTTAAACCTCCCTTTAATTTTAGTGGTATTGTCAAAACATTTTGCTTCATTGTTTTCTTCCTTATACATTTTATTGGTTTTTTCTCCTGGTAGGTTAACGGCATATCGGGAATATCCATCTTTGGCGGTCTGCTGCGTCTTGCGATCTTCCGACGTACATTGAGTACGCCTTCAGCCTGCAAGATTTGCAGCCCATCCAAACCTGAACATTCCCGATATGCCGTTAACCACTCAAGCCGTATTCATATCTGTCTTTTTCTCTGATGTGAATACGGCGGAAATGAAGAGGATTCTTCATTTCCCATACTTCCTTCTACCTCCCCCTGCTTTCTCCTTGTGAACGCTTGTCATTGCTCATTCTGTGTACCAGTTTTTCATGTAATTTTTGACAATATCATTTTAGTGTTGTTTTTCAATTCAGCGGCTACCCATTATCATTTCTACGCCCTTTATGAGAATTAGGCAACATTTTATTGATGCACAGCCAATGGTTCTGCATCAAAGTATTCCCTTTGCAATAATCCATAAGCCGGACCCTTCCTGGTTAATCAGCTTTATATCTGTACCCAACAAGCCTGCAGAAAAACCGAATATTTTGCTTTTCTCTGTCACATACCCCTCATCATTTTTGAAGGATAACACAAAGGTCAGCGAGACGCGTCTTTTTGCGGATTCGCTGCACTGACTTGTTAGACAACTCATTGTTATTATTGTATTAATATCACCTATTACAAATTCAAATGTCAAGGGCTAATCTTTACGTTTTTTTTCTTACTACCGCTTGACATGAGCGACTGTCCGCTTAATAGAAGGATTAGACACCGCTTTTGACCATTGTGCGTAGGATGGCGTCTATTTCTCGCAATCGCGATGCCTTGATGACAAAACCCAAGTTGTTTGGAATGCCAGATAATGCAATGGCGCGCTGCTGCGTCGGGACGTTGACAATTCGAACCTCACCTGTCGCGGTGTGTTGGGGACCGGCATAGAGAAGACCCAGAAGCTTTACCCTAGGGCCGCCCATCTTGTGGTTTCCCTTCCGGTCCGTCCACAACGTGTTGAATAAAAAGACAGGCGAACCACTTGAGCCTGGGAAACAGGCTGCGTCGATAAGAAATTCCTTGCGTCCCTCGTAGTCAATGTTCGGATGCGTTGCGGTAATACCTCTGCGAAGGATTGGCATGTTGTTGGTTGCGTCCCATATACCATTAGGATATCCAATCATGAGGATATCCTCAAGAGCAGAAAGCTCGGCCAGATCACTATCAGTAGGGATTAGGGCCTCGTCAAGAGCAATGAAGAAGAATGTCTTTTCGGCAGCAGCAGCCTCGGAAATCAGCGGGCCAATCAGCATAACACATAGGTCAACTTGTGGGTCAGGGTGTGAAATCCAGCGGTCTGCAAATCGATCGAGCTTTACTTCGAGATGCTGCCCAGTCAACGGCCCACCGTCTGGCGAGCGTAGAGTCAGATTGAAATGGCCTTCTACAGCACCATCGATCACATGCTTGTTCGTAACAATTGCCGGCACGTCTTGGTTAGCATCCTTGGCAAATGCAAAGAAAAATCCTGAACCAGTGCTGAAGGTACCATCCTGTAGCTGGCAAACAATCCTTACCGTGCTATGCGTAAGTTGTTCAGATGGGAACATATTCGTCGGCACTTCCATATCCTTCTCCCCTATTTGCGGCGCATAATGCCGAGATGAGCCACGACTGTAAGGAGTTGGCTCCATCAAATAGTTGGGCGATGTTTTTCATTCATTCTTGTTCTTTTTCAAGGATCGCTCTGTTTCCTTTATCTTTCCAAACTCGATGCTTTGCTAAGTGTGTCTGCAATCTGGTTTAGGTTACTAACATCCGAATCGGTTATAGGAGGATTGAACATTTGCTGAAGTACACCCACAAGGTAAATATGCTGCTCGCTTACAAAACGCCTTTTTTCCGTTTCATTATTACATTTACTCAATTTAGCAATATATTGATCTTTAGGGTGCTCGATAAATCCAATGATGGTACATTTATGTCCAATATTATATATCTTTTCAATCATTCCCAGATAATCCATCTGGCCACATTTCGAGCTATTGCAGCCCGACAAAGTGTGCGCCCTGCTTCGGGTCTTGCCGCACTTTATGCACTTTTCGGAGTCTTTGCTCCAGTCATGCCCTTCTTCTCTTGTCTTGCCGCATTTGGAACACTTACAGCCATCCCACTGATGTCCTTCATCTCGGGTTTTGCCGCAGACGATGCATTTGCAGCCGTCCCAGCCATGTCCTTCATCTCGGGTCGAACGGCAATCCATGCATTTACAGCCATCCCAGTGGTGAGCATTCTTCCTGGTCTTACCACACGTAAAACATCTTTCACAGTCCTTGGACCAGTCATGCCCTTCATCTCTTCTTTCACCGCATTGCGTACATCTACAGCCATCCCAGGTGTGAGCATTTTCTTGCAACTTTCCGCACTTAGAACACTTCTCACAATCCTTTGACCAGTCGTGTCCATCATCTCTTGTTTTTCCACATACGGAGCATTTGCAGCCGTCCCAATTGTGCCCCTCGTCTCTCATTTTGCCGCATTTGGAACACTTGCAGTTGTCCCAGTTGTGAAAACCAAGTGTACACGATATTCCCATGAATTTAAGCCCTCCCTTCGTTTATTGAATTCTTACGTTTTCATGCCCAATGCCATGATCAGCCGCGACTGTAAGGAGTCGGCTGCATCATGGCATTGGGCATTGTTTTGTTTCTCAAATGCTCAAAGTAGGGCAAGCGCAGCAGGGTTCCCAACATCTCGTGCGCTATGTCACCGCCCATTTTGTGAATGAGACTGTGACCCTTGATGGCGAATGGCGGTCCCATCCTATAGTTCATTAGTTCAGCTATGATGGTCATCCCATGCTGCTTGTTTTTTGCGATAAGACCCTCCATCCTATCTACGAGAAACATCTCCCATTCATAAAGCTTACGGGTTTGGGCAGCCGATCGGATACGAGAAAGCAAAAAGGTGTACGAATGGTTAAATAGAAAGAACCAGTTTTCCTTGCCAATGTGAGACAGCAGATGGAGCCAAATGTCGCTGGCTATGCGTTTTTGAACCTGAATTGAGAAAGTAGTATCGTAGAATTTCCCGGCCATTTCTTCCTTAATGTCGTTAATATAGTCTTCAAAATAGCCTTCAAATTGTTCTTTGTGGGCACTGTCACGTGAGTTGATTTTGCAAACTTGGTAAATCTGATCTCGAAGCAGAACAAGCGCCTTTGATCGGTTCATCTTGTCAAACAGTCTCAATGCCTCAGTTTCTGAATTCCCCGGATACTCGCTTTCGATAAGCATTTCTCGAAAAGCACCCATGAAGTACTTGAGTCTCTGCTCTCTCGATTGGTAGTTTTCCTTCTCTATTTCCGCGGCCCCTATACGGCTGACCCTTAGTTCGCATTCAGCGTCGTATGAACTGTCCCGACGGTAATGGGAAAGGTAGTCTACCGAAATCTCTACACGATGGCCTGCAACTTTAAACACTGGTTCTCTGCACGCGGGACATACGATCTGAAATTTCTCGCAGTCCTTGTATTCCAACGATTCCGCCTTTAAATACTCGCCAAGGATATTGCTATAACCCAGCTTCATAGTATTTTCCTTTTATGCCGAACATACGGCTCAGCGAGAGGCCAGCTTTATGGCCGATTCGCTGCAGCCGATGGTTGGGCGGATTCTGTTTTTTTTAGGTTTTCGAATCATTAAACTCTGTCGCCAAACGTTATTTGGTTTTTAAAAAACGTCACTTCCATACCCACTCACACCTCGTCAAGTCCTTGTTTGAACGATTCTAATCGTCTTCCAATCGCGGCCTTTTCTTTCAGGAGGGCATCGTATGCTTTACGCAGTTTCTCACGTTCATCTGCTGCTTGCTTTTCGCTGTATAGCCTTCTCCAGGTGTCAGAAATGCGATATTCTAATTCTTCCAATTTCTTCTTGAGTTCGACTACTTCCGATCCAGGTACATTGGCATAGTCATCAAGTTTGTACCGTTTCATCAGGGAGCTAATAGCCGCCTGTTTCTCTGTATTGTTTTTAGTGTTTACATGAAGCTCAATTGATTGGCGTAACACTGGTACAAACTTATTCAAAACAGTTAGATCATATTCTGTTAGTTCTCCTTGGGTAAGCGCCAAGTATCGACATAATCGGTCATATAGCAAATCGCCAACCGGATCGAACATATTCGGTTTGACCTTATCAAAAAATCGCCGATTGATGTATGATGCTTTCAGTGGACACCAAAGTTGAAGTACAATACTAAGACGGA
>CAZHHX010000028.1:0-48143 GCA_964532465.1 uncultured Syntrophorhabdaceae bacterium | reverse complement strand
ACCCTCAGAAGCTACCTGGGAGCGGAATAAAAATCAGGTGGTGGATTTGGGGGTTTCTGGTATGTTGATTTGGGTTTAACTTTTTTGTATGCTGTTAGCATTTTTTCCAATTTTGCATTGGTAACGGGCGTCTCCATTATTTCATCAAATATGGCAAAAAAGTCAGGACTCCCAAGGTTAGCGGCAAAAATATATCCCTGTGAAACAGGCAGTTTTCCACTTGAAATAGCGTCCTGAATTTTGGGAACCAGTTTTAAGAGTGATATCGTGCGGAACATCGTCCGTGTTGACTTTCCAGAGATTTTAGAAATGACAGACAATGTGTCTGTCATTTCCGCTGATACAGAGTTTGGCTTGAGATCATAATTTATTAGTTCACTCATCACCCCGTCCAAATTGTATACATTTCCCGCCTGTCCCTCGGCACTGGCGGACAGGCCCGGATGTTTTGCCTGATCTATGGGATTTAAGTCCTCCCGCTGGAGATTTTCCGTCAACTGGATTACCAATATTTCATCCTTTTGTGTGACTGCATTTACAACCCTTGCCGGGATGGATTCATGGCCCAGCTTCTGCGCTGCAAGATAACGTCTTTCTCCGCAGAGAAGCAGGTGTTTGTCATCTTTTGGAGTTACCAGGACAGGCCCCCGTCAAGCGAGGACAGGCATAGACATGCTACACAATATGTCGAGGGAACTGATGACGAAGTCAACTAAGATAGCACTTTCCCCCTGAAAATAGATTTTCATTCTTATTCGTGCCTACCTGTCGGCATGAGTATTTGATTTAGAATTTGAATAATGTGTCAAAAAACCCTGCCCCTCCGATTTAAATAACTTTCATATTTTTTGATAAAATTGTATATAATTCCACAGGCAAAATCTAAAAAGGATTAGAAAACAATGGAGGGAAGAGGATGAAATTCTTTATTGATACCGCGAATATTGAAGAGATTAAAAAAGGTATTGGAATGGGCCTTGTTGACGGGGTTACAACTAATCCGACACTGCTTTCAAAAGAAAAAAAAGCACCGGAAGCGGTCATAAAGGAAATTCTGTCCGTCGTTGACGGACCCGTAAGCCTCGAAGTCATTGCAATTGACTCAAAGGGTATGTGTGAGGAAGCAAGGAAGCTGTCTGCATTGGGGTCAAATGCTGTCATTAAGATACCCATGACAGAAGAAGGTGCTAAGGCGGTAAAAACACTTTCACAGGAAGGTATTAAAACAAATGTAACTCTGGTATTTCAGCCTCTCCAGGCGCTCATCGCAGCAAAGGCCGGCGCCACATACGTAAGTCCCTTTATTGGAAGACTTGATGATATATCTTCAAGGGGTATGGGCATTATTGAAGAGATTGCCACGATATTTGCCAACTACGGTTTTGAAACGGAAATCATTGTTGCAAGCATCAGAAATCCTGTTCATGTGCTTGACGCAGCGCTCATCGGCGCGGACATTGCAACAATTCCCTTTAATGTCCTGAAGCAGTTGATCGGCCATCCATTAACGGATATCGGGCTTGAAAGATTCTTAAAAGATTGGGAAAGTACTAAAGAATAGATTTTCAAGGGGGGGTGTCCGGGTGACCAACCTCCGCTAACGCTACAGAGGACAGACGTGAGCCCCGTAAAATCTTCATTCAGCCCGTTCTCGGGCGCGAAGGGGTGGCTCCGACAGCTTTGCTGGTGGAGGGGGCGACGTGAGCCCCCGTAATAGTTCAGAGGTTCTTTCTGTTATCTATCGAACTCTTGATAGTAAGCGGATCAATATACACGATATCGCCGCCTATAGGTATACCTGAAGCTATCCTTGTTATTTTTATATCCAGCGATTTCAGTATCTCACTGATATAATGGGCTGTAGTATTCCCTTCCATGTTCGGATTGGTTGCTAAGATTACTTCCCTGATCCCTTCCCTGATAATCCTTTCCTTCAGTTCCTTGATCCTTACTTCATCGGGGCCGATCCCTTCAATGGGATTGATAACGCCGTGGAGGATATGGTACCGGTAATGTCCGGGGTTCGATGACTCTATAACCATCATGTGGGACGACTCTTCCACAACGCATACAGTATACCTGTCCCTTCTCTCGTCACAGCATATCGGACAGGGGTCAACATCGGTAATATTGAAGCAAATGCTGCATAACTTTATCCTGCTTTTCACATCCAGCAGGCTTTTTGAAAGTTCGTTGATATAACTTTCTTTCGAGTTTAAAATAAAAAAGGACAGTCTTGTTGCTGTCTTTTTACCGATCCCCGGCAGCCTGGAAAGGTTTTCTATTAGTCTTTCAATGGGTTCGGGATAAAACATTTACATTCCGAAAGGCAT
Source organism: uncultured Syntrophorhabdaceae bacterium (assembly GCA_964532465.1). GTDB lineage: Bacteria > Desulfobacterota > Syntrophorhabdia > Syntrophorhabdales > Syntrophorhabdaceae > JAPLKB01. The sequence goes on along the minus strand of CAZHHX010000028.1, from coordinate 45,810 downwards.
CTGAGCGCCGCCGAAACCCGTGACTTTTTCCATTTCTTCCTGCATCATTTCCTTGGATTTATTCAGCGCCTCATTCACAGCAGCAACAACGAGATCCTCAAGGAGCTCTTTGTCCTTCTCTTCCCAGATTTCATCTGAAATTTTCAAGGAGACAACTTCCTGTTTTCCATTTGCCGTACATGAAACCATTCCACCGCCGGATTGAGCTTCAACGGTTCTGTTTGCCATTTCCACCTGAATTTTTTGAAGCTTATCCTGAATTTTTTTTGCCTGGCTTAACAGTTGTCCAAAATTCTTCGACATAAAACCTCCTCTTTAATTTCAGCGGGTAAACTCCCCGAAGCTTGCTGCGCCCATTCACTCCGTTCACAACAGGAGAAGCTTTACCTGCAAAGCAACATCCAAAAAAACTAAACCCTCATTCAAACCTTAAATAACGATTCTGTTTCTTTTACATAGTCTTCAAGGGAATGTTTTTTCTCTCCTGAAACTATGAAATCAATGCCCATATCTTTATTGAAAAACATCTTTAGGTGCTGTTTTATTTCTTCTTTCAAATTCATGTCTTTTTTTATAAAAGAATAATTCTTATTAAGTGATATGACAATATTTTCATTCTCTATCGTAAGTTCAAGATTTTCAAGAATACTGCCGATAAAGGGTTTTTTCTTTCTGAGGTATTCAACAAAACCCTGTACATCTCCCTGCGGCTGAGTTTCACGAACTTGCCCTTCATTGTTGGCATACTCTTCTATGTACCCATGCCCTTCAGGCTCATGTTCAGTTGCGGGTTCTGTTTTCTCAACTGCCTCTATCTTATATGGTTTCTCAGTCTTATCTGCTTTCTCTCCTGTGGCTGCCTTCTCTATTTTATTATATACCGGCTTATGCTCTATGCGCTGTTGTACCTGTTCTTTTTGTTCTGAGATATGCACTGCTATTTGCTCTTTTTTATGTCCCTGCTGTTCGTGACTGCCCAGGTTATCCAGAATTTTCTCAACGTCCCGCAATTTTGCAAGATTATAAAGATTGATATAAAGCACTTCAAGGGAAATTCTGGGAAAAAAACCCTTTATGAGGTCTTCAGATTTCAGCAGGTAAGTCAGCATATTCTGTATCTCATAGTATTCGATATCTTTGAGCATAAGGGTGATCTTTCCATATTCATCATCGCCCATATGAATAAAGGGCGGCATGGCGCCATAGACTTTTACAATCATAATGTTTCTGAGAAATGAAATGAGCCCGCTGTAAAGATGATATGCATCATAACCTTCATTCAGCACTCTCTCAATTGTTTCCAATCCCAGCTTCATATCCTCATCTATAATAGATTTAACAATATCATGGAGCGTATCTTTCTCTATTACGCCGATAATATTTATTACATCTTTTTCGGTTATGCGTTTTCCGCTGTATGCAATAATCTGGTCTAAAATAGATTCGGCATCCCTCATGCTTCCATCAGCCTCTGTTGCAATATACCGGAATGCGCCTTCATCATATTCTACGCCTTCTGCCTGACATACTTTCTTCATCTGCTCTATAATATCCTTTTCGGAAATCCTCTTAAAATCAAACCTCTGGCATCTCGACATGATAGTATAGGGGATCTTCTGAGGTTCTGTAGTAGCAAGGATAAAAATATTATTGCCCGGCGGTTCTTCAAGGGTTTTTAAAAAAGCATCTCTTGCCTGGGGCGTCAGCATATGAGCTTCATCAAGGATATACAGTTTATACTTGCCCTTCATGGGCATATACCGGACAGTCTCCGTCAATTCTCTGATGTCATCTATGCCCCTTGTCGATGCAGCATCTATCTCCACCACATCTACAAAACTTCCGTTATCAATAGAAATACAGTTCTCGCAGATACCGCAGGGCTCTTCTTTGGGTCCGTCGATACAATTAACTGCCTTCGCGATAATTCTGGCCATAGAAGTTTTTCCTACGCCTCTGGGTCCGGTAAAAAGATAGGCATGGGCAATTCTGTTGAATTTTATAGAATTTTTTATGGTTGTAACTATATGAAGCTGGCCTATTACATCTTCAAGTCTTTTTGGTCTCCACCTTCGGGCAATAACAGTGTAGTTCATCGGGATATGCCTTGGCCGGAAAAAAGAACGGGGAGGAGGGGAAAGGGAATCCGGGATAAAAACGTAAAATAGTTATTCGATAAGATCATTGCAATTTCCATTTTGAACTTCAGGCATTTCATTCATAGTTATGTATTTAAAAAAACCAGGCTACCTGCGGCACACGGATTAGTTACTGCCGCTGCTTTCTTCCGAATCTGACGGGGTTCATAACCTCCACGTTGCGCAGGGCCTGGCGAATTTTCTATTAATGGGGCTTGCGTCGCCCCCTCCACCGGCAAAGCCGTCGGAGCCTCCCCTTCTCGCTCACTGTGTGAGCTAAAGTAATTCCTTTTACCGGGGCTTGCGCCTGTCCTCCGTAGCTTTAGCGGAGGTGGGTCGCTCCCTCCACCGGCATCAAGCCACGACCTGCTAAAGCAGGTGCCCGGCCTCCTCTTTCTCGCTCACTGTGTGAGCTGCATAGATTTCCATGGATTTTTCCTTGGTATTCTATGTTGTATATGCTTATTAATGGCGGAGAGACAGGGATTTGAACCCTGGGTGCGCGTTTTAGCACGCACACACGATTTCCAGTCGTGCTCCTTCAGCCTCTCGGACATCTCTCCGGGTGAATTTTTATACCATACTTATTAAAAGCTACACAAGGACTTTTCAAAAACCATGCAATGGCTTTTCAAAATGAGGTGCATATCACAGGTTCTGTATAAAAGGATTTTTAAGCACTATCGTATTTTCTCTTTCCGGCCCGGTTGAAATAATATCGATCTTGACCTGAACAAGTTCTTCCAATCTCTTTAAATAGCTTTTTGCATTTAACGGTAAATCACCATATGTCTTAATCCCTTTTAACGGGGTTTCCCATCCGGGCATTTCCTCATAAACGGGGCTGCATTCATAAAAAGCGTTTACGCCCATAGGGGGTTCATCAAAAACATTATCCCCGATCTTGTATTTTGTACATATCTTTATTGTGTCAAATCCGTCAAGAACATCAAGCTTAGTTATGCTGAGGCCGGTAATCCCGTTAAGTTTTATCGCTTTTCTGGCAATTACAGCGTCAAACCACCCGCACCTTCTCGGTCTTCCTGTTGTCGCGCCATATTCACCGCCAACCTCCCTTATTTTGTCCCCAGTTTCATCTGTTAGTTCAGTCGGAAAAGGACCTTCACCCACTCTTGTCGTATATGCCTTACATATGCCGATTATAAAGTTGATGCATGTAGGCGGCACTCCTGTGCCTGAAGCAATATTCCCGGATATTGTATTTGATGACGTAACATAAGGATAAGTGCCGTGGTCAATATCAAGATAGGTCCCCTGTGCGCCTTCAAAGAGTAATTTTTTGTCTTTTTCTATGCATTTGTGAAGAAAACTTACCGTATCGGCAGAGTATTTTTTAAATATTCTTCTATATCCATCATATTTTTTTACAATATCTCTTGCCTTAAAGGGTTCATCTTTATAGTATCTTTTTATTAAAAAATTTTTGATTTCCAGGTTTTGTTTTACCTTTTCCGTAAAAACTTTCTTGTCAAGGAAATCGATGACCCTTATGCCCATCCTGCTGACTTTATCTTCATATGCCGGTCCGATGCCTCTGCCTGTTGTACCTATTTTATTTTTTATCGTGGACTCTTTCAATATATCAAGTTTCTTATGATACGGCATAATAAGGTGGGTCAGACCGCTTATCATAAATTTCTTATCATCTTTCATGTGACCGATAGATTTCAGTTCGGTTATCTCTTTTTCCAGAACTTCCGGATCCAGAACAACGCCATTCCCGATAACACAGAACTTTCCCTCATGTAATATACCGGAAGGAACAAGATGGAGTATCACTTTCCTGCCGCCTGCGACTATAGTATGTCCGGCATTCGCTCCGCCCTGGAACCGCACGATCACGTCTGCAAAGCTGCTGAGCATATCTATGATTTTGCCCTTGCCTTCATCGCCCCACTGAACTCCTACTACTCCAACACTTGGCATAACTGTTATTCTCCTGTTTTATAAAATTTTCTTCGCATTATTCTTCTAATATACCATATGTGTCAAAATCAAGTACAATATTCTATCAGTCGTAATTCTGGAACCTCAACTGCCTTTGACATCCTTTGACATGATATGATATTATTATATTCAATTGAGTTGTTTTTGCTATAACTATTTACATTATACAGGAGGAATCAATATGGAAAAAACAGCAAAGAACAGATTTAATCTGCTCACAATCTTTATAGTATTATTTTTTCTGTTTTTTATTGGAATGGAATCCATAGTCTTTGCCAGGGCTGGTGGAGGAAGATCATCCGGCAGTAGTGGAAGCAGATCAGGCGGTTCTTATCAGAGGAGTACGCCATCCCAGCCATCCGGATCATACCAGCGGCAAGCTACACCTCAAAGATCTCCGGTTCAGCAACCCGCTGCTCCTTCTTTCGGTAGAAGCATGCTCTATGGTATAGGCGGCGGCCTTCTTGGAGGCATGGTCGGCAGTATGCTCTTCGGCGGACGCGGTTACGCAGGCGGTGGCGGCGGATGGGGCGGCGGTGGTGGCGGCGGATTTGGTTTCGGAGACTTGATTATTCTTGTCATAATCGGCGGCATAATTTATTTTGTATATAAACGCTACAGGGCACGCAAGCAGGAAATGCTGATGAGCACAGCAGGCGCGGGCTATGCTTCTTCGCCTTCATACGGCTATAATGAACCGGCGCCCGAACCGGCGGCATATGAGCCGCAAACACAGGAAGATCGTGTATCACAGGGATTGCGTTATATCAGCGATATGGACCCTTCGTTCAATGAAATCAAATTTAAGGAACTTGTGGAAGACATCTTTTTTAAAATTCAGGGCGCTTGGACCAAGCGTGATATGAGCGTGGTCAGAGATCTTCTTGCTCCGCAAATGCTCAGTACATTTCAAAATGATGTAAACGGCTATATAGCAAACAAGCAGTTTAACCGTCTTGAAAATATTGCAGTCCGTCAGGTGGAAATTGTTGATGCCACACAGGATCAGGGTGAAGAATATATTACAATAAAATTTCTTGCCAGCCTGCTCGATTACACAACAGATGAAACAACCAACAATGTAGTATCGGGAAGTTCTACAGACCCGGTAAAATTCCTTGAATATTGGACTTTTAACAGAAAGGTCGGTAACAGGAATTGGGTTCTTGCCGGAATTACCCAGGAAAGGGATTATTAATTAATAAACCATACTGCTGCATGCAACAGTATGGTAATATGAATGACAATAAAAAAGGAGCGGATTTTATCCGCTCCTTTTTTATTTGGTTTCATTGTAAATCTTTTTTTACTTATAATCGTACCATCCGCCGCCGGTTTTTCTTCCCAGTCTGCCGATCTTCACTAAATTCTTAAGCTCAAGAGAAGATTCCCATTTCAGTTCGGCAGGCAATTCTTTTTTCAGATATTCATTCACATGCAGGTTGATGTCAAGGCCTGTAAGATCCATTAACTCAAAAGGTCCCATCGGGTAGTTAAGGCCAAGCTTTGCTGCTTTATCAATATCTTCTTTTGATGCCACACCCTGTTCATAAAGCTTCATTGCTTCAATAAAATGAGGTATCATGAGCCTGTTTACAAGAAATGCCGGTATGTCAACTTTTACTTCAACGCCTTCCTTGCCCAGTTTCTTTGTCAGGTCGGCAGTTATTGCGTATGTTTCATCGCTTGTCAGATGGCCTCTTACAATTTCAACTAATTTCATAAGTGGAACAGGGTTAAAGAAGTGCATACCGACAACCTTATCCGGTCTCTTTGTTGCTGTTGCGATCTCGGTAATTGACATTGATGATGTGTTTGTTGAAAGTATTACATCTTTTCTTGTAATCTCGTCCAACTCTGCAAATACCTTTTTCTTAACATCCATAACTTCGATAATTACCTCAACGATAAAGTCTACGTCTTTGAGGTCTCCCAAATTGGTTGTGCCTTTGATTCTTCCCATGACCTCATTCTTGGCGTCCGCAGTCATTTTTCCCTTTTCAACGCTTTTTGCGAGAAACTTATCAACGTTTTTTATACCGTTTTCGACAAATCTGTCTTCAATATCTCTCAGAATAACGTTGTAGCCTGACTGAGCAGCAACCTGGGCAATGCCGTTTCCCATAACACCTGCGCCTAACACTCCGATAGTTTTAATTTCCATAAATTCCTCCGATTTTGTTAATAAATTAAAAAATTCACATTTAAAATACTAACTGTTATTACAGGAAATAGTCAACTGTTTTGTAATTTTTGCATACAAAAATAATTAATTAATAATGAGAATATTATAATCAATTGTTATATTTTTCTGTCTAAACAGATGGATTCCGGCAATTCTCTTTGTGGTTAATGACAGGGCAAAACGAAAAATGGGGCATTATAAATTATTTCACAGGTTCGTAGCCCTGCAATAACAATTCACAGGATGTTGGTGTCATGTCCATTTGTCTCAATCCTTTCAGCTAGATGTGCCACTCTTTTTCTCAGATTAAGTAAATAGGCTTTTTCGGGCTGCTTAGGCCCGGGATTAGGATCATATTCCTTAGCTTTAATAATTGACATTACCCGTTCAATTGAGCCTGCTTCTGATTGTAAAAGTCCTTCCACAGTCTCTTTGAATTTTTCTGCAGAAATAATAGATTGTTCAAAGTGCTTTTTTACGTCATTGCCGGTAAAAACAAAATGGTGCCCCTGACATAAAACATCTACTTCCAGGGAGGAAAGTTGCTTCAAAGATTTGATATATAAGTCATAATCAACGAGAAATTCCGTGACTATGCACCCTGCATGGCTCATACAACCGGCAGCTTCTGTTGCTATAAGAAGTTTCTTCTCAGGTACATAAAAACTCAGCATATCCCTTGTATGCCCAGGAGTTGCAAGAACATATACGGACAGGCCGTTATGTATGTTGATTATCTGCCTGTCCTCAAGAATCATATCCACATCAAAAAATTCAAATTTATCTCTGACAAGCATTTCATTGTTTATGCCGTCCATACCTTTAATAATTTTGATGACATTCTCACTTAAATCAATCATTAAACTCTGTGCATTCGGACGTTTTATTATCTCAGCAGCCCTCCGGGATGCTCCTATCTTCATTCCATTAAATGTTTTCTTAAGATATGATGCAGATCCACAATGGTCATAATGAACATGGGTTATAAAAAGTATTTCCGGTTTTCTTCCGGATAGGATTTTCATAATGTCGTTTTCATAATATCTGCCCATGCAACTAAATCCAGCTTCAAAAATAACCGGGTTTTCTGAAGATAAAAGATAAACCGGCGACCACGGAAAGCCTGTAACATATAGATTATTTTTAACCAAACCTGTTTTATTAAAAATCAAAACTTCTCCACGATCTCTTTAATTCAGTAATTGTTATTGTTTAGTTTCCACCAAAAAAACTCCGGATGGAAACTAAATATCTCTGAGATTTTTCATCCCGGCAAGAAAACGGATCCCCTCAGGGTAAGCTTTGCGGCATCAGACCCGATGGTTGATGAGGGGCTGTGTGGAGGTGGACAAAAAACACACCGCACAAACAAAGCCAAATATTTACAGCTCCAGGGAAGGAAGCGCCTTTCTAGACGAAAACTAAATTATATATAAAGCTTATCCTTCTGTGCAATAATTTTCGAATTTTCCTGATGTTAATAAAGGGAATCTATTGTTTATCGGCATCCATGACTTACGGTAGAGCTGAGACTTGCCTATTCAGTTGAATTTTCCTGCTTTTGTTATACATATTTTGTGAGTAATTTTGCCTTGCCTTTAAATAGTTAACCCTTTATAATTAAGCGTAAACACCCATGCTATTTTAAAAAATAAGCTTGACATGAAAAATATGCTTTGCTAATATAGTTTGTTAATTGTTTCACATTCTTATTGAAAGGAGAGGAAAATAATGGAATTCAAATTTTCTGACGAACTTGAATCAATGCGTAAAATGGCCTACGATTTTGCTGTAAAAAATATTAAGCCTACTATGGAAGAAGACGAAAAGGAATCTAAATATCGTCCTGAGATTCTGAAAAAAATGGGTGATCAGGGCATGTTCGGTTGTATTGCTCCGGAACAGTACGGTGGACTGGGACTTGAGGAAGGCAATATGGCTGCAACCCTCATGGCAATGGAATTTGCAAGAGTAAGCCCTTCATGGGGACTTCCCTTTAACCTTCAGATGAACGGACCTCAGAATGCCCTTTTAAAATTCGCAAGCGAAGAATTAAAAGAACAGTTTTTACCTGGATTGATTGCAGGCACAAGCGGCGGCTGCTTTGCTATCACAGAACCGAACTCCGGATCTGACGTGGCAAGCATGAAGACAACTGCCAAAGAAGTTGACGACGGATATATTCTGAACGGTACAAAAACATGGATATCCGGTGTACCCTATTGCGGCTGCGGTATTGTTTATGCCATGACAGACACAGCAGCAAAACACAAAGGTATGTCAGCATTCTTTATTGATTTCAACCTTCCCGGCATTACTCAGAGAGCTATTACAACAAAACTCGGACTTCACTGCGCGCCTACCGGAGAAATTTTCTTTGAAGAAGCAAAGATACCGAAAAGTGCCCTTGTAGGAAAACTCGGTCAGGGCTTCAACATTTGTATGACTATGCTTAACTTCACCCGTTTAAGTTCAGCAGCCAGAGCAGTGGGCGTATCACAGGCATGTATCGAAGAAGCTTGCAAATATGCCAATGAGAGAGAGCAGTTCGGCCAGGCAATAGGCCAGTTCCAGATGATCCAGGAACAGATTGGAAGAATGTCAGTCGAGCATGATGCAGCAAAACTCCTTCTTTACAGAGCAGCCTGGCAGAAGGATCAGGGAATAAATAATACGCTTGAGACCTCTATGGCAAAATATTATTGCGCTGAATCTGCAAATTTCTGCGCTTCTGAAGCTGTAAAGATATTCGGCTCCTATGGCTTCTCTTCAGAATATGCTGTCGAGAGATATTTAAGAGACGCAAAGTCTTACCAGATAGTTGAAGGCACATCAAATGTACAGAAGATGATAATTGCCCAGTTTGCTTTGGGTTACAGAAAGGTTTGAAAAAAATTTAAGGAGGCTAATATGGCTACAGAAGTAACTGTTCCTATGGTTGGTAAAATCGTAAATGTTATCGTAAATGTTGGAGATAAGGTTGCTGAAGATGATCAGATTGCAACTCTTGAGGCAATGAAAATGGAAATGCCTATTGTAGCTCCTGTTGCAGGCGTTATTAAAGAAATTAAAGTAGCCGCCGGTCAGGATGTTGAGGCAGACGCCATTCTTGCCATTATTGAATAGAGGACAGAAAAATGCTGGTTGCCGGAATTGATATAGGCTCAATAACAACAGAAGCACTGCTTTTTGATAAGGACAAAGGTATTCTTGGCTACAAGATAGTTCAGACAGGCGCTGATTCTAAGAAATCCGCGGAGACTGCCCTTGAAAATGTGCTTGCCTATCCGGCAAAACAGTCTTCCGATATATCATATATTGTCGCTACAGGTTGCGGAAGAAAAAGAGCTGCCTTTGCACAACAGTCCATTACGGAGATAACATGCATTGCGAGAGGTGTAAATCATCTTTTTCCGGAAGCACGGACAATAATAGATATTGGCGGGCAGGATACAAAGGTTATAAAGATTGACGAAAAGGGGCGTGTTGTCGAATTCGAGATGAATGATAAATGTGCAGCAGGCACAGGGAGATTCATCGAGGTAATGGCAAAAGCATTAGACGTTGATCTTGATAAAATCGGCGACTTATCGTTGCATCACAAAAAGGATGTGACGATCAGCAGTATATGCACTGTTTTCGCAGAATCAGAGGTTATTTCCCTTATAAGTGAAGGGGAAGTTATCGAAGATATAGTCTACGGTATTCACAAAGCAATTGCGGACAGGACAATGGGCTTGATCAACAGATTGGGCGGTATTGAAGAAGGCGTTATCATGACAGGAGGCGTTGCGAAAAACATCGGGGTAGTTAAAGCGCTTGAAAATATTTTAGGCACCCAGTTGAAAATCCATGGAGAACCGCAAATAGTCGGCGCTCTTGGCGCAGCGATACTGGCATTGGAAAAAGTTTAAAAAACTGGCAATTTGAACTAAAAAGCCGGCAAATTTTTTTGCCGGCTTTTTTTATATATTATGGGGAAATAATGAATGACAAAAATATAGAAAAAATAGCCCTTGAACTCCATCTGAATTCAGGTCAGGTCAAGGCGGTGTCCCAGCTTCTTGCAGAGGGAGCAACAATTCCATTTATTGCCCGATACAGGAAGGAGGCCACAAACTCCCTCGACGAAGTGGCTATTACAACAATCCGGGATCGTCTCGAACAATTGGCTGATCTGGACAGCAGAAAAGAAGCTATTTTTCACTCCCTTGAAGAGAGAGAGCTTTTAACTGATGAATTAAAAGAGAAACTCAATGCAGCCGAAACAATGGCTGTTCTTGAAGATATCTATCTCCCCTTCCGTCCGAAACGCAGAACACGCGCTACCATTGCAAGAGAAAAAGGTTTGGAGCCTTTAGCTAAGCGTTTATTCGCACAGGACGGTGTTGACCCTGTAAACCAGGACCCCATTGGTGAGGCGAAAGCATTCATAGATATTGAAAAGGAAGTTCATTCCTCTGAAGATGCCCTTTTAGGGGCACGGGATATTATAGCTGAATGGATCAGTGAAGATGCTGAAGCGCGCGCCCGGATAAGAGCTTTTTTTCTCCATAAAGCTGTATTCAAGTCAAAGGTTCTACCCGATAAAGAGGAGGAAGGAGCCAAATACAGGGATTACTACGAGTGGGAAGAACCTGTCAGCACTGCGCCGTCTCACCGGATATTAGCTATGAGAAGGGGGGAGAAGGAAGGAATTCTGACGCTCCGCGTTGTCCCGCCCGAGCAGGAGGCAGTTGCTATTATTGAAAACATATTCATTAAAAGGGATGATCCTGGATCAAATCAGGTGAAACAGTCTGTTGAAGATAGTTGCAGGCGACTTCTCTTTCCATCTATAGAAACAGAAATCAGAGTCTTAACGAAGGATCAGGCAGACGAAGAGGCAATCCGTGTATTTGCGGAAAATCTTCGCCAGCTTCTTCTCGCTCCACCGCTGGGGAGAAAAAATGTACTTGCAATAGATCCCGGGTTCAGAACAGGCTGCAAAATGGTATGTCTCGACAACCAGGGGAAGCTGCTTCATAAAGATACGATTTTTCCTCATCAATCCGAGAAAGAGGTTGCCAAGGCTGGTAATACAGTAATAGAACTCTGCCGGAGATTCAGTATAGAGGCAATTGCTGTAGGAAACGGGACTGCAGGGAGGGAAACAGAGGCTTTTTTGAAAAAACTCGATCCGCCTCCGGGAGTTCCTGTAATAATCGTGAATGAAAGCGGCGCCTCCGTCTATTCTGCGTCTGAAGCGGCACGGGAGGAATTTCCCGATTATGATGTTACGGTAAGAGGCGCTGTATCTATCGGCAGGAGACTTATGGACCCTCTTGCGGAATTAGTAAAGATCGATCCCAAGTCCATCGGCGTCGGCCAGTACCAGCATGATGTGGATCAGCGAGCCCTGAAAAAAGGTCTCGATGATGTTGTTATAAGTTGTGTAAATGCAGTGGGTGTTGAGATTAACACATCAAGCAAACAGCTCCTTACATATGTTTCCGGTTTGGGGCCGGGACTTGCAAAAGCCATCGTGGGATACAGGGATGAACACGGACCTTTCGAATCAAGAAAAGAGTTGAAAAAGGTGCCGCGCCTGGGCCCGAAAGCGTTTGAGCAGGCCGCAGGATTCTTAAGGATTAACGGGGCGAAAAACCCCCTGGACGAAAGCGCTGTCCATCCGGAAAGCTACTCGATTGTCGAAGCAATGGCGCAGGACATAAAAAGTTCTGTCAAGGATCTGATACGGAATGAAACGCTGAGAAAGCAGATTGACGTAAATCGATACCTTACCGATACAGTCGGGCTTCCGACACTTAACGACATTCTGAAAGAGCTTGCCAAGCCCGGACGAGACCCGCGTGATCAGTTCGAGGCATTTACCTTCACGGAGGGAATTGAGAAGATTGATGATGTTAAACCCGGCATGAGACTGTCAGGTATTGTTACCAATATTACCGCCTTCGGCGCTTTTGTAGATATAGGCGTTCATCAGGACGGTCTTGTACATATAAGCCAGCTTTCAAACCGCTTTATCAAAAATCCGAACGAGGCGGTAAAGGTTCACCAGAAGGTTATGGTCACTGTCCTTGATGTGGATATGAGACGAAAACGTATTGCTCTCTCAATGAAAGATAATCCCTTGCAGACCCCGCCGCCAAAGCAAAAAAGGTGAATCTACCCTATTTATTCTGGCTGAGATAATCACCGAGCAGACCCCTGCTGTGTTCGTCGTCATGGCAGTAGACGCAGAGATTTTCCCAATTTGAGCCATCCGGAGGATTATTTCTGGAATTGCCGTCCCTATGATGTACAGTCAGGAGATGTCTGTCCTTATCGCCGAATTCCCTTGCGCACTTGGCGCATATAAGGCCATGTATTCTCAGTGACTGCTCTCTGTAGTCATTTTTCGGCGGAGTAATGCCTTTTCTTATTTCATTCAGGATCTCATCGGCAGTCTTGTTGTTCTCAACCTTCGTGAGCCCTGTTTTTTTACGGATCGTGTACCCTTTGTTTCGCATCATTGCACTCCCTTCCGGAATAATATTTCGACGTACAGTATAACACAGCCGGTAAAATAACCAAATATATTGCTTGAAAAACAGGTATATATTTACCGTGTCATTTAGAAACCCCTATTTCACTCTTGACAATTGTAATGCCATTTATAATTCTAATAGTGCAGCAAATATGAGGAGGATAGAATATGGAAACTCCATCATCAAATTCACCTTCCCCCACGATTGTTCCGGACAATTTTTCAAAGCCTGAACCCCTGTTCCCCGAACAGAGGCTGATTAATCGAAGACAAATGTGGGCAAACAATCGTTTCCGAATGGAGATGGACAATTTGAAAACCAGACGGTATGGCAACAGAGGGCGTCATCACTGGTATCAGTTGCTCTTTATGATGAAGGCTCTCGGGTTCTTTCTCCGCCTTGCAAACCTCTATGAAAAAGGAAAAGGAAATGCGGAAAATATCATACTGAAAAAGATGCCCCTGTATTTTATTAATTTACCCCAGGCATTTGAAGGCTTTACGATCCTCCATCTCTCCGACCTCCATCTTGATGGCCTCAATGGGATTGAAGATAGAATCCTCCGGGTTCTGGAAAACAGAACTGTAGATTTGTGCGTAATGACAGGAGATTATCGCACAAAACTGCACGGCATCCACAAGCATATTATTAAAAGTCTTGAGTATCTCATTGGGCACATTAACAGCAAGCACGGATTTATCGGGGTTCTCGGAAACCATGACGGATGTCATATGCTCAATCCCATGGAACAGATCGGTATTACCATGCTGGTTAATTCAGCCTGCTACATCCATCAGGGCAATGATAGAATAAGAATAATCGGCACAGACGATGTGCACTATTATTATACCGATCAGGCATTGCACGCATTGGAACACGCCGATGATGAGTTCTCCATCGCCCTGGTCCATTCACCTGAGATATATGATGTGGCGGCAGAAATGGGAGTTTCTTTATACCTCTGCGGCCATACCCATGCCGGTCAGGTCTGTTTGCCGGGAGGGAGACCGCTTTTAACACATCTGAATAGGGGAAAGAGATACTATTATGGACAATGGAGATATCTTGAGATGCAGGGCATAACTAATGCTGGAGCAGGAACTTCAGGCATTCCGGTCAGATTCAATACCAGAGGTGAAGTGCTGATTTATGATTTACATAGACAGCCCTCTGGCGAAGGAATTTATAATGTCTTATAACAACTGTAGATTGCGTCCATATTTCTGGGGGTAATGCCCTGCAAGGTTTCTATATTTATTATATGGTTTGTTTATTACAATAATGTTCTTTTTAATAAATATGTTTCAAATAAATATTGTTGAATATTATATGATTAACCGGTATTATCATAAAAAATGGCTGATCTATAGCATACAGAGAGGTTTTGGACTATGAAAAGGTCAAAGGCTATTACATTGGTTTTACTCACCAGCACCATCTTTTTGGGGTGCGAAAGGGATGTAAGAAACCAATATGCAAGCTGGGATGATTGTGTGCAGGATTTCAAAGACCCGAAAAAGTGTCAGGAAGAAAAGCAAACTACATCAACCGGTTACAGGAGCTATTACTACGGCCCCTGGTACCGGCCTTCACAAATGAACAACCCGGCCTATAATCCATCCCTGGGGACAAGAAAGGCTGTGGGCATTACAAGGGCAGGATGGGGAAGCACGGCAATGAGATCAATTTCCTCATAAATTTATGAAAAGAATAACCGGCGACAGAATAAGACATAACTGGCAGGAAAAGGTACAGAATGTCGGTTTTTATTTTTATGAGATCGACGGCTTGCCTTATTGGGATGAATCCGTTCACTATGAATTTGAGGCCGACCAGATTGACCACATCGAGTCCGTTACTGAAGAGCTTTACGAAATGTGCCTTAAGCTTGTCGATTATGTGTTTCGGAATGACCTTTATGAAAAAATGGCAATCCCGGAAGATTTTTTTCAGTATGCAAAAAAATCATGGCAAAATAAAGAACCTTCTATATATGGCCGCTTCGATTTCCAATACGACGGGAAATCGGACCCGAAACTTCTTGAATTCAACGCAGACACACCGACAGCGCTCTTTGAGGCAAGTGTCGTTCAGTATTACTGGCTACAGGAATTGTATCCCCAAAAGGATCAATTTAATTCCATACATGAAAAGCTCGTTCACATTATGGAAAATAAGATAAAAAGATTTGTCGGCCTTGAAACGTTCCACACTTCTTCTGTTAAAAAAAGCCTGGAAGACTACACAACAACTGAATACATCAGGGATACGGCAATACAGGCCGGCATGAGAACCGAACATGTTTATATTGACGACATCGGGTATGATCCGGAAAACATCAGATTTGTTGACATTAATAATAATACAATACGGTTCCTTTTTAAACTCTATCCCTGGGAATGGATTATCAGAGAGGATTTCTCCCGACATCTTGCCGCAACAAACATAACTCTTTTAGAACCGGCCTGGAAGATGGTCCTCAGCAACAAGGCAATTCTGCCTCTTCTCTGGGAGATGTATCCCGGACACAGAAATCTCCTTCCCGCATATTTCGAACCTCAAAACTCATCAGTTATTTATGTGGAAAAACCGTTTTTTTCACGCGAGGGTGAAGATGTTTATGTGGGCAATCATTTCTCTTCCGGCAAGCCGGAGGTTGTATACCAGTCATATCAGGAGTTACCCGACTATTCAGGGAATTACCCTGTAGCAGGATCATGGATTGTAGGAAGCGAGCCTGCCGGTATGGGGATTCGTGAAGATAAAACGCCGATAACAAACAATTTGAGCAGATTCGTACCGCATTTGTTCAATCCATAAGCGTATTAAAAAAGAGGTGAAATAAAATGACCGAGTGCAAAAGGGAATATGAGTTCAATGAGGAAGAAAACAGACTTTTTCTGCAATTGTCAAGAGAACTTCACCGGTGTGGAATCGCGTTGCTTTTTGCCGGTATTATCCTTGTTCTCTACATTATCTTTTCTTTTTTTGATCCCATGCCTGTTTTGGCAATAAGCGATAAAAGGCACCTCCTGCTTTCCATTGTGGACTACGGTTTGTGGGTTTTTATCTCCCTCCTTATTATCTATGTAAGTATAACGATAATACGTCTCAGTATTCCCATAAAAATGATAGCAACAACATCAGGGCTTGATATATCGCACCTTATGGATTTTATGAAAAATCTTACAGGCATATCAAAGATATCTTTTGTAAGTTTGATGATTGTATGTGTCTTCATGATAGTAAGTTTTATTATGCTGATACTTGTTTTCTAAGGATTTACAGCGGTTTTCCGTTTTATTGAGAATAGTGAATCACATTGGAGAGCAAACCATATAGCGAGTTGGAATCATCAGTGAAAAAGATATTTACCCTGAAAGCTTTTTAGAGAACATCTTATAGAAAGTTATTTCCTTGGAAAGCGAAAGCTATGGCTCTAAAACTTTCCACGGAAAAAATAATCTTAAGAAAATAAAACGGCTATGCCGCTCCCCTTCTTTCATTGATGAGCTTTTTTATGTGTCCTATCAGGCTGAGGTCGGGTTTTGAAAATTGCCCGTCCGCTCCTACAGCTTCACCCTTATGTATAAGTTTTTCAGTTATTAAGGAAGAAAAAAGGATAACGGGTATTGATTTCAACTCAGGATCATCTTTGATTTTCTTGCATAAATGATAACCGTCCATACCCGGCATCTCAATGTCCGTGAGCACTACATCGACAAAGTCCGTAATGCTGCAGTCCTTTTCACGGGAGAGTTTTTTTATGTCCGCGAGGAGCGTCCATGCTTCATCCCCGTTAGTTGCGGATTGAACAGTAAACTGTCCGGCCTCTTCCAGACGGCGTTTAACGGTATTGCGAATGACACTGGAGTCATCGGCATGTAAAATCCTTATCGGATGATCCGGAGCATCAAGAAGAGCCTCCTCTGTATTTGATGACGAATCCTTTATGGCCAGTTCAGGATTCAAATCAGCAATCGTTTTTTCAAGATCAAGGAGGAATACAATCCTGTCTTCCAGATGGATTACTCCGGTAATAGAATCGCTCAATCCCTCAAGATATGAGTCTAATGGTTTAATGTCGGCCCAGGTTAAACGATGAATTCTGGTAACGCCTGAGACAAGAAAGGCTGTGATAATATTGTTGAATTCCGTAATAAGCACATTAGCTGATTTGCTTTCTGTTCTATTCCTCCCCAGCCATATTGCGAGATCAACAAGAATAATAATTTTATCCCGGTGATTAAACATGCCTACAGCGCAGGTGCTCGAAAGATTGGGCGGCTTTATGATATTTTTGGGTATTGGTATGATTTCGAGTACTTTTGCTACATTTACCCCGTAAAAACCACGGTAATTATTTTCCTCATCGATGAAAAGCTCAAGTATCTCAACTTCATTTGTGCCTGATTCAAGCAAAATATTGGACATATTTGTTCCCATGCTGCCCCCTGAATATTCATTTTTTCTTAGCGGGTAAATTCCCCGCAGTTTGCTGTGAAAGCATTTTTCAGTTCTTTTATACCCAGTCTGCTTGCAACAAACAAGTTCATTGTAATTATCGTCACTATATTGCTGAAACTTAAAGCAATATTAATATAACACAAAATATTGGTAAAATAATTGCATATCTGCCGTCATAAAAGAATTCATAGATTGACAACATTGGATGCAATTTCAGTGTTCGGAAAGCGCTGAATCTGATGCTGTTTGCCTGTATTCACGCTGATATTTGACTTTTCATGGCTTTGTCAAATATACTGATTGAAGTTTATTTAACATCAACAATAAGAGGAGGTTTTATATGGGATCATATAGGAATGTTTATGATTTTGCGGCAAAGGTCGGGTCTCTGGAGGGCTATGTTTATGCAAGAAATAAAGATGAAATCGGACCTTTAACTCCATGGGTGGACCATGCTGTAAGAGATTATAATGCCCTGCCGCCTGAAGTAAGACAGGAATTTCAGGATCTGTGCGACGGCACGGTAGGACGCGCAATACAATCGCTTTTACCTTATTTCGGCGAAGATCATGAGATTATTAAAAAGTTAAAGGGCCTCGTAATCGGGAATATGCCTTCATCTCCTGATGATTTTGCCAGAAAGAAATGAACTTCTTCGCAGTCTTTGCAGCGAAGAATTACTAAAATGAAAAAACAGCCTATAGAAATTAACCCTGAGTTCCGAAAAGCCCTTGATATCATGGAAAATTCAACACGCCATGTGTTTATCACGGGAAAAGCCGGTACAGGAAAATCTACGCTTCTTGATTATTTTCGTCAGAATGCGAAAAAAGAAGTTGCCATACTTGCGCCCACCGGGGTTGCTGCCTTAAACATCCAGGGTCAAACCATACACTCTTTCTTTGGTTTTAAACCGGGTGTCACACCGGAAAAAATAAAAAAGGTTGCAGGTAAGGAAGGGGGTATTTACAAAGAATTTAACACGATCATTATTGACGAAGTCTCAATGGTCCGGGCTGATATCATTGATTGTATAGAGAAATTTCTGCGCCTCAACGGACCTTACCGGAAGCAATGGTTCGGCGGCGTTCAGATGATCTTTATCGGCGACCTTTATCAACTTCCGCCTGTTGTAACCACAGCAGAAAAAGAGATATTCACCCATAGATATGAAACACCCTACTTCTTCTCGGCCCAGGTGTTTAAAGAACAGACCTTTGACATGGAGTTTATCGAATTGGAAAAGGTCTACCGTCAGACTGAAACCGATTTTATCGCGCTCCTTAATTCCATCCGCAACAGATCCTGTACGGATGCGGACATGGAAAGATTGAATCAAAACTATCGCCCTGATTTTGTACCGCCTGATGACGGATTTTATATAACTTTGACAAGTACCAATGAACTTGCCACAGTAAGAAACTTAGAAAAACTGAACGCGCTTTCAGGATCAGCAGTAAACTATAACGGTCTTCTCAAAGGCGCCTTTGAACGGTCCTCGCTTCCCGCTGAAGAAACTTTGAGCTTGAAACCGGGGGCCCAGGTTATGCTTGTCAACAATGATAAATACGGACGCTGGGTAAACGGGACTCTGGGCAGAGTTTCGGGCGTGGAAAAGGGGGACGACGAAAGCGACTATGTCCTTGTGAAACTCCAGGGCGGTGCAACTGTTGAAGTGGCTCCCTATACATGGGAACTATTCGAATATGAATATGATAGGGCGACAAAACGGATTTCAACCAGAAAAACAGCCGCTTTTACTCAGTATCCCATACGTCTTGCCTGGGCCGTTACCATCCACAAAAGCCAGGGAAAGACTTTTGACAAAGTGGTTATAGACATTGGCCGCGGTACATTTGCGCATGGTCAGGTCTATGTGGCATTAAGCCGCTGCACAAGCTTTGGCGGCATTATTCTTACCAGGAAAATCACAAAGGCCCATATCCGCATGGATTGGCGTGTAGTTCAGTTCCTTACACGATTCCAGTATAAAAAGGCTGACGAGAAGGTAAGCTACAATGAGAGGCGAAGGATAATCGATGACGCAATAAAACGGGGGATAAGCCTTGAAATCCTTTATCTGAAGCCTGATGACACAAAGTCGGTTCGCACGATTCGCCCTATCTCAATCGAAGACATGGAATATAGAGGTAAAATATTTGAGGGCCTTAGAGCCTATTGCTGCCTCCGCAAAAACGAACGCGCCTTCAGGATTGACCGCATACTGGAAATAACGATTTGTATTTGAGACAGCTTTAAATGAACATTTCCCTCATTTCCGAGACTCGGAAATGAATCACCCCGAAGCAATTATCGGATCATAAGATTCGAGGGGCAATCACGCGCCCGTGCCCAGCTCTTCTTTTAACTTTATAAAATAATCTTTAATGTAATTGAAATCCTGTAAAGCCAGACTTCTCGTTTCCGGAAGGGTAAGACCTTCCCACCGGTCATTGATGTCATCCAGTATATAGTCTATGGGTTTTTTCCCGTAGAAATGCCGGATGTACCTCAGAACGCCTACAACACCCAGTGTGTCAATCTTGTCGGCATCATACAGTATCTTTGATTCAATAGTTGTTCTGTCTTCCGGCGCAGCGCTGACATCATGTACTCTGATGGCATGCAGGACAGCTACTCTTTTTTCCTGCGGGAAGCTGATCCGCTCAAGTACCGGTTCCGCCTTTACGGAGCTCAGAGCGCCGTGGGCTTTGTCATCAATATAATGACGCCCGAGATCATGCAGATAGACTGCCGCAACAATCACCTCAAGGTCTGCATCCAGTCTTTCTCCAAGACGGATACAGCGTCCCAGGACACGAAGAACATGATCTTTAGCATGTACTTCTGATGGTGCGGGGGCTTTCTGCGTCTCAACAGCAAGTTCATTCTCAAGTATGGGAATCCAATACTGCCAATGTATTGTCTGATTGTCCATATCACCCCCTATTGCTTTTTCTCCCTGATAATAAGTTCGGGTTTCTTAAGAAATACAACGGTGTCGGGAGGGACTGACTCTGTAAGCCAAACGTTGCCGCCTATTACCGAGCGGCAGCCGATTATGGTATCACCGCCGAGTATGGTTGCGTTAGCATAGATAATCACATCGTCTTCGATGGTGGGGTGACGTTTTTTATCCCTCAATTGTTGACACTCATCCTTATTCAGCGACAGTGCGCCGAGTGTTACGCCCTGGTATATCCTGACCCGGTTGCCGATAACTGTTGTTTCCCCGATAACCACGCCTGTTCCATGGTCGATAAAAAAGCGCTCTCCTATCTGAACTCCGGGATGAATATCAATACCGGTGCGGCTATGGGCGTATTCCGTCATAATCCTTGGTATCAGCGGGACATTCTTTTCGTAAAGATGGTGAGCGATGCGATATATGGTAATGGCAAAGAGACCGGGATAGCTGAATATAATTTCATCAAAATTCTTTGAAGCAGGGTCTCCCTCATAGGCGGCCCTAATATCTTCTCCAAGTATTTTTTGAAGTTTGGGCAAATAGCGTACAAGTTCTACAGCGGCCTTTTGCCCCCTCTCTTCACAACCGGTACAGGGCTGATTAAAGCGAATGCAGTCATGTCTAATCGCGAAAGCAGCCTGCTGTGAGAGCAGATCAAAGAGTTCCGTTGTTTCCTGACCAAGACAGTAAGGTATATTAACCTCATCAAGCGCAGTATCAGTGAAGTATCCCGGGTAGATAATACGGAAGGCTCTCTGGAGAATATCTATAACAGACGCCCTTGACGGTATCGGCTCAGGGTCGATGTGGCTGAAGCAGCTACCTTCCTCGTGCAGTATGACAAGCTGATTTACTATTGCAGGAATTTCCCTGCGGTAATCCATTCTCTGCGAAATATTAATCTCGCATTCCTGCTTTCTGCCGGCGGGTTTTCCCTTTTTATTCATAATGCCTCCGTTATAAATACCTCTACACTTTATACAGCAAAGCTTTCGCGAGCGTCAACAAGTTTATGGGTTTGCAAGCTTGTCAGAACAGCCTGTTTCCAACTTTATATTGAATATGCAGGCTTTTCCGGTTATATTGGAGCGGTGATCAGATTCGGCTCGCTAAGAGGTATATCGTTCCTGTATCTCCTTTTTCTCAGTTCTCTCTGGTCTCTCAATTTTATGGGCAGAACCATTCTCTCCCCTCTCTTGCCGCTGATTGAAGACGAGTATTTTATCAGTCACGCAAAGGCAAGCAGTATTTTTATATTTCTCTCTTTCGGTTATGGAATATCTGTGTTTCTGTCCGGGCTCCTTTCCGGAATAATCGGTTATAAGAAATCGATTATGGTCTCTTTGCTCGTGACAGCTCTCATGTTTTTCCTGATTCCCCTTGTTAAGGTTTTTACTCTTCTTTACGTTGTCGCCTTTATTATCGGAATGGCAACAGGCATCTATATCCCGGCTGTCATTCCCCTCATTACCAGCTATTATGAAGAAAATATCTGGAGCAAGACCATTGCAATTCACGATTCTGCTGCTTCAATAGGGGTTTTCGCGGCCCCCTTGATTGCCCTTTTTCTCCTCCGTTTTTTTCAATGGCGGGAAGTTTTAGGAATAATAGGTTTTGTTTTTGTTGCTGCCGCGATTATATTCTCCTTCCTGTTTAATGAGCTTACGGTTGCTCCTATTACCAGAGCTGCCTTTGGTAAATTTATCAGAAGACGGGAACTGTGGATTTTGAGCATCATCTGGGTATTTGCCGCATCAACAAGCATCGGCGTTTATTATGTCACCCCTTTATTTCTTACCAAAGAACTTCATCTTGATTTAGGATACGCCAACACGATTTTCGGCATGTCAAGGCTTGGCGGATTTGTTGTGGCAATCAGTTCAGGTTTTCTGGTGAATCGCTTTAGTATACGTACAATCATGGTCTTTATTCTGATTATTTCCGGTGCTTCTACGGTATTCGTAGCATTGGCAGGCGTTAAGTTTGTCGGAACAGCCCTTTTTCTCCAGGCAAGTTTCATTTACGGCTTTTTTCCGGCCGGGCTTATAGCGATTTCAAGGATATTTGATTTAAATGTCCGGGGAATAGCCACTGGTTTTATATTCGGGTTTGGCGTGATCATAGGCTGGGGGATTACCCCCTACCTTCTCGGACTTTCGGGCGACCTCCTGAGCTTCAAGTTCGGCATATTGATGCTTGGGATGCTGGTTATTATGTCAAGCGGGCTTGTATTCCTTCTAAAAGAACTGAGTCTAAAGAAATAAAACCCATTCTGAATATTGCCTTATTAATATGTTCAATATTTTGTTTGACGAATTATAATAGCTACATTACAATGTAATTGTTATCGTATATCAATAACATTGAGGTGAGTATGGATTTATATAATTTTAATGAGTGGTGGAAAACCGGCAATGTGCCGTCAGCTCTCGTGGGAAAAAGAAGGGAAGTCTTCCACGAGGTAACCGCGTATCTTGATGCACACCAGATCCTTCTCTTCACAGGCTTAAGAAGGGTAGGCAAAACAACCCTCATGTTTCAGCTTATTGATGAGTTGCTTAAAAAAAAGGTGAACCCCTACCGGATACTCTATTTTTCTTTCGATGAAACAAGATATGACCTTGACAGACTTATTGATGAATATTCAACGCAGGTTCTTAAAGAGGACATTGCAGAAAGGAGAACATATATTTTTCTCGATGAAATCCAGAAATTAAAAAACTGGCCCGCTGCCGTAAAACTTCTTTATGATATGAACACAAATATAAAGATATTTCTTACCGGCTCGGCACAGGTAAATGTGTGGAAGGATGTTCGTGAAAGTCTTGCAGGCAGGTTTTTTGATTTTGTTATAAGACCACTTGATTTTGATGAATTTCTCAAATTCAAGGATGTCGGCATAGATAGGGAGAGGGAAAACATTTTTGAACAGGAAATAAAAAGATTATTCCAGGAGCACTTAAAAACCGGTGGGTTTATTGAGGCAATAGGAATGGATGACATGATCCTGCGAAAATATCTTAAGGAAAGTCTCCTTGAGCGGGTGGTTTTTATAGACATTCCCGGCGCATTTAAACTTGATATGCCGGAACTCTTATACAGGCTGCTCACAATCCTGTCATCAAGACCGGGTATGTATGTGGATTACAAAAATATAGGCAACGACCTGAAGATAGACCACAGGACAATATCCCTGTACCTGTCTTACCTGGAATATGCGTTGTTTTTGCAAAAGCTGTATAATTATTCTCCGAACCTGCTGACATCGGAAAAGAAAATAAAGCGGTTTTACCTTTCAAATACGGCATTTACGTTAAGCCTTAACCCTGATGTTGATTTCTCAGGTATTATGGAACAGTATTTTGCCAATTTATTAAAAACAAGGTTTTTTCTCCGAACCCCGCAAAAAGAGGAAATCGACATAATACATGTTCATGACGGCAATATTTTGCCTGTTGAAATAAAGATGCGGGAAAAGATAGACAATAAGGATGTGAAATTTTTGTGGAGATTCATGGAAACAAACCGTCTTGAAAAGTCGCTCCTTATTTCTCTTCAGACTGAATCTGTTCTGCAAAAAACCGGCAAGGCTATTCATATTATTCCGTACTGGAAATATTGGACAATTATGAAACAGATAACATTCGGATAGGCAGTATCTGTATGCTTGCAGTGATAGATGCTATAAATCGGCAGGTTATGGGCATGAGAAAGGACCGTGGGACGTCCGCTGCGCTTGGACGTTCGCTCACGGCGTTCGCTGGGACGTGGGACGGGGTAAGGAACGTAGGACGTAGGATGTTCAGTCAACACCCACTTCGTGGGTACCCGGCTCCTTCGGACGTGGGACGATGGTAGAAGCGGAAGCATAAGGATGATAGAAGGTGGATATAAAGGCAGTTACTTCCAAGCGAAGCGGACGTCCCAGCGAACGGATGTGAGCGGACCTCCCACGTCCTGCGGGTTTTATCTCAGGGCGGGGCATCTTAGTTAAAACATAATTGTTTGGTTTTAAGGGTTTTAAAGGCATTCCTGTATTGAGGGGGCAATTAAGATCAATAAGAAGATAAAATATCAGTTCATAATAAGGCAATACTATCGGTGCGTGATGGCTATGGGGGATTTATGCCTATGGCATAAAATAAATATAAGCAGGCAAACGAGGCGCATATGTTAAGGACTATCAGTAATTCAACAAGGCAGGATAAGGCTGAACGTACAGAAAGAAACAATGTCCCTACAGCCGTCCCTATGGACTCAACAGAATTATTTTGTTTTCAATATGATTGATTCTGCCCATACAATTACATTATCAGCAAGCTTTATTGCCTCTGTGACATCGTCTTCGGATATTGCCCCTAAATAACCAGGGTAACGAGTTTCCACAGCATAAGGAGTCAATAACCCGACATCCGAGAGGTCGGAAGGCAATGTGATATCGGCCTCATCGCATATATCAATAAGTTCCTCAATATCATGGGTAAGAGGGAAATCGACATTCATCGATAGAAGCACTGCCTTAATGCCTTTTTCAGCAGCCTGTTGCGCATGAAAACATATTTGTTGCGGTAAAACTCCAGAATTCTCCTTACCGAGTTGAGCAAATATTAAATCACTTTGTGCATGAATCAACCATTCTTCAGGGTTTGCAGGGAGTCTTCGCCTATTCGAAGGATTCATAGACTATCCTGCCGCTCTTGATGGCTTCGCGATAAATAAGACCGGGAGTGTCTGCCAGTTCATCAAGTTTGTCTTTTGAAATAACCAAAATATCCATGGGCATATGTATCCCCTTAAGCGCACGCCTGATTCTTACGCTTTCATTCCGGGGGTTTATTGTATTGTCGCTGGTTATGACAAGCACATCTAAATCGCTGTTCATTCCAACATTATTGCGAACATAGGAGCCAAAAATAATTATCTTCCTCGGTTTGCTGAACTCAATAATTTTTTGTATGGCACTTTGTACCTTCTGAGATGTCACTGACCATGAGTTAACCATAAAAACTCCGTATGAACATTTTTTCATTTTACATATATTCACAGAGCCTTACAATAGCAAATTGCATCCTCTTTCAATAATTCTAATCCCAATTATCTTGCAGCGTAACTTCCTGTGCTGGTATATGATGGAATTTTGCGAGCGATAGCAAGAAAATAAGAATTAAAGATTTTATCTCATATGGACCATAGAAGGAACCATAGGACGTCCGCTGCAATGGGACGTTCAGTCAACATCTGCTTTGTGGGTACCCGGCTCCTTCCGACGTGGGACGAAAACGCAAAACTGATAGAATTTTGAAAACATTCCCTGCTTCAGCGGAGAAGCGATTGGAGACAGCCCTGCCCCTGTGAAATAACCGTGTAAAACATCAGGTGTAACATAAGATATATAAGTTAAATCTATTAATAGGGGGCAATAAAGTATTCAAAGGTTGATGCTAAAGTTTGTGACGAAACCATTACTATGGGCCTTCATGCAATATTAACACCATAACTTTATAATAATTAATTTGTCATTTTACTATTGTGTTCTTTTTAAAACTATTGTTTATTTAATAAATTAATAAAAAATTGAAAAAAGGAGAGGGAGCATCTTTTCATTCATTCAATTCAAAGTGAGTTTAAAAGAATGTTGCAACCTAATCCCGGAGAGATAAAAGTATGTGATGAGGCGTAATAGAGGATACAGTATTTTAATATTTAATTTGGCGTATTAATGAGAATATATACTTAAAAAAACAGTGTTGGGCGGGACATCTTAGTTAATTTATAATTGTTTGGTTTTAAGGGTTTTAAAAGCATTCCTATGTTGAGGGGGGCAATTAAGATCAATAAGAACATGAAATATCGGTTCATAATAAGGCAATACTATCGGTGCGTATTGGCTATGGGGGTTTTATGCCTATTTCAAAAAACAAACATGAGCAGGCAAAAGAGCCGTATATGTTCAGGACTCTCAGTAATTTAACAAGGGAAGATAAGGAGGAACGTAAAGAAAGAAGCAACGTTACCTCCAATTATTGAAAAAACCGAGGGGGAAAAAAGGAGGGGAAGCTATGAACGCTAACTACATCAACAGAAAAATATTTGTAAGGAGGCAGTTTTATGGTAAGGCCACGTTTCATGTTTTAATAAAATGCATTCTATTTGTTTTTTTATCAGTAATATGTGTTTACGCAGGAGATAATACCGGTTTACGCATCAACAATGAATGGAAAGAAATAGAAATCAATCTTCCCGATGATCCTTCAAATGTTATGTGGTATTCATGGTGTGGATCGGACAACAAAAAACTGATCGCACAGTTGAGCGACAATGTGAAAAAAACAACATATTTCGGTTTGATAGATGTTGAGACCGGTAATATTGATGAAATCAGGGAGAAACCCCTATCTTTAAATCCAAGTTGCTCTCCTGATGGACAATATGTGTTTTTTCAAAAAAAGGGACCGGCAATTAGAGATGATATTAGAAAAAATACGGGTCAGTGGAATCTTTATGTATATGACACCCGCACAAGAAAGACATCACTCATTTATGAATCAGACAAAGGATTGCCTGTCCAGGCGTTAGAGGAACCTGTCTCCCCCTCCTATAGATACCTGATAGGTCCTGAAAACTGGCAGGAGAAGGTTATGCTACCAAACGGAGAGAATGTTGAGATAGTGTCACTTCCAACAAAAACAACAAAAAAAGGCGAAATATCCGAGTTTGATAACGTAAAATGGTCCTTTGATGGTGCCAGGTTATTCCTTTATGCCCACGAAGAAAAGAATGCTTTGATTCTTAATCCCAAGACAGGAAAACAAACAACCATTCCGATAAAGATCAAGGGGGCACTCCTGAAAAAATATATACACCCTGCTCCAGATGACACAAAAATATATGTTACCGGTTATTTTGGTACTTTTATGGAAGGAGTAACAAACCTTTACAGCATAGACCTGAAAACTCCCAATAAGCCCCCAAAACTATTGGTTAGAGACATAGATGACTATGGTGTGGGTGCTGATGGTACAATCATTTTTGCGAGACACAATATCCATCCGAAGCAAAGGGGGAATTTTGCACATGGCATATATCTATATGATAAACAAGGTAAAACAACATTATTGAAGGAGATTCGAGACATCAGTGGGTTTGGATTTGTTTATGTATATATTCGCGTATCCAGAGATGGATGGGCTGTTGCCTATCCGAGAAAAATCAGCAAAACCAGAGAAGTAATGACTGTTCTAAGAAAGGAAAGGAAGAATTAAAAGACATAATAGAGGAGGTTTGTTATGCCGATGTATAACCCAGGGGTAATGTACAGAAAAAGGGATGGATATGGGGAAAGGTGGAATAATAGGAGAAACAGGTTTGAAGACCACGCCGGTATAGATTACATGGCACCAAAAGGAACTGATATTTATTCTGCTGCCGATGGGAAAGTTGTATTTTCAGGTTGGATAAATGGATATGGTTATACAGAAATTATTGAACATAAAACACCAGATAATAAAACTTTCTGGACTCTATATGCACATATGATGGCAAAAGGACGTGATGTAGGCACAGAAGTCAAAGCAGGTGACGTAATAGGTTTTGTCGGTAAAACTGGTGATGAAAGCTATCCTTATCATCTCCATTTTGAGGTAATTCCAACAAACCCTCTGAGAAATGGCTGTTTCGATATGGAAGCACGTACAGGTCGTGAGAATCCTGATTCTTACAATAAATGGCCTTCAACTGGCGTATATGATTATAGGAATTATCCACCTAATTATGAACCTGGTCCATTTAGTTCAAGTGGTCTCCTTCGATATTATTATGGAAGCATAGAAGAAACGTTGATAAATATTATGTCTTTCATTGAAGGTACTGCCCATGCAGCAGAAACTACCCGCCGCGTTGACCCCCTTATCCTTGATTTTGACGGGGATGGTGCGGAAACAACCCGTCTTGCCGATGGTGCTTATTTTGATCACGATTCTAATGTTTTTGCAGAACAGACAGGATGGGCATCATCGGATGACGGGCTGCTTGTCATGGATCGCAACAATAACGGCACAATAGATAATGGTGCAGAACTTTTTGGCGACCAGACCCTCCTCCAGAACGGCCAAAGAGCAACAGATGGCTTTCAAGCATTGGCGGAACTTGACAGCAATAGTGACGGCGTCATAGACATAAATGACACAGCCTTCTCAAATCTCAGAATCTGGCAGGACATTGATGGCGATGGTTATTCGGCAACTGATGAACTGTTTACCCTCCAAGAGATGGGCATCCAGTCCATCAACGTTGCCCATACAGACACAAACACCGTTGATCCGCAAGGCAATACCCAAATTCAGGCAGGAACATTCACTAAAACAGACGGTTCCACTGCCTCAATAGGCGGGTTTAATCTCCAGAGAGATGTTACATACTCAATAGCCACAGAATGGCTCGATGTCCCCGATAACATAGCCGCACTACCCGACTTACAAGGTTACGGCAATACTTATAATCTCCATCAGGCGATGATAAGGGATACCACGGGTACACTTCAAACCCTCATTAATCAGTTCATAGCAGCAGAAGACCCTGCTGTCCGTGACGGCCTAATGGATCAGATACTCTTCAAATGGACCGGCAGTGATACTATTAACCCTGCCTCCCGTGGTCCCAACTTTGATGCCGGTAAACCTCAAAGTCATTATCTCTCGCAGAGCCCACAGAGATAGGTTTTATACGCTTCACGATTAACGCTTCACGAAATTTATAAAGGGGGTATTAAATGGCAACTAAGAAAACAGCGGAAAGTCAGGAATTCATGTATCTGCCGTTAGGAAGCATTATTGTTGAAGAACAGATTAGATCGGGCATCAATACGGAAAGCGAGTCCTTCAAATCTCTTGTATTATCAATCAAAGACAGAGGTGTATTGGAACCTGTCCTTGTAACACAAAAAGATGATAAATATCTCCTCCTCTGCGGGGAAAGAAGGTATCATGCAGCATATAAGGCAGGACTGGAAATAATCCCTGCAAGAATCGTTAACGCCGTTACACAGAAGGATGAAATATTGGCCTTACAGTTATCAGAAAACCTCCAGAGGGAGGATCTGAATCCCATTGATCAGGCCAAGGGCATATTAGCCTTCATTCAGGCAAAGCATCCTGATAAGAACTATAATTTGGATGGTGTGATGAAGGAATTGGTAAATTATGATCGGGGTTCTCAATATGCAGCAGAGGGATTCTCCGAAACAGTTTCGGAGATTGTTGAAATCGTCGGAAAGACAACAAGGACGCTGTTTAACGGGCTTTCTCTTTTAAAACTGGTTCCCAAAATTCAGACCGTCATTGCCGATGGAACACTGCCTGTTTCCCAGGGATATATCTTCTCAGCAAACCTCGGAAGTCCTGACTTCTTTACCATCTTCGATGAAATAATGGCAAAACCTGTCACTAACGCTAAATTAGAGAAGATGCTTACCGCATATAAGAAAGCCAAATCCGAAAAAGAACCGGTCCCCGTACCCATGCAAAAGCAGGTTGCTCATTTACAATCCATAAAATCATATATCGAGATGGAAAAAGGAGTATACACAAAACCTGACCTTGAATCCCTCATTGAAGAACTGAAGGCATTCCTTGCCTCAGCAGAGAAACAGTTGGAAACAGCCCTGGAGGTTGTACCGGAGAAGAAAAAGGGCAAGAGACCTATGGTGTAACGTATTGATAATATAAGTTAAATCTATTATTATGGGCAATTATACCATATTAACACCACAACTTTTTAACAATTATTTTGTTATTTTACTATTGTGTTCTTTTTAAAACTATTGTTTATTTAATAAATTAATAAAAAAATGAAAAAAGGAGAGGGAACATCTTTTCATTCATTAAATTCAAAGTGAGTTTAAAAGAATGTTGCAACCTATCCCGGAGAGATAAAAGTATGTGATGAGGCGTGACATAGGGTACAATTAGTAATAATAGTTAAGAATTGTATTTAATTAGTAATTATATTCTTGAATTAATTATTTAATTTGTTGTATTAATTAGAAATATAAAAGACATTTGTAAAAACAGTGTTGGGCGGACATCTTAGTTAATTCATAATTATCCGGTTTTAAAGGCATTCCTGTATTGGGGGGCAATTAAGATCAAAAAGAACATGAAATATCAGTTCATAATAAGGCAATACTATCGGTGCGTAATTGCTATGGGGGATTTATGCCTGTGACAATAAAGAATATAAACATGAAAATGGAGGCATATATGTGCAGGGCTTTCGGTAACTCAACGAGGCAAGATAAGGAAGAACGTACAGAAAGAAACAACGTGCCTACACCCCCAACTATCAAAAAGGGTGGTAAGGTAAAGTTCAATTTTCAAGGGCTGCTGACGCTGACTCTTACAATTATTGTTCTCTTTCTATTTAATTTTGGCTGTACAATGGATAATAGCCAGAAGGCCTCAAAAAAACAGGGAGGCTATGGCGCATCAGTTATCTCTTATTTTAATAACAGAATCCTATATGTCTACCGTTGGGGAACAATAATGAAAGGTGATTATACCGTGCTTGTTGATTATGATTATTCAACGAACAAATATCATATTCTCGGCAAGTCAGAAGCTTTTTATGAAAGCCCCACATATTCACAGGACGGTAGAAAAATTACCTACGCCCTTGTAAAGGATGGAAGCAGCAATATTTGCATCATGAATGCTGATGGCAGCAATGTCGAGCAATTGACAAATGATTATAATGACGATGCAAAAGTTATTGATACACCGACAGGAAATGTAAAAAAGATTAAATTTAATACTAAGCCGTCATTCTCTCCTGACGGAAAAAAAATCATATTCCAACGCGCAAGCATGAGGAGAAAACATGTTACGAGCGGTAGGAATATGCTTACCTCCTGGGATGTGTGTGAATTGGACATCAAAACAAAAGCTGTTAAAAAGTTGACGGATTATCAGTTCTATGAGATGTCGAGACCATTTTATCTGTCCGACAGCAAAAGATTTATCTTTTCAGCCACAGGGCCTATCATAGATGATAAGGATTTTAATGAGAACTATAGGAAGCAATATCAATATAACCATATCTTCATTATGGATGGAGTAAATAATGAACTAAAACCTGCCTTTCTGCATGGCATATGGACATCGGAACCTTTTGTGGCAAAGGATGATACTATACTGTTTCTTTCTATCACCAACGAAATGGATGGCCTTCCTCCAAAACCGGAGAATTATGACCTGTTTTTGAAGAAAGGAGGCACCATTAAACGTATTACAAAAGATCAGGGGTACAGATTTATTATGCAACCATCTATTTCTTTTGATGAGAAACGCATTTCATTTTTAGCCGCTAAACATGCTGATAAAGAGTCTTCTGGATACATCATAAACAGCGATGGCACAGGATTAACAAAGATTGTTCTGCCTGGTATAGACAATACGGAACAGTAAAAGACTTTTATATCATAAGGAGCAATGCAAATATTCTAAAACAAACAACGGGAGGAAAAGATGACATTTCGATATTATGGCAACTGGGGTGGACCTGGTCATGATGGTTTTCATAGGAGAGATGGTAAAGTGGTATACAAAGATGGTGAACCACAAATGGACCCGGATAAAAAACCAAAAGACGATCTTGATGCATGTTTTTACCGGCACGATGTTGTTTATCAGAAATTCGAGGACGGTCTGGTAACACGTTTGGATGTTTTAAAGGCGGATTTACAATTAATATGGGAGGTTTTAAACCTTCAGCAGAATAGCCCCGGATTTCCGACAGACCCAAACGCTCCAGCCTATATTGCCGGGGTTTACGCTGCATTTGCCGGTAAAATAACATTGTACGATATACAGACTCTAACTTTCGAGAAATATTGTCGTATTGCATATGGTAAAGAAGGTTTTTGGGGAGGGTTCTATAATCGTTTAAACAGAGAAGGTACAATACAGGCATTCCAGGCAAATTTTAAAAGTGCCCAAACTACCCGCCGCGTTGACCCCCTCATCCTCGACCTTGATGGGGATGGAGTTGAAACCACCAACGTCAAAGCTGGCGCTTATTTTGACCATGACAACAACGGTTTTGCTGAACAAACTGGCTGGGCGTCATCGGATGATGGTCTGCTTGTCATGGATCGCAACAGCAATGGCACCATTGACACTGGTACAGAACTCTTTGGGGATCAGACTATCCTCCAGAACGGCCAGAGAGCTACTGATGGATTCCAAGCCCTGGTGGAGCTTGACTCCAATGCCGACGGCGTTATAGACACAAATGACACAGCCTTTTCCTCCCTCAGAATCTGGCAAGACATTGACGGTGACGGTTATTCCGCAAGCGATGAACTCTTTACTTTACAAGAGATGGGCATCCAGTCCATCAACGTTGCCCATACAGACACAAACATCCTTGACCCGCAAGGCAATACGCAGATTCAGGCAGGAACATTCACTAAAACAGACAATTCCACATCCTCAATAGGTGGTTTTAATCTCCAGCGGGATGTTACATGCTCAATAGCCACAGAATGGCTGGATGTCCCCGACGACATAGCCGCACTACCCGACCTTCAAGGT
Organism: uncultured Syntrophorhabdaceae bacterium; assembly: GCA_964532465.1. GTDB lineage: Bacteria > Desulfobacterota > Syntrophorhabdia > Syntrophorhabdales > Syntrophorhabdaceae > JAPLKB01. The sequence goes on along the minus strand of CAZHHX010000028.1, from coordinate 12,967 downwards.
TATGGCAATACCTACGATCTCCATCAGGCGATGGTAAGAGATACCACTGGCACGCTTCAATCCCTCATTGAACAGTTCATAGCAGCAGAAGACCCCACTGTCCGTGATAGTCTTATGGAACAGATACTTTTCAAATGGACCGGTTCGGATGCTATAGACCCTGCCTCCCGTGGCCCCAACTTTGATGCCCGTAGACTTGCCGTTATAGAAAAGCTTATGGGTCAGGCCTTTGTGGGTGTTGGTTGTATAAGAGATACTATCGATAAATTATATTACAAGAGGAGGGCTGTTGTATGATGAAAAAGCGTACCTGTAAATTGTTTGTAATTATTATATTTATTTTGTCATCAGTAAACATATTTTTACAGTCTTTTGCATATGCGCAAGAAGATAGTAAACAAAATACAAAAAATACAGCAATTTCCAAAAAAAAACCTATCAAAATACAGCCTGGTGATGTGTATCCTGGCGATGCCGCTGTCGCAGGATATAATGAAGAGCTTTCATTTAATGGAAAGAAAGAGATACGAAAATACGTTTTTCAAAACAAAGAACTACATCAGACTTATATTTTTAGCGAGGTTGAAGGTGCTTTAGAGGAAAATAATGGATATTTCCGTGTGTTGAAAAGTTATGGATATGACAAGCCTGAAATGAACTGGAGAGATCATCTTGTTCTTGCAACAAGCACAGGATATCCAGTTGGAGAAAAACCCATGCAGTTAGTGAGAGATAAAAAATCAAGATACATTGTTCTTTTCACAAGGTATCAATTTATCATGTACGACATATATGAATTCTACGGGCATGGTCCTTTCAGATTATGGTACCTCGACCAGTGTGTGCCTGAACAGGAAATTACTGATATAGATGGCGACGGTTTTCTGGAAATCAAAGCATATACTACATTGGAAGGGCGAGGGGAGTGTTGGTATGGTTCTCCCGGGGACAGAGGATACATCCCTGTTATTTATCGCATTGCACCTCGTATTAAAGGGGCCTTGGCAGACAGATTTCAAGGGGTAAAAGGGAAAAGATTAGAGAAGGTGCTGGTACAAATGGCAGAAGAGCAGAAGAACAATGCAGTAGAATTTGAAAAGAAGCGTGTAATAAAGAGTGAAAAGGAAAAACCAAGAATAGAGGAAGGACATGTTTTGCATATACATCTTGGCATGATAGGCTGGCTTGCCGGTATAGAGAGCACGGAGAATCCAGAATTAATCCGCAAGGTACTGTATGAGTTCCAAGCAATGCAGTACTATGATGACGAAACTAAAAAGAGTATTATCAGCTTACTAGTAAAACATGGATACAAAGGGTTGGGGGTTGATGTCAATCATAAAACATTGAGGGGAGGGCAACATGAATCAAAACCAGATAGCCAATCTTAACAGAATTATTGATGTAATAAAGTCAAATAAGTTTACAATAAATGGGGATGAAAGATATCTAACTGCCAAAGAAGCCAATTTTGCAGCATCACTTGCCTTTGCAGAGTCGGGTATGCGTCCGGATGTTAAGGGAACAAGTAAATCTGAGAGCGGATTATATCAGTATACTGATGATACTTGGGAAAGTAAATTTGATAAAAAATACTGTATATCAGAATCAGACTGGATGACCAGCAAAAATAATTTGGAATTACAGACAAAGGTTTTTTTAGACGACATGGTCAACTATACTAATCAATTTTATGTCTTGAGTGCTGAAGGACCTGCGGCGGAGAAGCTTTTACGTGATGAAGGTATAAGGAAAGCATGGACTCGCATGGGAGAAATTGGAATACCATTAACCACGGAAAATTATATCAATATGCGGCACAATGTTTCGCCAAGTGAAGTTATTATGAAGGATTTTAGACGATTACTTGACGGAACGTATGACGAAATTGAACAAATTACTGAAGCAAGATATGGTCAACAAATCACAGATAATTATGATAACCCATCTCTTTCACCATTAATTCAGTCGCTTGCAAAAGTCATAAATCTAGATATAAGCTGTATGACAAATCAAGAAGCTCTTGGATATGTGAAGGCTTTTTATAATAATCCTAATAAAATCAGTCCAAAAGACAAAACAAACCTGCTTAAAACTCTTTCACGTTCAAAAACACTTCCCAAAATTGATATTGGTGTAGATACCTGTAAGCAGGTACTTGCCTCCGCCCAAACTACCCGCCGCGTTGACCCTCTCATTCTCGACCTTGATGGGGATGGAGTGGAGACCACCAATGTCAAAGACGGCGCCTATTTTGACCATGACGGTAACGGTTTTGCCGAGCAGACAGGATGGGTATCATCGGATGACGGGCTGCTTGTTATGGATCGTAATAACAATGGTACCATTGATAACGGCAAGGAAATATTCGGTGATCAAACAATTCTCCAGAATGGTCAACGGGCAACCGACGGTTTTCAGGCATTGGCAGAACTTGACAGTAACAGCGATGGCGTCATTGATGTAAATGATACAGCTTTCTCAAATCTCAGAATCTGGCAGGATGTTGACGGAGACGGTTATTCTGCAGCCGATGAACTCTTTACTCTTCAGGAGGTGGGTATCCAGTCCATCAACGTTGCCCATACAGACACAAACACCCTTGACCCTCAAGGCAATACCCAAATTCAGGCAGGAACATTCACTAAAACGGATGGCTCCACTGCATCAATAGGCGGTTTTAATCTCCAGCGGGATGTAACATACTCCATAGCCACAGAATGGCTTGACATCCCCGACAACATAGCCGCACTGCCCGACTTACAGGGTTATGGCAATACCTACGATCTCCATCAGACAATGACGAGGGAAAGGCAAGGGGCTAATGGCGAGGGGCTAAAGGGGTTAATTGAACAATTCATAGCATCAGAAGACCCTGCTGTCCGTGATAATCTCATTGAACAGATACTCTTCAAATGGACCGGCAGTGATACCATTGACCCTGCCTCCCGTGGCGGCAACTTTGATGCCAGGAAACCTCAAAGTCATTATCTCTCGCAGAGCCCACAGAGATAGGTTTTATACGTTTCACGATTAACGCTTCACGAAATTTATAAAGGGGGTATTAAATGGCAACCAAGAAAACATCGGAAAGTCAGGAATTCATGTATCTTCCATTAGAAAGCATTATTGTGGAAGAACAGGTCAGGTCGGGCATCAATACAGAAAGCGAATCCTTCAAGGCTCTTGTATTATCAATCAAAGACAGGGGTGTATTAGAACCTGTCCTTGTAACACAAAAGGATGATAAATATCTCCTCCTCTGCGGGGAAAGAAGATATCATGCGGCATATAAGGCAGGACTGGAAATAATCCCTGCAAGGATAGTTAATACAGTAACTCAAAAAGATGAGATACTTGCCTATCAACTGACAGAAAACCTCCAGAGGGAGGACTTAAATCCCATTGATCAGGCCAAAGGCATATTGGCCTTCATTCAGGCAAAACATCCTGACAGGAACTATAATCTGGATGGTGTGATGAAGGAATTGGTGAATTATGATCGGGGTTCCGAGTATGCAGCAGAGGGATTCTCCGAAACAGTTTCGGAGATTGTTGAAATCGTCGGAAAGACAACAAGGACGCTGTTTAACGGGCTATCTCTTTTAAAACTGGTTCCAAAAATTCAAGACGTAATTGCCGATGGAACTTTGTCTGTTTCACAGGGATATATATTCTCAGCTAACCTTGGAAGCCCTGACTTCTTTACCATCTTCGATGAAATAATGGCAAAACCTGTTACAAATGCCAAATTAGAAAAAATGCTTACCGCCTACAAGAAAGCCAAACCAGAAAAACAACCTGAACCCGTACCCATGCAAAAGCAGGTTGCTCATTTACAATCCATAAAATCATATATCGAGATGGAAAAAGGAGTATACACAAAACCTGACCTTGAATCCCTCATTGAAGAACTGAAGGCATTCCTTGCCTCAGCAGAGAAACAGTTGGAAACAACCCCGGAGATTGTACCGGAAAAGAAAAAGGGCAAGAGACCTATGGTGTAACACTATGATAATATAAGTTAAATCTATTTCTATGGGCCATTATACCATATTAACACCATAACTTTTTAACAATTATTTTGTTATTTTTCTATTGTGTTTTTTTTAAAACTATTGTTTATTTAATAAATTAATAAAAAATTGAAAAAAGGAGGGGGAACATCTTTTCATTCATTCAATTCAAAGTGAGTTTAAAAGAATGTCCCATACTCGGAGAGATAAAAAAATGTGATGAGGCGTTATAGAGGATACAGTATTTTATTATTTAATTAGGCGTATTAATGAGAATATATACTTAAAAAAACAGTGTTGGGCGGGACATCTTAGTTAATTCATAATTATCCTGTTTTAAGGGTTTTAAAAGCATTCCTGTATTGGGGGCAATTAAGATCAATAAGAACATAAAATATCGATTCATAATAAGGCAATACTATTGTTGCGTGATGGCTATGGGGGGTTGTTTTGTGCTTGTGGCAAAAAATAAATTTAAACATAAAAATGGAGGTGATATATGTGCAGGGCTTTCAGCAACTCAACGAGGCGAGATAAGGATAAACGTACAGAAAGAAACAACGTCCCTACGTCCCCTACGTCCCCCTACTATTCCTGGGACGTAGGACGAGGAGGGAGAAGTACAGAGTGGATAGCGGAAAGTACAGTTTGTTCCAAGGCGAGAAAGGAGGGGTTAAAATGAACTGTAAAACTGCAAAGGTATATAATAAACGACTACTTAAACAGATAAGGAATCAACACTTTTTACTCTGCTTCATGTTTATGCTTTTTCTTTTTATGCTAAATATTTTTGGGTGTGGCCCTTCAGGGGGTTCACATCAATACAGTTCCCAAGCTCATGATTTGATTAATTCTATTCATCTTTTGCTAATATCAGAAAAACTATGCAATGATAAAAATGATTGTAACAAAAAAGAATACGCGCTTTGGCGATCTGGAAAAGGGGTTTATGTTTATGTTTATGGTATTACTGATAAAACAATAGCTAAAAAGATAGCTGGTTTGTGTATTGACGCACATGTAAAGAATCCTGGTATTCAATATGAGTTTACAATGTATGCTCAAACAAAAAATGAAACTATCAAGGGAAAATCAAAGACAGCAATACTTCAATTAATCTTAAATAAGGAGGAATGATTATGCCGCAAATTGAAATTATGTCTGACGTTCGTGGTATGCCTCATACATTTATTAATGTTTATCATCCCAATGGAACAATGGAAGGATTTGGACTTGCCCCTTTGCATGAGGGAAGACCCATCGATACAGGACACATATATGATGATACAGGACATGAATCTAATCGCAGCAGTGGACCGATAGATATAACCAATGAACAATACACCTTTTTGATGAACTATATTAACCAGTCAAAAACTAATCCTCCCATTTATAATGTATTTACAGGACAGCATTGCACTAATTGGGTTAATAACGGTCTTATAACCGCAGGGATAGTATTACCTACCGGCGCCCATCATTTTATAAATAGTCTTAGCAATAATCCATATGCACAATGGTTTACTTTTGCCATTAAGGATGCTCTCAGTAATGGAGATCCTGATCCTATGGCCCCATGGATAGATATTATAAGCACTGCCTCCACCGTCCGTTGGAAAGACCCCCTTATCCTCGACCTTGACGGAGATGGCATTGAGACGACCAACGTCAAAGCTGGCGCTTATTTTGACCATGACGGAAATGGTTTTGCCGAACAGACAGGCTGGGCCAAATCAGATGATGGCTTGCTTGTCATGGACAGAAATAGCAACGGCACAATAGATAATGGTCAAGAACTCTTTGGCGACCAAACCTTCCTCCAGAACGGCCAGACGGCTACTGATGGCTTCCAAGCCCTGGCAGAACTGGATAGTAATAGCGACGGCATCATTGATATTAATGACACAGCATTCACAAACCTCAAAATCTGGCAGGACATAGACGGAGACGGATATTCAGCAAGCGATGAACTCTTTACCCTACAGGAGATGGGTATCCAGTCCATCAATGTTGCTCACACAGATACAAACATCCTTGATCCTCAAGGCAATACCCAAATTCAGGCAGGAACATTCACTAAAACAGACAACTCAACTGGCGCCGTGGGCGGTTTCAATCTCCAGCGGGATGTAACATACTCAATAGCCACAGAATGGCTCGATGTCCCCGATGACATAGCCGCACTACCCGACTTACAAGGTTACGGCAATACCTACGATCTCCATCAGGCAATGGTACGGGATACCACAGGCACCCTTCAATCCCTGATAGAACAGTTCATAGCAGCAGAAGACCCTGCTACTCGCGACAGCCTTATGGAACAGATACTCTTTAAATGGACCGACAGTGATACCATCAACCCTGCTTCCCGTGGCCCCAACTTTGACGCCCGGAAGTTAGCAGTTATAGAAAAGCTTATGGGTCAGCCCTTCTACGGCGCCAACGGTTCCAATCCCAATGTTCTTGCAGCGCCTTTACTTGCCCAGGCGTATGAAGGACTCTTTGAGATGTATTATGCTCAGATCATGGCGCAGACTCATTTGAAATATGTCTATGATGCCATTACCTATACATGGGATGAAACAACTCAGTCATTAAAAGGCGATCTTGAATCAGCTATTGTTGCATTACAGAGCAATATGTCATCAAATCAGGGAGCAGCAAATGATCCTTCAGAGTTCATGAGAACCATACACGGTTTTCGTTCAGAAGATATGTTCAACCTTATCCCTATTTCAACCACCTTTGAACTGGTAAATGAAGATGTAAACTGGCAGATAGACTTAGCAGGTAGGACAATATTATCAGGAACAGGAGCCAATGATACCCTCTCTGCAAACCCCGGTGTCAATACCGCTATACGAGGAGATCTTGGCAACGATATCATCTACGGCAATACCGGGAGCGACGTTCTCTACGGAAATGAAGGGGATGACATGCTGATCGGAGGATGCGCAGACGATATTTTGAATGGAGGAAAAGGCAACGACACCCTATATGGTCAGAATATGAACGATACACTTATCGGAGGTTCAGGCAATGACACCTTAAGAGGTGGTCAAGGGGATGATACGTATGTATACAGCAAAGGATTCGATCACGATATGCTAATCGAAGAACAAGGGAATGATACTATTCAGTTTAAAAACCTTACCCAAAACGATATTGAATATTCCATATCTTCCGGCTATGGCGACAACGGTCTCGTTTTCCGAATCAAGGATACGGGAGAAACACTTAAGATCAAAGACTGGTTCGCAGGAGATCAAAGTAAGACTTTTGAAGGACGTAACGATATTGATGAATTACGGCAGAGTAAATATAAGAACATAAAATATCAGTTCATAATAAAGCAGTACCATTGTTGCGTAATTACTTTGGGGAATGTTTTATGCCTATGGCAATAAAGAATTTAAACATGAAAAATGGAGGTATATATGTACAGGGCTCTCAGTGACTCAACGAGGCAAGATAAGAATAAACGTACTGAAAGAAACAACGTATCTACATCCCTCCCGTCCGTCTCCGAAAATGGCACTTACTTCTCAAGGATCTGGAAGTTAACTGCGTCCCCGAGGGGGGCGTCCCTGATGGGGCCCTCTGTTTGGATTTTAGTCTTGGTCTTGTTGTTGATAGTTGTGTTTGCGTGGAATGTGAATGTATGGGCAGAAGGAGAACGAGAAAGCAAAGATGCTGCCGGGCAGGATGTTGCAAGAGTCAAACAAGATAGTGCATATACAGTAACAGAGAAAACAACACAGAAAAGAGAAGAAAAAAACATAAAGGCACAAAAAAATACGCGGACAGAACAGGATAAGAGAAACAACAATAAATACTATTCTATAACAGATGAGTTAGTTTGCGGAGGCGTGGAAGTCAAATCAATTGCAAGATGCCCTCTTGCGCATGAGTATCCGCTTTGGCAACTTGAATGTGAGCAAAAATTATTTATAGGTGAAAAAATATTACATGATAAGCCAGGAATAACAACTTTATGGGGATGTATACAAGACAGAAAAAACTCTAATTACTATATTGTTATTGATTTTTATTCAGGGGGCAACTGTTGGGGTTGCGAATGGACAGGGATTTATGATTTAGAAGGCAACCTTATTATTGATACCGCAATGGATAGAACAAAATGCACACTTCCACGAAGAAGAGAAAGAACTCCATCTGGTTTCTATGATGAGTTTGCTGATTGCCCGGAGAAACTTATTAAAAAACGAGAAGAGAACATTAAAAAAATCAAAAAGTTAAAACAAGATAATAAAGAGAAATTTCAAGTAGTGAACTTTGAAAAGGGGGATTAAGACGATGGCAGATGCATCATATGAAACGTGGACAGCGCTATTCATGATTTACATCAGCAAATAGTGGGGAGGAAAAACGTATGAATCAGATAACTTCAAAAAAAACATTAGCATGTATGTTTGGTTTTGTTTTAATTATTTTAGTGGTTTTTTTCTTTTTGTGTAAGAACAATGTTGTTAATGCTGCCGAGACAGAATTTCGGGCTATCTCACAAAATGATCGGTCTGAATTAAAGATAGATCCATATGTTTACATCTATGAATCAGTAAATATGAACCGAGGGTTAAGCTCAAAACTCATGCCATTAAAGAGAGGAAAGATTACCATAAAGAAAAAGGAGAGAGGTGTTGAACGGATTGTATACGAAGAATATACTGAGGTATCTCCGGCAATCCGTAAATCATCTGAAGAGTTTCCTATACTAACAAAAATCCCAGTGAATTTGTCTAATGATAGACTTCAAATGCCTGCAGGCAAGCAATGGTTTGTCGTATTTTATGGAAATAACGGCGGTAGAAGCAATACTCTAAAAGTATTTTTTCGACATAATGCGTCTTTAATGTCTGCAACACTTGATTTTGGTGATACTAAACCAAACTTGCTTGACACCGACAAAGACGGTATCTATGAATCTCAGGTATTCAGACGAATTTCAATCGGTGATATTGTATATGGTTCTGGTCAATACCTTGTTATGTATAAACTCTTATGCGATTTTAATACATGTGGATTCGCACCTGTATTCGATCAAAGTGTATCTAATTCATATCGAAAATATTTCGATAGTTTAATAGCAAAAATAAGTAATAGAAATGAATACGTTGACATCAATGATGATTTTGGCCCTATATTAGCAGCCTTAATCTCCACGCAAAATAAAGAATTTATTGCTTCCCAAATTAATAATTTACAGAAAATGTTCAAATTGACCGTAAAAAACATTTTGACTTGGGAAAAAACATTAGGAAACTTGGGATACCCAAGATATGACTTCGGAAGGATAGAGGAGGTAAGATAAATGACAAATGAACAGAAGCAGATACAAAATGACATTGCACAAAAGATTGTGTCATACGGGAGAAGTAATGGTTTTTCCAATGAAGACATTGAAATTGCTCTTCATACAGCGTGGATTGAATCGAAGCTGGGATTGGAAATACAACCACCGCTACCCACAACTGATAACCCCAATCCTACAGCGAGTGGTATTTTTCAGTATACTAATGACACTTGGTCTGAGTTTCACAGAAAAATTGGAGCCAAGAATAATACTGATAATCAAATTAAAGCTTTTTTCGACGATCTTGCAACATATCATGGCTATTTTGATAATAAGGAGGAAAACGGAATACCAAAGAATATCGATTTTGGCACATTTGTTTATACCCTGCATCGCCAAGGTAGATACACAGATAACTACAATGGTTCTGGAAGGGCCGATTGGAATAAGACCCAAGGAAGATTTGAGAATTGGCGCAGCAGTAATCAGAACATTTTGGGGTCATTAAACAAATTACCTAAGGATATGAGCGCGATTAAACAATCCTTCAATACTGCCACTACTACCCCCTCTCCCATCATCCTCGACCTGGACGGTGATGGGGTGGAGACGACCAATGTTAAATCCGGTGCTTACTTCGACCACGACAATAACGGTTTTGCCGAACAGACCGGGTGGGCATTAAGTGATGACGGTATTCTTGTTATGGACAGAAGCAATGATGGTGTCATCAATGACGGTAAGGAGCTTTTCGGAGATCAGGCCATCCTCCAGAACGGCCAGAAAGCAGCTAATGGTTTTCAGGCATTGGCGGAATTTGATAGCAATGCTGATGGCAAGATAGATGCCAATGATGCCGCATTCTCAAGCCTCAAGATATGGCAAGACATAGATGGAGACGGTTATTCCACCTCCGATGAACTCTTCACCCTTCAGGAGGCTGGCATTCAATTTATCAACACCGGCTATGCTTCATCCGCCCTTATTGATGCCAACGGGAATGAACATAAGCAGGTGGGGAGTTTCACCAAATCAGACGGCACCACGGCAACTGCAACCGATGTATGGTTCAAGGCGGATAAGATGTATACCATCGCCAATCAATGGCTCGATGTCCCTGATGACATAGCATCTCTCCCTGATCTCCAGGGATACGGCAATGTCTATGATCTCCATCAGGCAATGGCAAGAGATACAGCGGGTTCTCTCAAATTCCTCGTAGAACAGTTTGCCGCAGAAACCGATACGGGTATTAGGCATGAGCTTATTACTCAGATTCTTTACAAATGGGCAGGTGTGGAGAATATCGACCCTGCAAGCCGTGCCGCCAGAATGATATACGGCAATGCCATCGGGGATGCCCGCAAGCTTGCCGTGCTTGAAGCCTTCATGGGCGAAGGATACTTCGGCACCTGGTGCTGGGGTGAGCGTGATCCCAATCCGCACGGCCCTGCTGCAAGGGTACTCCTTCGGGCATTTGACGAACTTGCCGGTGGTGTTTACAGTCAACTCATGGCCCAGACACACTACAAAGACCTTGTCAACACTATCAGCATGACGTGGAACGACAACACAAACCGGATTGAATTTGATGTAAGCGCAACAGACGATGCCCTCCGTGCCTTCTACATCGCAAACCCGAACAATGCTCCTCTTGCCATGAACGAGTTTGCCGATGTCCTCAAGCTTGCAGGAGATGCCGGACTGAAGGCGATAGAAGACCTCCGCGAACAGGGCAGCCCTGCCGGAGACAGCTTCTTACAGCTTTTGACAACGATAGGGATGAATTCTGCCATAGGCAATGCCGGCAACAACACCCTTCAGGGAACCGACAATAACGATGCCATTTATGGGATGGCCGGAAATGACAATCTCTACGGGAATGGAGGCAACGACAATCTCTCCGGCGGTGAAGGCAATGACTATCTTGTGGGGGGAGCAGGCAATGATACCTATGTATTTAAAAGGGGAGACGGACAGGATACGATTTTTGATGATGATCCAACAACAGGCAATACGGATACAATCAGGTTCGGTGAAGGGATTACGCCATCCGACATCACCTTTACCCGTAATGGCTATGATCTGATCCTTGGCATCAAAGATACAGCCGATCAGTTGGCCATACAAAGCTGGGGCATGGCATGGACATACAGGGCAGAGCGCATGGAGTTTGCCGATGGAACGGTGTGGGATGCCGCACAGATACAGGCGCAGATACCGGTGATTACAGGCACAGACGGAGATGACACATTGTTTGTGTGGGAGGGCGATACGGCCCCTCAAGGCAAAGCAGGAAATGACATGATTTATGGCAATGTCGGCAACGACATGCTGGACGGCAGCGCAGGGGATGATTATCTGGATGGCGGCCAAGGCGCGGACACGCTTATCGGCGGAACTGGCAACGATACCTTTGTAGTGGATAGTTACGGTGATAACGTGATTGAAAATGCAGACGAAGGCACAGATACCGTGCGCAGCTCTGTGAACTGGACCCTCGGCGAACAGACTGAAAACCTTACTTTAACAGGAACATCATATATAACGGGAACAGGCAATGCAGGAGATAATGTTATTACCGGCAATGACGTCAGTAACACATTGTATGGCATGGACGGCAACGATACCCTTATAGGCGGGGCAGGCAATGACTACCTTGTCGGCGGAATCGGCAATGATATCATGGCAGGGCAAACAGGCGATGACATATACATTCTGGACGGTTATGGAGATACGGTGATTGAACAAGCAGGACAAGGCACGGATACTGTGCTGACAGACCATGCCTACACCCTTGGTGATAACATAGAGAACCTTACCCTGACAGGAACGGAAGGTGTTAGCGGAACAGGCAATGAACTGAATAACGTTATTACCGGCAACAGCGGCGATAACGTGCTTATGGGATTAAATGGCAACGACACAATCTCCGGCGGAGAAGGCAGCGACACCCTCTCCGGTGGAACCGGCTCAGATTACATCTACGGGGGCTCAGGCGATGATGTCATCTACGGAAACTCAGATAACGATGTACTCTACGGCGGAGAAGGCAACGATATCATTGACGGCGGTACAGGCAATGACTTTACCGTGGGAGGCAGAGGAGACGATACCTATATCATCAATGCAGGCTCCGGTAATGAAGTTATTCTGGAGGCCTATCTGGATGATCGGGGTATGCCGACGGAAGCAGGCAGCGGTTATGATACTGTCCGTTTTAACGGCGCAAATCTGGAGGATATGGAATACTCCATATCAGGCATCTCCTGGGATAACGGTATTGTTCTTCGTAATAAAATTACAAATGAGACCACCACTATTAGAGGCTGGTTCGCCGGTAATGACTATAAGATGGAGAACTTTGTCTTTGACGACGGATCACTTACCGGTGAGCAGGTGGAAGCATTTGCAATCGCGACAGGAGTTACAGGGACGGAAAATAATGACACCCTTTATGGTCCATACAACTTCGGCACTACTATTCTTGGTCTCGGCGGTAACGATACCCTCTACGGCAGCAACTATGACGATACCATCTCCGGCGGAACCGGTGACGATAGAATCCAGGGCGGAACCGGTAACGACATCATCTCCGGTAATGAAGGCAATGACAATATAAACGGTGAAAACGGCA
>CAZHHX010000027.1:0-51452 GCA_964532465.1 uncultured Syntrophorhabdaceae bacterium | reverse complement strand
GTTGAAGGAATACGAACCATGAAATCATCCATTGAAACAAGAGCCGGAATGTACGCCAAAGCCGATCTTCAGACATTCCTTGAAGAGCTACATTCTTTTACTTCTTTCATAGAACAACAGATTGAAGCCGCCCCGGAGACTGTAACAGAGAAAAAAACGGGACCACACCCGCAGGTATGAAGCATGAGCCTTCGGCGACTGTAAATGCGCAAACCCTTGCCGTCTGGGGCAGGCATGACAAGCAGAATAGAGAAAATGCTTGCATCTGTGAAGTGGGGGTTTCGCGCTTTCCTGAAAAATGAGGAATACCAAATGAAGAAATGTATAATTGCGATATATGAATCCTGCCCCTTGATATGATTTTCATGTCATCACTTTATGTTCAATGCTCTGTAAAATCATGAAATCTCGGAATGTCAATCCGAATTTTCACAAAATATGCTCTCCTCTCCAGAAAGCAGGTAAATAGCCAATCCTTTATGAAGAAACTGCTGCGTGGTTCCCCGAAAGCAAGGTTTGCCTGTAGAAATGCTTACCCCCGGCATTTCTGGATGATTATTTTTAACACAAAGCAGCAACTGCGTGGTTTCGCAGAGGTAAAGATTACCAGTTGAAATGTGCTTCTTTGCCCTAAATGGGGCGACTATTTTTGTCACCTACAAATCGAGTATATGACCTTTTTACTTTGATTGTAGATTACGGAAAGAATTTATGCTAATGCACCGGAAAACAACAACGTTCCCTACCACCGTTTTTTTATTGATGGCCTTACAGACCATCGCTTCCTGTCGATTTCAGCAGTGTGTACATTCAAACTTATGTGTCGCCAACATTGCCAATGCGAATAACACACATCATTATTATATGCTTATTTCTTCGCCATCTGATACAGTTTGCACATTAGAAAATATATCTCTATATTGTTCGGGGCAAAATGTGTGAATAGGGATAATTACCCTTGGTTTCAACTTATTGACAACCTTTTTCAAAGTGCCAATGTTGGCGTGTCCGCCGGTATGGAGCTGAATCATATTCATGTTTCTTGTACGCATAAAATCCTGAAAGCGCTTCATCTGGTTGTCTTCAAGATAACCATGCCACATTGAATAGATAACCATTGCTCCATCTAACCCCTCAATATGCGAGAGATCCAGAATCATGGTGGGCCGAACCATCATTATAAAATTGCCGGGATTTGCAGATATCTCTTCCTTGCTTGTCTTGTATGGCCTGAATCTGTATAACAGCTTTTCTTTATTTTCCTTGGCCAGTCGATCTGACAAATAGTAAGGATAGAACACTTTTATTTTATTGAAACCGTTTAAGGGATCGGGGATTTTTGCAAGCCCATTCAGTATATTCAGAAAATTGGCAGTATAGACATCTATAAGAAAAACACGATTGGTTTTTATTGCAGCCTTATAAAAAGAGACAATCCGGTCTACATTGTGGGTTGATTGGATGATAAGAACCATACCTCTGGTTTCCTGCGCTACCTTAATAATGTCTTGCTCGACTTCTGTTTCGGTTTTTGTCTTCTTGTCTTCTTGGCCAACCAGCGTACCTTCCAGTAGAAGGACATCAACATCTTCTGGTGCAGTTTTTAAGAATCTTTGAAATACACTGCCCTTTCTCCCATGTTCTCTGAAATCACCGGAATACAGAATCTTCTTCCCTTCGGATTCGATAAGGAATGCATATGCATCAAAAGCAGAATGGTCCATAAGAAAAGGTTTTACCCTAAAAGAACCAATGTGCAGGCTATCACCATGTTGAAATATTGTATATGTACCGATCACTTTTTTTGATCCGAAAATAAGACTGTCAAAATCAATAATACGTCTGGTGCCTTCTCCAAGATAGTATTGTATATCTTCCCGGAGGTAGTTATAAAACCCGTAATGATCGCTGTGTGAGTGAGAGATCAGGAGACCGTCAATTTTGTTATCAATCGTATCCCAGTTATAGAATCCTTTGATATCTGGGAGAATCTTTTTTTCAACCATTTCCTGACCGGAAAGGTCTTTGTAGCTTTGAATGTTAAAGCGATTGCCGTCTTCTGTGACGATAGGCATGCCGATATCGATGACGATCCTGGTGTCTTTGTTTTTGATTTCAACGCATGAACCGCCTATTTCATGGGTACCACGGTGAATTTTAATAAACATTAAGAGGCACCTCCGGATTTTACATCCATTCTGTATGCCCCAGTGTTATCTGTTTTAGCTCAAAGCCGTAGCTTTCTCTTTTGTGCTATAAAAATGTATGATTTCTTTAAGCCTGGGGTGGAAATAATTGTTAGCAACATAACAGATAATATTATCATTCCTAATTTTGTTTAAGCTGAAATGTTTTTCGAGCAGTGGTAACAATTGGTCCCTGTAGCACCGAAAGAAAAGCGCGTAATCCAGAATTTGCGATATTACATCAAGCTTTGAATCGTTTAGCTTTAGTTCTATCACGGACAAATTATTATTCTTGTTAAATGTTATGATGTCAATGTAATCGGTTGGCAGAATTCTGTTTGCCCTTGCAATTTTTTCTCTAAAAACTCCAGTTGTAAATTCTCTATAAATCTTCAATCCCTTTCTTTTTAGGTTGAAAAAGTCAGCTCCTAAAACAGCCAGTCTCTCGTTTGTTACCTCGCTGGAAACGCTCTTACCTTGTCCAAACAACCAAGTCTGAAAATCTTTTTCCAATCGCCCGATTTTGTCATCATCGATTGGTTCATGTAAGTTTTCATGAATTATTTCTTCTTTCGGTCTATCAAATAGTTGCTTTGTATTATCATAAAGTTGCAAAGTCTCATCTTCAATACGTATTTCAAATTTTATTTCCTGATTGTTTAAAGCAAGAAAAGAGACTCTTCGCTTAAATGCCTCCTTACTGAAGGCAAATGACGTATCTCTTTCTTTGTCTAAATTCTTAATCTCAAAAACTATTTGCTTAACTCCAGGTTCCATTTCGTTTTCGACTTCAGTAAAAAAGGCTAATGCCCATGGATCAAATTTTCTAAAATTCTGCTTGCTGTGCTTGTCTTTTAAGGAGATTACACAACTGTTATTATTAAAATCGAAATTATAGTCAAAACAATTTGGCCAACCAGTGCTTCGACCTTTAGAAGATTCTATTGAACTCAATATTTTATCAATGGATTTGGAAGAATTATCTATTTTTAATTTATCAAAGCTCATGTTTTGCCCTCTCTTTTTGATTTGCTTATCTATCACTTGCCCCAATAGGCCTAATTCCGGACGTTTTGCTAACTTCGCTTTTGCCTTGGCCAAGTATTGCTCGATAGAGCATTCCGAATCAACAGTACCGAATTTCGGTTTCTGCTGATCTGTATCATCGTCAATAAACGCCAGCGCTACAAGTAAGCCAAACCCGATATCTTCTGTTGATTTAAATGTCTTTAACAATTCTTCGTGTAAATCCTGAAGTATGTGGACATAGCTGGCCGGAACATTACCTGTCTGTAATGCATGTTCCCACCATGAACGCGGGACATCCATGGACAGATGGGCAAAGATGCATTTGGTCCTCTCTTTGGTATCTTCCCCATAGTCATCCAGACATAAACCTAAACTCTCATACCATAAGCTCATATTGGTCCCCCTATTTAGTACACCCTACCATTGGCGGTTGTGATAATGCATTTGACCCTTTACGCTTTTGCTTTTCTTCCAACGGAAACTTTGCATAATATGCTTATTTTACTGTGGTGTTGCCCTTATTTTGATGTCAATATGATTTATAGGATATACCATTACCATCTCAAACATATCATAAATTACTCCTTTGTGAAAA
Organism: uncultured Syntrophorhabdaceae bacterium; assembly: GCA_964532465.1. Taxonomy (GTDB): domain Bacteria; phylum Desulfobacterota; class Syntrophorhabdia; order Syntrophorhabdales; family Syntrophorhabdaceae; genus JAPLKB01. The sequence continues at coordinate 47,642 of CAZHHX010000027.1, read as the reverse complement.
ACACAATTTCAGGAAGAAGCAGTACATTTAAAACAAAGCCACGCAGTATGCATTTTGGGAGGAAAGCAGTGTCTCTGGCAAAAACCACGCAGTATGCATTTCAAGAAGTAACAAATTCTATTTTCTGGTATTTGTCGTACCTGCAAGATATATACGGATAAAAATGTAGAGTAACCTATAAATTTAGCCGTAAATATGAGAGACACGAAGTTGACATCAATGGATAGTTATGTAAAGCTCTCCAATGTGAGGCGATAAATGAAAGCAAGAACATATCTTTTTATTGTACTGGGATTATTTGTTTCGACAATAGCTTATGCTCAAAGTTCCGGCAAGGTTATAACGTTTAAAGGATACAAAAACATTGAAATAGGAATGACCATCAAGGATGTAGTGAAGACGATGGGTCTTAAATTTGATTTCGATGCTCCACCCGAAAAAAATGAATGCACCTATGGGTATACAAAATCATTGCCGGGCATGTATTTAATGTTGGTTAATAGTGTTATTGCCAGAATTGATGTGGATAAAGGAGACTACACCACTCAGGAAGGCGCCAAACTGGGCGACAGTGAATCCAAGATCAAAAAACTTTATCCAAAGCTGGCAGTGGAAGGGCAGAAGTACGTTCCCGAAGGTCATTATATGACTGTTTATTCACCGGATAAGAAAAGGGCGATAATCTTCGAAACGGACGGGAAGAAGGTAACTGCAATTCGTGTCGGGCGCATGCCGGAAATCGAGTGGGTCGAAGGTTGTAATTGAGAAAGGAATTTAATATGAAAATACTTCAAAAAATAAGCTGGTTTCTTTGTATATTCTTCGCCTGCTTGATATTGCCTAATCTTGTTATGGCTGAAAAACAGCAGGAACCCTGGCAAAAGACCTGCGAACAGGTAAAAAATGTTCCTTTCCCTGCCCCTGACCTTCCGACGGCCAAGGATGCAAAAGCGCTCAAGGATTGCATTTCCTATAATCTTTACTACGGATTTGTGGAAAAAACGGACCCCGTAAAAGCCAGGTTGTGTGCTTTTGGTGAAAGTAAGGATCTGGGAGACGGTCCTTTTTACGGCAAGGCCATGCTCATGACGATCTACGCCAATGGTGTCGGTGTCAGGCGCAATTTTGATCTTGCCCTGCGGCTTGCCTGTGAAATTGGAGGAGCCCCGGCGGAAATCGAAGGGCGCGTAAAACATATTTTGCAACTGAAAGCGCAGAATTGGCAGGGAACCGATTTTTCGCTTTGCGATTATATCACCAGCGGTTACATGGCCGGCTTTTGCGCCGATCACATGGAGAAATTTAAGTCAATCGGGCGGGACAAGAAATTAAGCGGAATTCAGGCGAAGTGGACGAAGTCCGATAAAAAAGAGTTTGCAGCTCTCAGCAAGATTGCTTATCAATATTTTGATGTCCACGCAGATAATGAAGTTGATCAATCCGGAACAGCCCGTGCGGCCTTATATATAGATGATAAAGCGTCGCAGGAAGATTTTTTTATTAAAACGTTGGAGCTGCTGGAAAAGAAAAGTTTGCCCAAATATTCTGATCGGCAGTTCCAGGATGCAGATGCCAAATTGAACGGCATTTATAAACAGGTTCAACAAAGAGATGGCTCTGAGGGGGGAACCGTAACCAAAGAAGGCATTAAAATCACCCAGCGCACGTGGATTAAATACAAGGATGCCTTTGTTAAATTCTGCTCGAAAAAATACCCCGATACTGCCGACAGTATAAAAACATATATGACCTTGAATCGTATCAAAGAGCTCGAAGAGTTTATCCCTTAAAGCAGAAACACAGGTGACGGCATTATCTCGGCAAGTTCACAGACGTTTGATTTATTTGATTTGAGTTGAGTTGAGTTGACCGGTTTCTCCTGAATATTTAGGTTGAGGCCGGGGTACCCGCTTCGCGGGTCGTGACTTTGTTTGTGGAGGGGGCGACCCCCTTACGGGGACAGGCGATAGCCCCGTAGTACATCAACGTCAGTGCGATAAATAGCCCGCACAGCGGGCGAGAAGGGGAGGCTCCGACGGCTTCGCCGGTGGAGGGGGCGACGATAGCCCCAGTAATAGAAAAAACCATACATTTAGTGCTATAATCATCATTCGGTTGTATGAAAAAGAGTATTGTAAAATGTTTTATGAAAAATTGGTATGAAGATTGTGTGTAGGCAAACCTCTATTAGGAAAAATGGGGGGAGGTAGAAAATAGAATTAAAATGAATAAATTTACCCCCTTCTTTATTCCGGATTCACATAAGCGTATATGTGAATCCGGATTGAGTGGTCAGCAGCATTTCGGAAATTTTGCAGATGTGGATGGGCTGCAAGAGTTGCAGGCCGTAATCGTACTGAATGTACGATGGAGGATCGCAATGCGAAGCAGACCGCCGCAGATCAATATTTCCGAAATGCTGCTGACCGACCAAGTGAAAAGCAGACAAAACTGCTCAAGAAACAAAACAATTTGATGAGAACTTTTTACAAAACCTAAAAATGACTAAGGAGGAAGCAATTGAAAAGGCAAAATTGGTATGGGATAAAGAAAATATTTTATGGTTTGTCTGTTTTCGCAATAGTATTTGCATTCGCTGCCTGCCAGAATACCGGTTACCTTGATAAATTCGGGGATCTGGATGTCTCAACGGGTAATTATGATGAAGCCATTAAAGATTATACAAAGGCAATCAAATACAATCCGAAAGACCCTGCCGGATATATCGGCAGGGCTTACGTGTATGAAAAAACGGGCATTTATGAACGTGCAATAGATGACTATACAAAAGCTATCGAGCTTGTGCCTGATGACTCTAATCTTTATAAGGCAAGGGGCTTGGTTTTTTCACTAATGGGTAAAGATGATCAGTTTTTCAAAGACTATCAAAGGGCTGCAATCCTTGGCAATAATGAAGCGCGGGCATACCTCAAATCAAAAGGTATTGAATGGTAATAAAATCAAATGATCTGCAAAGCTTTAGCAATATTTGAAATGTATTAGCAAATGACAATCATGAGTTTCCAACCCTGTGTCGGAATAAACCGTTTAAAGGACTGATGCCGCAGGAGTAAAGTGCGCGCTTTAGGAGACTGTAAATAATCTGTGGCTGTTAAATACAAAAAGGATTTACAGTATGCAAAGTTCAGTGCCTATGGTTTTCTCAAGAATCTGAAGCTCTTTGAGCCCTTTCTGATCTTATTCCTGCTGGAAAAAAACTTGAGTTTCACCCTCATCGGCACGCTCTACGCCTACAGGGAGATTATGACAAACCTCCTGGAAGTACCGACCGGCATCATCGCCGATATGTTAGGCCGAAGGCGCGCCATGGTACAATCTTTCCTTGCTTATATAATTTCTTTTCTGATCTTTTACTATGCCTCGGCCTATTGGCTTCTCATGCTCGGTATGACCTTCTTTGCCTTCGGGGAAGCATTCAGGGGCGGCACCCACAAAGCTATGATCTTCCAATATCTCAAGATGAACAATTGGGAGGATTATAAAGTCGATTATTATGGGCACACTCGTTCCTGGTCGCAGAATGGTTCGGCTGTTTCTGCCCTGATCGCGGCATGGATTGTCTTTAAGAGCGGACGCTACGATGTGATCTTTCTGATTTCGACCCTGCCCTATGTTTTGAACCTGTTCCTCATGCTCTCATATCCTCAGGAGCTTGATGGGGAAATACATAAGGGCGGAAGTATCAAAGAGAGCTTCATCGTGGTTTGGAAGAGCTTCAAGATAACTTTTAAGGGTGCAGGAGCCTTTCGAGCTACTACCAATGTCTGCATTTATGACGGGTTTTATAATGCTCTCAAAGATTTCCTCCAGCCTATTATCAAGAGCCTGGCACTAACCTTGCCCTTGTTGGCCTTCTTACAGGTGAAACAACGTTCGGCAGTCCTGGTCGGTATCGTTTATTTTTGCATCTATATGATGACTTCATATGCAAGCAGGAGCTCGGGCGCATTTGTCGGGCTTTTTACGACGCTTACCACACCCTTGAATCTTACCATGTTAACCGGCTTCGGTCTCGGCATCTTTTGCGGACTGGCCTATTTTATGGGCTATAATCTGGCGGCAATTGTTCTGTTTACGGGCATTTTTATTATTCAGAACCTGAGATCGCCGATAAGCGTAACCTACGTAAGCGACATGGTCCCCTGCGAAATCCTTGCAACATCACTGTCCGTGCGCTCTTTGATGACTGCATTCTATACTGCAATTATGGTCTTTGTAATCGGCGTTCTGGCCGATCATTTGGGTTTGGGTCAGGCCTTAATTATCCTTTCCCTCACTTTGACAATACTGACCCCTCTGTATCTGGTCAGGGCAGGGAAAAACCCCTTATCCTGCACTGATACAACTGTCTTGGAATAACATTAAGAATTGACAATGGTTGGATGTTAACTTTTATTTATTAACCGTTATTAGCGTATCTGCCTTACCGGCGTAGAAAACTATTATTTCTGCCAATTTATTACCTTCATTTTTCCCGGAATGCCATGTATTTACCACCTCAACAATTGCTTGCCCTTCTTTAAGATGTAATACGTGGCCGTCTTCGGTTGTCACTGTCAGTTCTCCGTTTATTAATACGCCTGCATTTATTACCGAATGTTTATGCATAGGTAAAACGGCACCCGGCGGAATTTTGATTCTTAGTATTGTTATTTCCGGTTTGGCGTTAGTGTAGTCGGGCAGGTCCTTCCCGTCCCAACTCGCGCCTGTCTTTGATAAAACATTGACTGTAACTCCATTTCCCTCTGCGGCAAGGGCATTGCCTGATAACAACAAAATCAGACATATTATAACAAGCACTCTTTTCATTTATACTTTCTTCATCCTTTCATAGAATTAATTGGAGGCAATAATCTTAAAGCATTCATTATAGCTACCTGGCCGGATTTAATCCGAGCAGTTTTACCCCGATAAACTTGCCTGTTTTGTCAAAATTATATGTGACTAAAGCCGACCCTGCCGTTTCGCAGGCGCTGCATCCGTTCATTATCAAATGCTCCCAGACAAATTGCTGACCTCCGCCTGAGGTTTTATTCATTGTAATTAAATTTCCCTTGAACCACAATTCTGCCTTGGGAAATTTTTTAATTATTGCCGGATAACGGGAGTCTTTACTGATATCAATATTTTTCAGATATTCATAATTGCCCGGTTGGAATATCCTTGGATCTCCATTTACAAGAAGTGTGAATCCCATTGTATTTGCCATAAAAGGACAGCTCACTTCTGCTGCATCAATTTTACCCATCTCTCGAAAAGCACTCATAAAACAGAAAGGATATTTCGCTTTCATCAGTAACTGCGTAAACTCCAAAGCCTTGGCAGAGGCGCCATATTCCTGCATTTTTTCAATAAGGCAATTTTCAAATGCAGGATAAATGTCCTTCGAGCACTCTTCCCTCATATTTCCTATTTTTACATCATCCGGCTTCCAGATTGATTCCTTCCCGATTTCTGTCAGTTCTTCTGCCGACAAAGCGCTATTACTTAGTGCTATGATAATTAAAACAATTACGGCAAAAATAAAACTGTTGGCTCTGTAACAAAATATTTTCATTTTATTGCCTCCGTGGAATTATTTCGGATTCCAGCAATTTTAATACTGACCGGTAGGGCAAATCTTTTTCTTCAGCAATTTTTTTGACGTCTTCAAATTCTATATGCGTTTTTAAGAGGTTCCCGTTGCTGTCATATCCATATTTTACCCTGACAGCCCCATAGGATGTCTGAACAAGCTTTTCGTCTCTTTTTAAGATATTTCTATGCTCCGATCTTAGCCTAAGCCCGAAGGTAGTTGTCTCGGCAAAGAGCATCTCCGTAATACATTGCAGTGTTTCTGCTTTTGTAATAATTGAGAGTCTGACACCGATTCTGCCTTTTTTCATATGAACGGGAAAATAGAGAACATCAAGTGCACCGGCATTTCTCATCCTGTCGGCAACTGCGCCAATGTATTCCATTTCCATATCGTCTATATCCGTTTCTATGACACAGACATTTTCTTCCTCATATACCGATTCTTCAGATTCTCCGATAAAAATTCTCAAAACATCGGGTTTATTTGATTTATATGTGCCCGCACCATATCCTATTTTATCAATTTTGAAGACAGGCGGCGGAACATTTCTGTCCTTTACATAATGTCTTACTATTGTTGCACCCGTAGGGGTGGTAAGTTCCAAGGGCTCTTCGAGAAAAACAGTATTGAAACCTGAAAGAATCTCAAGGGTTACAGGCGGAGGATTCGGTATAATCCCATGTGAAGTTTTTATTGTGCCGCGCCCCTGGGGAACGGGCCCACAAAATACCCTGTCTATTCCGAAATAATGCATCCCCTTTGCGACACCGAAAAGGTCGATAAGCGTATCAATGTGGGACAGCTCATGCAGATGAAGTTTGTCTCTTGACACCTCGTGCACCTTTGCCTCTGCATTGATTATTATATCAAGCATTGCCCTGGCATCTCCCCTGATTTTTGTCTCAGTCTCCACTTTTTCAATTATATCTTCCATCTCTCTGATTGTAAGGTGGATATGTGAGTGCTCAATGTTCAGATGCACACCTTCAATGATGCCCTGTGTAATTCTTTCCGGTGTTATCGCAGGCACATTCAGGGGTATTTTTTTTAGTAATTCCTCAAGTTCGGCGAAGGGCAGACCTGCGTCGATAAAGGCGCTGATTGTCATGTCTCCGCTAATTCCAAAAATGGGGTCTATATAGAGTATTTTCATAGTCTGTTTATCAAGGTTGCAAAATATGCCGCGCCGAAACCATTATCAATATTAAACACCGAAACCGTGGAGCATGAATTGAGCATGGCAAGAAGCGCTGTCAGCCCCCCGAAGCTCGCGCCGTAACCTATACTTGTAGGCACGCCGATTACCGGTACCCCGACAATGCCTGCCACAACAGACGGCAGAGCCCCTTCCATGCCTGCTGCTACAATAATCACCCTTGCCTTTTTCAGCGTATCAAGATTCTGAAAAAGCCTGTGTATCCCTGCAACACCGACGTCACTGAGCCTTTCGGTTTGATTCCCGAAAAACGCTGATGTAACGTACGCCTCTTCAGCCACCCTGTTGTCGCTGGTGCCTGCGGACACAATAAGAATTGTCCCTTTCCCTTTTATTTCATTGTCTTCCTTGATATAAAAGCACCGGGCATCTTCATTGTATATACCTTCGGGAAACTGTTTCAGAATCTTTGCGCCTGTTTTCTTTTCAACACGGGTTGCAAGCACATCAAGCCCCTTTTCCTTCATGGCCATGACAATATCAGCAATTTGCGCCAGAGACTTGCCTTCCCCGAATATTACCTCTCCCATGCCTTTGCGCAATGCCCTGTGATGGTCAATTTTTGTATGACTTAAATCCTCAAAAGGCATGTCCCTTAAGGATTCATAGGCATTTTCAACAGAAATAGTGCCCTTTTTTACAGCTTCAAGAAGGTCTGTTAGTTTTCTATCCATAACCTTAGAACCAGTGAATAGTGAATAGTGAATAGTGAATAGAAAAAACAATACCGATTAAAATCGGTGCGTTATCATGGTGCAAGTATGTATTGTTGAAGAAATTCGATACTAAAATTACTGTTTTTGGCACGTAACTCACCCGCTCTCTGCTGTTCACTATTCACTATATACTATTCACTGCTCTATCATGAATGCATGTTTTACTATCTTCACATTTTCCCTGTCAATACCTACTACATCAAACCGTACTTTTCTATCAAGGCATTTATGGGTTTTCATATAAAACATAGCGGCTCTAATCATTCGTTTCTTTTTTATGGTATTGACAGCTTCAAAGGAATCTCCAAAGGTTCGGGTATTCCTTTTTTTTACCTCAACAAATACTAGATAGCCGCCTTCTTCAGCTATAATATCAAGTTCTCCGAAGGGGCTCCGGTAATTTTTCTCGATTATCCTGTAACCCTTGCCCTTCAAGGTTTTTGTTGCCTGCTCTTCGCCTTGTATGCCTTCTTCTCTTTTACCCGGCAAGATATTCTTTTACGCCTCTGAATGTTTTTCTGTGGATAGGGGAAGCCCCGTATTCTGCTATCGCCCTTTTGTGATCTTTTGTGGGATAGCCTTTATTTTTGCCGAAATTGTATTGAGGGTACAGCGTGTCATATTCTTCCATGATGCCGTCCCTTACGACTTTTGCAATGATGGAGGCGCAGGCAACAAAGAAGCACTTCCTGTCCCCCTTGATTATCGGTTTGCTGCGCGGGAATGCCTTTATACCATAATTCCCGTCAATGAGCAGGAGGTCCGGTTTAACATCCGTATTTTTAAGAGCCCTTTCCATTGACAGGAGACTTGCTCTCAGGATATTTATTTTTTCAATCTCCTCATGGGTTGCGGTTCCAATGCCCACTTTGTAAGCATTGGCATAGATCCATTTGAAAAATTGCAACCTTTCTTTTTCGCTAAGGAGCTTTGAGTCGTTGATGGCTTCTCTCTCTTCAGGCAATTTCTTCCAGATAACACACGATGACACCACTGGCCCTGCAAGAGGTCCCCTGCCGGCCTCATCAATCCCGCCAATGAGCCCTGTGAGAGAACAACAACCCATTAATATCTTTTTTCTTTTAGTTTTGCCGCCTTTCCTCTTAAGTCCCTCAAATAGAAAAGTCTCGCTCTTCTGATCTTGCTCTTGCTTAGTACCTCAATAGTATCTATAAGAGGTGAATGCACCGGAAATGTTTTTTCTACGCCTACACTGTAAGATACTTTTCTTACGGTAAAAGTTGCTCTGGTATTGCCGCCTCTTCTTCTTATGACAACGCCCTCGAAGATCTGGATACGCTCCTTATCACCTTCCAGGATTTTCGTATATACTTTTACGTTGTCGCCGATGCCTATCTCAGGCAAATCGAGTCTCATGTGTTCTTTTTCAATTAAATCAATCATCTCGTTCATGTCTGTCTCCTCTTTCACCAAAAGTTCTGTCAAGAATAATGCCAAGCGCTACCCTCAAGGATAGATGATTATATTCGCCTGAGCCTTTTATTGGTACGAGCATCTTCACGCATAAATCTGCAATTTCATCGGTCAGACCCCAGCCGGTTCCGAACAAGATGAGAAAAGGTCTTTCTTCCCTTCCAGTCCATGCGCGAAGCTCTCGATAACCTATCATTTTTTCAGCCGCCCTGTCATGGGATGATGTCCCAATAATTATCGGGTCGCCGTTTATTTTAATTTCTTCCAGCATTTCGCTGAAATCGTTTACTATCTTTACCCTCTTTAGCGCCATACTCCTTTTCGGGTTGTAAGTTGCCCCATACCCATGTTCCCAGTGATGGATAAGCTTCTCCGATATCTGTCTCTGTTTAGTAAGAGGCGTAACAATATAGCACAACTCAATACCAAATGTCATGCAACTTCTTGCAATATCATGTAATTCCAAGTTAGTTACACTTGTTGCAATTATTTCTCTATTTTTGTCATATACCGGGTAGTGGATAATGGCTATATAAACTTTACTCAGGAATATCCTCCATTATCTCTCTTAAAAACTTCCTGTCTTCATCGTTAGGCTCGAATGTTTCCATCAGGTCCGGTCTTTTAAAAACCGTCTTTTTTAGCGCCTCTTTTCTTCTCCATTTTCGTATCTCTTCGTGGTTGCCCGACAGGAGCACAGCAGGGACTTCCATATCCATGAATTCAGGAGGCCTTGTATATTGCGGATATTCAAGAAGCTTTTTTGTATGGCTCTCGTCCGATGTTGACTGCTCGTTACCCAGCGCTCCCGGTATGTGTCTGACAATGGCGTCAATGAGGACAAGGGCGGGCATTTCTCCTCCGGAAAGCACATAATCTCCGATGGATATTTCTTCGTCAATAAATTGAAGCACTCTTTCATCAACTCCTTCGTATCTTCCGCAGATGAGGGAGATGTGAGACAGCTTTGACAGTCTGACTGCCGTTGCTTCATCGAAAACCCTGCCTTGCGGTGTAAGAAGAATATGCTTCGGTTTTCCCTTTTCCATCTCAACATACTGCATGGCTTTATATATGGGCTCAATTTTCATGACCATGCCCGGCCCTCCGCCATAGGGAGAATCATCGCATGTTTTATGGACATCTTCAGCAAAATCTCTAATATTTACAATATTAAAGTCAACAAGCCCCTTGTCTGCTGCTTTTTTGATGATGCTTTCCTGCAGGGGAGATGTGAACATGTTCGGAAATAATGTCAGAATGGTAATTATCATTTTATCAATTATTTATTTAATTCCAGTTTTATGTCTTTCGAAAAACAGGATACACTATAGCATATTTCTTTTTTAATATCACTTTACTTTACTTTACATGCATTGTTTGTGCCTGGAAGGACTGCATATAAGGCTTTTTGAGGTTAATCACTGGCCTACCATAGCCACACTGAGCATTTACTTTCGTAATTCAATGCTCTTATATTTTCTTCAGATCACCTTTTAAAATATATATATGCAGGCCGGGCTCATTTTTCCAAGAATTTGATAAAAGCCCCGAATTCCTTTAAAAATCGTTTTATGTCTTGTAAATGGGACTGGATTATACGGTAAAGCTCATTGTTGTCTATTCCCCAGTATATATGAACAAGCCTGTTTCTGAAACGAACCATCTGGATCAGCATATCGGTAAATTCTGCCTCAAAAGCCCCCTTCTCAGCCATTACCCTGAAAGTGTCGGCATAATCTTCCGGGGTCCTGTATCCGTTCTTTGCAATAATATGATTACAAAGATCAACTACGCCTTCAATGGCTACGATAAGATTATACTTTGCGCTTCCTATTTTATGTGTATCTGACAGAAAAACATCTTTATCAAGGGTCTTTAAATCTTCAAGCCGTTCAAGTGAAGATAATATTTCTGACAGGATTTTCCTTATCTTATCCTGATTAAAGTCCAAGTCCTAGCGCCTCCACGAGGTACATTTTCCGATATGGTGCAAAGTCGAAATAATGTTTGATAGTATCTTCGTAAAAATCAGCTCTCACGTCAGCATCTCTTTCGATTAATATTATACCTTCTTTAATTACATTGTATTTGAATGAAAGAGGCGATGAATTGAGCGTCCTTACATCTACCGAATACCTACCGACAACTTTCATCAGTTCTGTCTCCATCCTAAGCTCGTACTGCAACGGAGATGCAGGGGTTCCTTTCAGATATATAGCAACATCTATATCCTTAAAGCCTCCTTCCTGAATAAAGGAGCCATGAAGATAACCAAAGGATATCTCGGTATGTGTTTTCAGTGCATCGGTAAGCTCTTTTACAATCGCACTTTTATCGTCCTTATGCAGTTTTTTTGAATTTAGAGCATTCATATTGAGATATTAGCAGGTAAGAATATAAATGGCAAGAAAGAAGAATTTGTAATTAGGAATCTGACTACCAGCCAACCATTCAGGGCATTGTTCCATCAGATTTTTTTGCTTCGGTAAATCAGAGACATAAAAAACTGCCACAATTCAGGCAGTCTTTTTGTATTAAATTTTTATAAATCTTTTGCAATTTAGGTTTTAAGTTATTATTATATCGAAAATACAATAAACAAAACCGTAATCACTCATTTATTCCAAAAAGGGGGATTCAATGACAAAGACAATATCCGATAAAAACACGAAAACAGAAATACTGGAAGCTTATAACGATATGCTTGAAAAGATGAAAGAGCAGAAGGCAGCGGACACCAAGGTCATAAAAAAAGAGGTTGAGGAAAAAGAAATTGTAAAAAAAGCTTCACAGTATTCTGTTGAGGGGATAGTAAAAAACATGGCAGATTTGAAACTGGAGATTATCAAGTCCATGGACGGTCTGGGCGAACGGCTGATAACGGAATTTAAAAAGCTGACGGAACTCCAGCATGCAATAGAAGTTGAAACAAAAACAATCGAGGACATTTACAGCATCAAGGTTGAAGCCGAATCCTTGACTGCTCTTATTGCGGCACAGAGGGATAAGCGGATTGCTTTTGATGCAGAGATGGAACAAAAGAAGGCGGATTTTGACAATGACATGAGCCAGAAAAGACTCCTGTGGAAAAAAGAGCAGGATGATTTCGAGTTTGTAAAAAAAGAACGGGAAGCACAATCCAAAAAGGAACGGCAAAGGGAAGAAGAAGACTACCTGTATAATCTACAGCTTAAACGTAAAAAAGAGGCCGACGCCTATGATGAAAAAAAGGTCAATCTCGAAAAAGAGCTTATAGAAAAGAAAGCTGCCTTTGAAAAGGAGTTTTCAGAACGGGAAGCAAGCCTGTCTGCCAGAGAGAAAGAGCTTGCCGAATTGAAAGCCAGGGTTGAGCTGTTCCCGAAAGAACTTGAAAAGACAATAAAGGATGCGGAAAAATCTGTAGCGGAACGGTTGAACTTCACTCATAACCATGAGGTTGAACTTGCATCAAAAGAAATAGAAGGCGACAGAAAACTCTACCAGCAGAAGATCGCGGCTTTGGAATCGAAAATAGGCGAGCAGGACGATTTAATAAAACAATTGACGCAAAAAGCGAATGAAGCCGGGCTTCAGGTACAGAGCATTGCAATTAAGGCAATAGAGGGCGCTTCATCCCAACGCATAACGGTTGAGAGGGAAAGAGTAAAAGAGGGGTGACTCCTCCTTATTTCCTCGTTCTATCTCTGAATCCGGATTGGCATGAATTATAGTTGCCGATAGAAGCTTCCTTTTCCACGGGCAAGAGATATAAAAAAGGTACTCTATTGACTTTAGTTGCCGGGAAACTCTTTAAATAAGTCTGTTAATTTTATAAAGGCATATTCAACATCAATTTCCTGAATGTAGCCCTCGATCATGGGGATAAGTGTTTCCTTCTCTCCTTTTACAAGCATTACATCGTTTGCGCCTGTACGGATAATCTGTACCACCTTTCCTAACGCAACGCCTTCCTGATCGAATACGGCAAGGCCGAGAAGCTGATACTCATAGTATTCGTTTTCATCCAACTGCGGAAGGTCTTCTTCTTTGACAAACAACTCCTTATTTATCAAAAAAGCAACGTCCTCCGGCTTGTCCAAACCGTCAAAATTTAAGTAAAAGAGACCTTTGCGGAGATTTATGCCTGTTGGTTTGAGCGTTCTCCATCCGGCATTTTCATGAATGAAAAAAGAGGTGTACATGTAAAGCACCTCTTTTTTTTCATTATAATACTGGAACTTTGTTTCCCCTTTAATGCCGTGGGTGGATATTATTTTCCCGATGGGGACATATTTCATTACTCTATTATTTCGAGTACTGCCCGTTTCCTTACTTTAGTGGAAGCTGCGCTTAATATGGTTCTCATGGCCCGTGCGGTTCTTCCCTGCTTGCCTATCACCTTGCCGAGATCGTCTTTGGAAACGCTGAGCTCGATAACGGATGTTTTTTCGCCTTCAATCTCCGAAACCTTTACCTGATCAGGGTTATCTACCAAAGCTTTTGCGATAAATTCGATCAATTCTTTCAACACGGCTCCCCTCCATCGATTATTGAATTAGTTCCTTCAGTATCCCTTCTTTTTTGAATATGCTATGAACGGTTTTTGTAGGTTTTGCTCCTTTCTCATACCATGCTTTGATTTTTTCCTTGTCAACAGTTACGCTTGCAGGGTCGGTCAAAGGATTGTAAGTCCCTACATTCTCAATAAATCTGCCGTCGCTTGCATACCGGCTATCAGCCACAACAATTCTGTAAAAAGGTTTCTTTTTTTTACCATACCGCGATAATCTGAATTTTACGGACAAACTGCCACCTCCTATCTCATGAGTAGTTGTTTCGGGAAGCCTTTCATGCCTCCCTTTGTGAGCTTTTTTATCATCTTTTTTGTTTCCGCATATTTTTTTAAAAGTTCATTGACATCCTGAACTTTTGTCCCGCTTCCCTTTGATATCCTCACTCTTCTGCTGCCGTCAATAATATTCGGATAGAGCCGTTCCTTCGGCGTCATTGAACTGATAATGGCTTCCACCCTTTTAATATCCTTTTCAGCTTCAGAGAAGTCAATCGAGCCCTTGAATTTACTAAAACCGGGAAACATACCCATAATGGATTCCAAAGAGCCAAGCTTTTTCATCTGCTTTATCTGATCCCTGAAATCTTCCAGAGTAAATTCGTCCTTCCTGAGCTTTTTTTCAAATTCCGCTGCCTTTTTATCATCAAAAACTTCCTGAGCCTTTTCCACAAGCGATACAACATCTCCCATGCCGAGGATGCGTGATGCCATTCTTTCAGGATGAAAGGGTTCCAGCGCGTCGAGTTTTTCGCCTGTGCCGATAAACCGTATGGGTTTGCCCATAACGGCTTTAATTGAAATGGCTGCCCCGCCTCTTGTATCACCGTCAAGCTTTGTCAGGATAACACCATCTACTTCCAATTTTTCATTAAAGGTTTTTGCGATATTTACCGCATCCTGGCCTGTCATGGCATCAAGGACAAGTATTGTTTCCCTTGGATTGAGAAACTTTTTCTGTTTTATCAGTTCTTCAAGCATTGTTTCATCTATATGAAGACGGCCTGCAGTGTCTACGATCATCGTATCAAAACCGTTCCTCATGGCGTAGTTCTTTGCATCAACACATATCTGAACCGGGTCAGTCATACCCTTTGACGGAAACACTGTTGTCCCGGTCTGGCTGCCGATTTTCATTAACTGGTCAATAGCTGCCGGTCTGTACACATCTGAAGGGACAAGAAGGGGCTTTCTGCCTTTTTTCTTTAAAAATATTGCAAGTTTGCCTGCTGTTGTTGTTTTACCTGATCCCTGAAGCCCGGCAAGCATGATCGCCACAGGCGGAGAACCGGATACATCAAGAGGTTTGTTTGTTGTACCAAGCAGTTCGCATAACTCGTCATGGACAATCCGTATAAAAAGCTGTCCCGGTGTTATGCTTGTTAACACCTCGCCGCCTAAAGCCTTTTCTTTTACCCTTTCGAGAAAATCCTTTGCAACCTTATAGTTGACGTCGGCTTCGAGGAGCGCAACTCTGACTTCTCTGAGAGAATCCTTAATATTCTCATCAGTAAGTTTCCCGTAACCTCTCAATTTCTTGAAGGTTGATTCCAATCTTTCCTGTAATTTTTCAAACATACAGGTATTAAGATAACAAATAACCTATTGAATAGTCAATGTTAATTAAATATTCCAGGCAAGCCGTCAGTTATCAGGGAGCAATCCCTTAAGTGTGTCATAAGGAAATGTTTCCTTCCACTCATTTACTTCACATTTTTGACCCGTTCTAAGGCTTGATTAGCTTAACGGGAATGACGGAGGCCGCCTAAAGTGGGTTCATACCTGTATAACCTCTGCTTCGCGGAACGATCATCTTCGCCAGGACGGGCAGTCCAAAAAATGTTCGGATATTTGTTCAAAGGATACATTTCCTCTGTCGATGAGATTCTTGCCGTCCTAAAAACAAAAAACAGAAATTTATAAAGATCATGTTGTATCAAATGATAATTTAAGTTGCGGCCGATGTATCCGTCAGGATTGTAGTACTACAATCCTGACGGAGGCAGAAAAGGCTCGGATATTTATCACCTGCCGCCTATGGTACAGATTAAGAGTAACATTTTGTTTTTCCTGCATTATTTAGTTTTTCTTGACTTAACCTGGATGTTTTTATAGAGTTAAGCCAATAGATTTAGAGCCGTACTCAACCATTTTTGTTGAACTTAATTAAATGTTAACAAAAATCAAAACCCAAAATATGCTGAGGGGTACATATATGAAACCTCCGAAACATCGCAACTCAAAAGGCAATGCCAGAACTACACCAGTGGCTACCACCGGCAAAACTATCCGGATAAATGTTTCCCGTACCCACAAACCGGAAGACATAGAGCTTGAAGAGTGGCAGCGGCTGCTCCGCAAGCAATACGGAGAGCAGCAGAATTTTCATTTAGAAAATATAGGCGAATACCCGGTCTTCTCAGATTTTCATCTTACCAACCCGCAATCTCAAAAGACCTACAAAGTTGCCATCCGGGGGAACAAGCCCTGGGATAATTATTGTTCATGCCCTGATTTCCAGGTCAATAATCTGGGTACTTGTAAACATATTGCCTTTACCTTAAGCCAAATCATGAAGGTTAAAAACGCCGGGGAGTTATTCAGCAAGGGGTATCTCCCTAATTTTTCAGAGATATTCCTCACATATGGTTTAAAAAAGGAAGTCCGGTTCCGGGCCGGAGTTGACGCACCGCCGGAACTTATTACCCTGGCAGGGAAATTTTTTGAGGAAAATGGAACGCTCAGAGAAAGCCATATACTCGATTTTTCCCGTTTTTTTGACAGTATTCCCGGAAATAATGGCCACGAGGTGCGGTGCTATGACGATGTTATGACATACATCGCGGAGCATCAGGACAAAGAACACAGGCGAAGGATTATTGAGAAGCATCTTGGACAGGGCATTGAGAGTCCCACATTTAAAGACATCTTGAAGACACGTCTCTATCCATATCAGAAAGAGGGTGCTTTGTTTGCCGTTCGTGCCGGACGTTGTCTCATCGGAGACGACATGGGACTGGGAAAAACCATCCAGGCCATGGCAGCGGCAGAACTCATGGCTAAGTTTTTTCATATCAGCAAGGTATTGATTGTGTCCCCTACCTCCCTTAAATATCAGTGGAAAGGAGAAATCGACACATTCACTGATCGGAAAGCCATTGTTATTGAAGGATTCAACCGTCAGCGGCGCATCCTCTATGAGGAAGATGGATTTTACAAACTGGTCAATTACGAGCTTGTCTGGCGGGATATGGAGTTCATCCGACAATGGGCGCCGGATTTGATTATTCTCGATGAAGCGCAACGGATTAAGAACTGGAAAACAAGAACAGCAAAATATATCAAGCAAC
This sequence comes from uncultured Syntrophorhabdaceae bacterium, assembly GCA_964532465.1. GTDB lineage: Bacteria > Desulfobacterota > Syntrophorhabdia > Syntrophorhabdales > Syntrophorhabdaceae > JAPLKB01. The sequence continues at coordinate 30,775 of CAZHHX010000027.1, read as the reverse complement.
TGGAGTCACCCTTCGCCATTGTCTTAACCGGAACACCCATCGAGAATCGAATTGAAGAACTCCATTCAATTATGGAATTTATTGACCGACACCATTTCGGTCCCTTATATCGCTTCGTTCATACCCATCGAGTCCTGGACGAGAACGGAAAGGTTGTCGGATATCGCAACCTTGAGTCGGTGCGGCAATCACTGGAAGGGGTCATGGTCCGCAGGAAAAAGGACGATGTGCTGAAGCAATTGCCAGGCCGTATTGACAAACATTTTTTTGTTCCCATGACAAAGGAACAGCGGGAGATTCATGATGAGAATTATGAAATTGTCGTAAGGATTGTTTCCAAATGGCGGCGTTATAAATTCCTTTCTGAAGCCGACCATAGGCGGATGCAGATTGCCCTCAGCATGATGCGCATGGCAGCGGACAATACCTATCTCGTGGACAAAAAAACAGTCCATGGCCCAAAAATAGACGAGTTGGAGACTCTCCTTCAGGAGATTGTCGTTGAAGGCAGGGAAAAGGTAGTTATTTTCAGCCAATGGCTCCGCATGACGGAACTGGTGGAACGGGTTCTCAAAAACAATAGCATTGCCTATGTTCATCTCAATGGTATGGTGCCCTCGAAAAACAGAAAAGAGCTGATGACTCGCTTCAAGGAAGACCCGAATTGCATGGTTTTCCTGTCCACCGATGCAGGCGGTGTGGGTTTAAATCTCCAGAGCGGTTCTGTGGTAATTAATATGGACATCCCCTGGAACCCAGCCATTCTTGAACAGCGTATAGGCCGTGTCCATCGTCTCGGTCAGCGGCGTATGGTCCGGGTTATCAATTTTGTCACTAAGTCATCCATCGAAGAACGGATTCTGGAGCTCCTCAAATTCAAAAAATCGCTCTTCGCGGGAGCATTGGACGAGGGAGGACAGGACATCGTCATGATCGGCGAAAGTCAAATGAAAAAGCTTATGGAAAGCGTCGAAGCAGCAACGGAAGATTTGAAAAAACCCGATCCCCTTGCAGAAACTCAAGAGCAAACTGAAGTCGATGAGGATATGGATGCAATGGACCGGAAAGAAGCCGAGGAAGACGATAGAGTAGACGACTCAACAGCTTCTATTGGCGCAACAGCAACATTGGGTGCCGATGTTGTTCCACTCAACCGGCTTATCATGAAAGGAGCAGAATTCCTGGCGAATCTCGGTCACGCCCTGTCTCAAGGCAACACATCTCCCCGTGAAGTTATAGAAAAACAGATGCAGGGCATAATCGGCAAGGATGAGATAACGGGGAAATCCTACCTGAAGGTTCCCCTGCCCGAACCGGAGATGGTGCAGGATATGTTCTCTGCCATCGATGGATTACTGGCAGAAGCTTTTAAGAAAAAAGTATAGAAGAAAATCAGCATTGTCCTGATAGAAGCTTGCACGAAAACAGCAGCAGGGATTGATGGGAAAAATGTTGTCATTTGCTCTGCGTAGTGGCATATTGATAGATATTGATTAAACAATAAATCCAATCAATTCATATTGGCAGAAAGGAGGGGTGCATGAAAAGGGTGTTTTTACTGTCCGTTGTGCTTCTGGCAGGTATGGTATTTTTTTCCCATGCCGGAACGCTTGATGATATCTTAAAGGGCGTTAAACTTCCCACCGGCAACACCGGGGGCGCTAATATTGATGACAATACGGTTGTGTCAGGTCTCAAGGAGGCTCTTTCTATCGGTACGGGCAACGCGGTGCTCTCGACCTCAAAAATAGACGGATATTTCAAGAATCAGATAATCAAGATATTGCTTCCTGATAAAATACAGGACGCTGCAAATATACTGGGAAAATTGGGTTATCAAAAACAGGTGGACAACTTTGTATTGAGCATGAACCGTGCAGCGGAAAAGGCAGCCCCCAAAGCAAAGGCATTCTTTGTTGATGCTATCAAGGCAATGACTTTTGAGGATGCGAAAAAGATTCTCAGCGGCGGTGACACTGCCGCAACCGAATATTTTAAGTCAAAAACCTTTAATAAGCTCCAGGATGCTTTCAAACCCATTGTCTCAAAAAGCATGAATGAAGTAGGAGTTACCCGCTCATATAAAGAGATGACCGGAAAATATACTTTCGCTGTTCCCTTCGGAACAATAGACTCCCTTGACCTTGACCAGTATGTTACAAATAAGGCGCTCGACGGACTTTTCTATATGATCGGCCAGGAGGAAAAGAAGATCAGAACAAATCCTGCCACGCAGGTGACGGATCTTCTTAAAAAAGTATTCGGGAAATAGAAAGAGCTAAAGGATGTTTCAGGGTCTGGTCGTATGATAAAGCATAATTCCTTCAGTTTTATTCACGCAGCAGACCTACATCTTGACAGTCCCTTTAAAGGAATTACTACTGACAGCAAATTAGTCGGCGATGCCTTACGCACGGCAACCTTTGACGCCTTTAATGCCCTGATAGACCTCTGTATTCAAAAACAAGTTCAGTTTCTCCTGGTTGCAGGAGATATATATGACGGAGCAGACCGGAGTCTCCGGGCACAGTTAAAGTTCCGCGACAGCCTTGCCCGGCTGGCGAAACACAATATCCATACTTTTGTTGTCCACGGCAACCACGATCCTGCAAACAGTCAATCTATTGCTATCGAATGGCCGGAGACTGTCCATATCTTTAACGGCAATAAAGTCGAATCAAAAACAGTTACCGGGCGGGATAATGTGCCTTTAGCCCTCATCGCAGGCATCAGCCATGCTAAGAGCAATGAAACACAAAACCTGACAAAGAAATTCGGCAAGGAGGATCCGGGTGTCTTCCACATAGGACTTCTCCATTGTAATGTAGGTTCAAATACAGGCCATGACCCTTACGCGCCATGTGAATTGTCAGACCTGACGCATCCCGGCATGGACTATTGGGCCTTAGGGCATGTGCATGAAAGGGCAATCCTGCACACTGATCCTTATGTGGTATATGCCGGTAACACACAGGGGAGGAATATCCGCGAGCAGGGAGAAAGGGGCTGCTGGCTTGTTACTGTAGAAAACCGGTCTGTAGCAGATATCCGATTCTGCCCTCTTGATACAGCAAGATGGTTTCGTATGAATGTAAGCATAGACAATATGCAAACTATTGATGAACTGGAAAGGGCCATATGGAATAATATTAAGGAGATTATAGATTCTCAGCGCCAGACTGTTGCACAGGATTTTACCAGCTCACAAGGTGAGCGAGAAGGGGTGGCCGGGGCACCCGCAGAACGGGTCGTGGCTTGGCCGGTGGAGGGGGCAACCCCCTTACAGGGACAGGCACGAGCCCCAGCGATTATTTTAAGGATAAATGTTGCAGGAAGCAGCCCGCTATACAAAGAACTTCAAAAAGAGAACACCATACTCGATCTGCTTGATCGCGCAAGAGAGAACTTTGCTTCTGAGACCCCTTTTGTATGGGTGCAGGAAATTGAAGCAAACTGCCGTCCTGAGATAGACTTGAAGAAAATAAAACAACGAGGGGATTTTCTCGGTCAGGTTGTGAAAATTGCAGAGGAGATTAATGATCCGAAGACTGGCAGACCTGAATTACTTAAGCCGGTTCTTTCAGACCTCTTCGAAAACCGCCATATACAGAAAGCTCTGGAAGAACTTTCTCAGGATGAAATAAGCGTGATAATCGAGAAGGCCGCTCTTCTTTGCGTAAATATGCTGGAGGGTAACGAGTGAGGATTGTCCGTTTTTTTATAGACGGTTTCGGTATTTTTCATAATGTTACTGTAGGAGATTTTTTGCCCGGATTTACGCTCTTTGTCGGAGACAATGAAACAGGCAAATCAACCTGCCTTTCCTTTCTCAGGGATATTCTCTTCGGATTTCGCGACAATCGCGCAAAAGAGAACAATTTTCCCGCCCTTGCCGGAGGGCGCCAGGGAGGAAGCGTAACCCTTGCCGGGAATCTTTTCGGAGAGACGGTCATTGAACGCAGGCCCGGAAAAAAAGGCGGGATAGTAACTGTTACATATACTGACGGGCGAAAAGGAACTGAGGAAGAATTACATCAAATTCTCGGAAACACGACCCGTGAACTCTTCAAAAATATTTATGCCTTCAGTTTAAACGAGCTTCAGACCATGGACACTCTTGATACTGAATCAGTAAAAAATGTTCTCTATAGCGCGGGCACCGGTACGGCCATACTCTCATTGCCGAGGGCAATAACGGGGATTGAGACAAAAATGGGAGACTTATTTAAACCCGGAGGCAGGAATCCCCGGATAAATCAGAAGCTCTCTGTCCTTGAAGCCGTAAGGGCAAGCCTGCGTCAAGCACGTACAGGCATTGAGTTGTATGATGCAGCCTCTGAAGCACTCGGAAAAAAGACTCATGAAATTGAAAAATTACAAGAAGAAGAGAAGTCTGTCAATAAGGAAAGAAGGCTGATAGAGAGATATCTGAAGCTCTGGAATAACTGGATTTCCCTGGAAGATCACCAAAGAGAACTGGCAGTGCTCCCTTTGATAGTTGATAACTTTCCTGAACAGGGTATTGAAAGATTAGACCGTAATCTTGAAAGACTTGCAAGGGAGAAAGATATCCTTGTTGAATTTTCTTCAGACCTGGAAAATCTGGCAAGAGAGATCAAGAACACATATATCAATGAAAAGATGCTCGGAGAAACTACAGCTATAAGAACCCTCCTTGATAAAAAGGAAAGTTACGTGTTCGCAAGGGAAAATCTTCCTGTTATGAACGAGAAGCTTGAGCTCAGAAAAAGGAACATTCAGGATATCCTCAATATCCTTGGAAAAAACTGGACTGAAGATCGGATTTTGAAAGTTGACAGGTCGCTCTTTACACGAGAGGCAATCCTGAACCAACAGAAACTTCTGGAAAACATGAACTTAAAGAGGGAAGAAGCTCAACGTTTTGTGGAGTTAAAACAGGATGAACACGAAGTAACTCTTGCTGCACAGTCACTGGCGCAAAAAGATGTTGAACGATATCTTGATATGCCCGTTGAAACAGATGAAAAAACCATTCTTGCGCTGCAAAAAGGCAGGGATCAATTTGCTTCAATAGCGAGGGATTTGCCGCAAAGGATTATAGAACTGGAAGCAGCAAAAAAAGAGCTTGCCGAAACCATAAAGGAGATTTCACCTGACTGGATTGAAGAAAAAATACTCAATTTCGACTGTTCTGTTTCTGCGCAGCAGAAGATCCAAATGCACGAATCCATCCTGGCAAAGGCTGCCCAGGATTTTACTCAGGCGCAGATGAGGCTTGAGTCGATGCGTATTGAACTGAAAAGAGTGCGGGAACAATATGATGCAAAAGCTCGCGAACTGGAAAATATAGAACAAACCCCTCCTGCATCCGGGGATAAATCAGCAAGGAAAAAATCACTTCTGAGATCATTGAAAAGCTGTGTCTTTGAGCAGGATAGGCTCGCCGTGGAGATGAAACATCTCGAGGATCGCCTGTGGGATAAACGCCAGGAAACAGCACGTCAAAGTCCGGTTGAAAACGGGCATTCACTTAATTTGCTTAAACTTACGGCATTTACTGCAATCATACTTGGCCCGGCAGTCTTCGGCATATTGGCTGTTCTTAAGACATGGGTAATGGGCATAGTTGCAGGCAGTATGCTCGCGGCCACAGGCATGATGATCTTCTTTGTCTATCGAAATGCTCTTGGCAAAAAAAAGCTGGAAACTGCTCAAAAGCAAGCCTATCTTTCAGAAATTGAGCAGCAGGTATCTGTCATAAATACACAACTTATTGAAATAAAGGAGCAACATGCCGGGCTTTCTGACAAAATTGCCGGACTGGCTGTTGAGCTTGGCATGAATATTCCAATAAGGACCGGCGATATTGACAGCCTTGAAATCGCCATAGATGAGGAAATCCGCATATCCGACAACAAAAAACGGCTTTTCGATGAGGCGCAGTCCCTTAAAAATCATATTCTGCAAATGGAAGAGTCAGCGGAAATACAGGTAAAAGCAGTTAATAACAGTGAATCAACCTTGCAGAAGGCCCAAGATGACTGGGAAACATACATCGGAAAACTCGGGCTCCAGCCGGGTTTATTACCGGGAACGGTCTATTTGATATTCACAAAGATCGAGGCTGTCAAGGCCCGGATCAAACATATATATGAGATAAAAGAAAGAATTGCCCGGATGGAAGAGACTAAGGACGCATACCTGTCCTTTGCAAAAAATATCCCTTTTCTTACAATCTTATTAGAAAAGGGACTTATGGAATTACTTTCAGGAGTGGATATTTTCCTGGAACAAAACCGTGAAATGGAAAAAAAACGCCATGACAGGAGAGTAGCCGAAGAGATACTGGAAGAAAAGAAAACCAGAACAAAAGAGGTAGAAGCTGCATTACAGGAAGCGGCAGATCGTCTCAGGGAGCTTGAAAGCAATGAAGAAAAGACTCAAATATTATGGCAGGACTGGCTTGGGGAGCATGGCTTTGATCATGGATTATCCCCTGCTGTTGTCCTTGACGCATTCCAGAAAATTGAGGAAGTCATACGGTTAATACGTGAAAGCTCAGAACTGATTATGCAGATCAGAGACAAGAAAGAATCTATTGAGGCATATCTACTACTGGCAAGGACAGTCTTTGAAGCGCTTGGCGAACCAATGCCTGAGATTCAGTCTCTCATGACTGCAATCGACAGACTCGGGGAAAACCTTGATGAAACAAAGGCGAATCAGGTAAGAAAGGAAGAGCTTTTCCGGAAGATACCCGGCATTGAGACAAAGATTGCCGTATCCAATGAAAAGATTGCCGGTCTTGAAAAGGAGATCAATGATCTCATAAAGGCCGGAGGCGCCCAGGATCAGGAGATATTCAGGACAAGGGGCGGATTTTTCACAAAGAGGACAGAACTGTTAAGCAGGATCAGCGAGGAAGAGCGGAAATTAAAGTTCATTTCAGAGGAAGAAGATGTTGTGGAGCTTAAGGAAAAGCTGAAAAACTTAGACAATACATATCTCAATACTACCCATGCTGCGCTTTCCGAACAACTTGAGTCTGTAGAAATAAGACTCAATAATTGCCGTGAGGAAAAATCCGACCTGTCCCAGGAAATATCCCGTCTGGCTTCAACAGACGACATATCAAGACTGAGAATGGAAGAAGAGGGGCTGCTGGAAGAAATCCGAATCCTTTCAAAAGATTGGGCCTTCTATGCTGTCGCAAAATATCTCCTCGGCGAGGCAAGAAGACAATTTGAACTGGAGCAACAGCCCAGGGTGATTCATGATGCCGGTTTGTTTTTTCAAAGCATTACCGGGGGACAATATGAAAAAATCATCGCGCCTATAGGAGAAAACACCATAGATGTCATAACACGCGATGGCAGACGAAAGCAGCCTGAAGAGTTAAGCCGGGGTACTGCCGAACAATTATACCTTGCCATACGATTCGGTTATATATCTAATTTTACAGTCAACGGAGAAAAACTTCCCGTGATAATGGATGATATACTGGTGAACTTTGATCCCGGACGGGCAAGTCAGACTGCGAAAACCATTCTCAAACTTTCTGAAACTCATCAGGTGCTGTTTTTTACCTGCCATCCGGAAACAGTGGGTATTTTCAGGGAATACAATGAAAATATACCCCTTTACACACTGCAGGAGGGAATGATAAAAGGGATCAGGGAGTAAAAAACAGCTTTTCGGCGCGATATTCATTTTATTCTATTTTTGTCTGAAAGCAGCGGAAGGATAGCTGCTATGAGACAGAGAACGCCCGCGGTAATAAGACTATAGAAAAACCCTGAGGATAATTGTTCCGGAGGCAACGAGGCCAGATTATTGCCCGGAGCAGTTCCCTGGTCAAGGGTGGCCCGTGAAAAAACCATTTCAAAGACACATACACCCACTGCCATGCCGAGGCGCATCATCATGCGAAGGATACCGGCAACCATGCCTTCTTTGCCTTTTGGCGCAGAGTCCATGACAGAGGTGTTGTTTGCTGTGCCGAATGTTGCCATGGCAAAACCGTTACAAGCAAAAAAAACGCAGACCGGTATAAGGCTTGAAATTTTAAAAAAGAAAGTAAACCCGAAAATGGCCACAGCAGCAAAAAACATGGCCACAGAACATAGTGTTCTCGCTTTTACTATCTTCAGTAATTTGCCGACAACAGGCCCGGTAACCATGTAAACAAGAGAATAGAGTATAAAAACCATGCCTGTTTTCTGTGGAGACAGTCCCTGGAAAGCCTGCAAATAAAAAGGCATAATGAAGTTGTTTCCTGCAAGAAAGGCATAAGCCAGCGCGCATGAGACATTTTCAGCAACAAATGTGCGATTTTTAAAGAGGGCAAGATCCACAAGAGGGTTGAGGTGCCTTTTCTCCCATTTTATAAAAAAGAATATGCTCATGACCGATATTGCCATACAGGCAATAATGACAGGGGAAGTCCAGGCCTTTACACCGATCATGCTTAAGGCATAGAAAAAGTTGATTGTTGCAATAAAAGAAAAGAAGGCGCCAAAGGTATCAAAGCCTCCTGAAGACTTCCGGGATTCCTGCACATTGTCTCCGGGCAGAGTCTTTTTTGCAATGTAGATTGCAAGGATACCGATAGGTATATTTATCAAAAATGCCCATCGCCATGAACAATATCCGGTGATAATGCCACCCAGCGGCGCCCCGAGAATCATGCCGATAGCTGCTGTTGTTGAAAGAATACCAAAAGCCGTCCCCCGCATGTTTTCGGGAAGATATTTAGTGACCATTGCCGGCGGCATGGAATAGAGCACTGATGCTCCCAATCCCTGGAGGGCGCGGCTTAAAACCAGAACAAACAGGGATGATGCAAGACCGCAGGCAAGTGAACCTATTGAAAATGCTGTAAAACCGAATAAAAATACCCGCTTCATTCCGAATTTGTCGCCAAGTTTACCGAAAAGAAGCAGAAAAGAGGTAATGGTGAGCTGATAAGAAAGGAGCACCCATGACACGTCACCGGTTGTTGCCTTGAAATCGTTGGCAATGGTCACTAATGCAACATTTACAATATAATAATCAAGGTTGCCTATAAAAGTGGCAAAGGCAATGCTGTAAAGGATTAGCTTTTGTTTTTTCGGATCATCTATCATTTCTGTTGTCCTCTTAAAAAATTAATGCGCACAGGATCAAGATAGTCTTTTCATAATTCCCTAAATAATACATCCCTGAATTCTATCGATACGACATGAACATTGAATCGTGGTATTTTTTAAATATATATTGACATCCTGTGGTAAAGCAATATTATTTATCAGGCAATATACTGCATTAATCAATTACAAAGGGTGTCAGGAAACATAAAATAAACAGAAGAAAGAGAGCAAAAAAATGAAAATAGCTATTCTTGGAGCAGGACACGGGGGTCAGGCAATTGCAGGAGATCTGACATTGGCAGGCCATGAAGTGCGTTTGGCTGCAGTAGAGGAACATTCCGGGAATCTGAAGCTTTTACAGGCCATAGGAGGCATTGTTGTAGAAGGCATGACATCTACAGGTGTTCCCACAGGATTTGCCAAACCGGCCATGCTTACCACTAACTGTGTTGAAGCCATAAAAGGGGTTCAGGTTATTATGATTGTTGTCCCGGCATTTGCCCAGGAACCTTATATGCAGCTTATTACAGAATATGGTGAAAAAGGACAGATCGTTGTCTTCAATCCGGGAAAGTTCGGCACTCTGGCACTCGCGCAAATGCTGAGAAAAGCCCGCAGGATTGACGATTTTCTTATCGGTGAAACAAGCTCTCTTATTTTTGCCGCCAGGACCAGAGGCTTGGGCCATGTAGATATTAAAGGAATAAAAAAGGAACTTCCCTTTTCGGCTCTTCCCTCGGAACGTACTGCCGAAGCCCTGATGACCCTCATGGACATATACCCGCAAATGTCGCCCTCGTTAAGCGTCTTTCAGACGAGCATCGATGCCCCAGGCATTATCCTGCATCCGATCAGCACGCTTTTTAATATGAGCCGTATCGAACAGATGGGGCCGTATCGAAGTTCCCATTATGACATAACCCCTTCCATTGCGCGCATCATGGAGGAAGTGGATGAGGAACGCATGTCTGTTGCAAGGCAAATCTGCTATGAGACTTTTTCCTTTAAGGATACCATGTCTACGCTTTACAGGGTTAAAGGAGAAAAGGCCTATGATGTGATGTATCAGATCAGCGCCCATAATGTGCTCATGTCTCCTGAAAATCTTCAGGTCAGGTATATTACAGAGGACGTGCCCTTTGGACTGGTGACAGTTGCAAGTATCGGAAAACTCCTTGGGATGCCTACTCCGAAGATGGACGCCATCGTAAATATTGCCTGCATGGCAAACGGAGCTGATTATTGGAAGCAAGGACGCACTGCCGATAATCTCGGGTTGACAGGGATGTCAGTCAAAGAACTTGTCGATTATGCCATACACGGAACTCATCCCTTAAACTGAACCGACGGCTTAGCCGGTGGAGGGGGCAACGCATCTCCGCTATCGCTAAGGAGGACAGACGCGAGCCCCTGTTTATGAATTTATTTAGCTCACACGGTGAGCGAGAGGGGGTGGCCGGGGTACCCGCGCTTGCGGGTCGTGGCTTGATGCCGGTGGAGGGGGCGACGCGAGCCCCTGTAATAGTATTGATTCAAGTTCGGCGCATGAAATAAAAATAAAAACAGAGAAATATACCCAGAAGAGAAAAATGATTGATATGCCGTATGCGCCGAAAAACGTAGTAAATTGACCAAGATGCAAAATATAGTACTTGAAAAGAGCTTTGCCGAGAAGCCAGAATAATGTTCCTGTTGCTGCTACAAAGATGACAATTCTTTTTGATTTCTTGACAGGAGTAAGAAAGTAATATAGAAAATAAAACATGATGAAAGTAAGCATTATATCCAGAAAAGAAAACATAAATGCCGCCGATGCTTTTGAAAGAAAGACAGGGAGCGACCCCACAATCTTTGTGCGGATAACAACACCGAAGATAAAACTGAAAAAAAGCATTGCCTGAACAATAGAGAAGACAAAGGCAAAAAACAGTTCCTTTTCTTTTGCCCGCAAAAAACGTTCAGGATGTTTGCCGAATATCAATCTGAAGGAAGGTCTTATAACGGCAAAAAGTTTTGTTGTAAAGAAAAACAGGAAGATGAGTCCCAGGGGGCCTGAAAGCTTTTTTGTGACTGATATTACATTCAATTCTTTTATCACCTTTTTAACAATGATCGTATTGTAAGGGTCAGGCAGGATATTTTTGAGAAATTTCTCCAGATGCATTCCGGGGTTGCTTATATCAATTACATGACCGAGTATGTAAATTGAAAGGAGGGTAAAGGGTATAAATGTGAGAAGAATGTAAAAGGAAATGGACGAAACAAAAATGTTCGCGTTATCCTTCTGGTATTTCTTAAAAAGTTCTATAACAATATTCCATACAAGGAACAGGTTTTGTTTTGTGAGTTGCCCGAATCGCGCAAAGCTCATATCACATTATTTCAGTTGAGTATGTGGTAGCTTGCCTGAATTTTCCGCTTACATATGGGGCAGATCGGCTCTATCAGGGTGAATTTTTTTCCAAAAATCTCAACATCCCTGAAAAAAACCCCGGGCGCATCATAAAGCGTTTTTTCATTATAGGACTTGCCGCAATCACAAACAGGGATTTCCTGACGAATCGTCATTCCGTGGAATACCTCATTTGCGTGAACATCAATTAAATGTTTTTCTTTTCCAGTCATAATTTTAAATATAATGTCTTTACTGATATTTTTCAATCTTTTGTATGATGCGTACAATAAAAAGATGCTACGAATATATTATCGAATTTTACGGAATTTTATTAAGTTGTTATTAATAAGAGCTTTACAGCAGCAACAAGGAGCATTGTGAATAAAATCCTCAGGTGTTACCCTATCCGTATCCTCGGGTCCGCAACTGCGTACATGATATCGGCAATGAGGTTGCCCAGCAGCGTCAGGAATGCGCCTATCACAAGAATCCCCATAATCGTCGGGTAATCCCTTGACATAACACTCATATAGAACAACTGCCCCATACCGGGGATGGAAAAGATACTCTCAAATATAACACTGCCCCCGATCAATCCCGGCACTGAGAGGCCCAGAATTGTAATGACCGGCAAAAGGGCATTTCTGAGCGCGTGTTTTCTGAGGACCATTTTCTCCGGAAGTCCCTTGGCATATGCAGTTACGATATATTCCTGTCTCAACACTTCAAGGAGGCTGTTTTTCATATATCGCGAGATGCCTGCAAGGCCGCCGAAAGCGGATATACATACGGGAAGAGCTAAGTGTCTTGCCAGATCAACAACCTTACCGATTAACGAAAATTCTTCATAATTGAAAGACTTTAAACCTGATATAGGCAGCCAGTCGAGATATACCCCGAAAAAAATCATTAGAAGGAGGGCAATCCAGAAGGTTGGGGCGGCATATCCTGCAAACACAAAAGCTGTTAACCCCTTGTCCAGAATGCTGTCTTTGTAGCGCGCGCAATAGATGCCGATAGGGATGCCGATAAAAAAGATTAATGCCATGGAGAGAAAATTTATCGAGATTGTGACAGGAATCCTCTCTTTTATCTTATCTATTACCGGTCTTCTGTCCTGGGCAAATGATGTTCCGAAATCAAGCTTCACAAATCTTTTTACCCACATATAGTATTGAATATAGAGGGGCTGATCCAGCCCGTAAAGGGTTCTGATCCGTTCTCTAACTTCTTTTGTCACCTTCGGGTTCATGTCCCCGCCCATTACATCCGGTTCGCCCGGCGTAAGATGTATGATAACGAATGAAATAAGGGTGATCCCGAAAATCATGGGTATCATAAAGAAGCATCTTTTAAGGAGATAGCGCAGCATTTGTCTTGTGCCTCCTTTGCCCTTCCGGTACGTACCATTTGTCGAAGTTATACATCAACCCTGCCGGTGCAGGTTCTATGCCCTTGAACCTCCTGTGGATAGCAATATTCGCATAGGGGATGAAGAGAAATGTATAGGGCTGCTCCTCGGCAAGTATCTCCTGAATACGGAAATAATACTTTTTTCTTTCCTCCTTATTCAGAATATGCCGCGCTTTTACAAGCAGCTCATCAACTTCTTTGTTTTCAAAAGATATAAAATTCAGCTCTTTTTTCCCTTGTTTTGATGAATGCCAGATATCGAATAAATCAGGGTCCTGGGGAATGGTCCAGCCCAATATAACAGCCTCGAAGTTCTTTTTGTCTATAAACTCATTGATAAAACTTGCCCACTCGATAACGCGTATTTTAACCTTTATACCAATTTCGGAAAGCCTTTTCTGTATCAGCTCAGCGCACTGTATTCTTACCGTATTCCCCTGATTGACAAGGACAATGAATTCAAAGGGCGCCCCGTCTTTTTCGAGTATGCCGCTGGTTCCTTTCTTAAAGCCGGCATCCTGCAGGAGGGCAAGAGCTTTTTCCGTGTTATAATCATATTTTCTTACATTTCCGTTATAGGACCACATATCCGGTTTAAAAGGTCCTGTTGCTTCGACGCCCTGACCGAGGAGCACCCCGTCAATGATCTCCTGTTTGTTGATCGCGTAGCTTATTGCCTGCCTTACCCCTTTATCTTTGAAAAACTTGTGTTTCAGGTTGTAGCCAAGGTAAACATAGCTGAAGGAAAGATATTTGAATTTATTAAATTCCCTTTTGAATTTCGGATAGTCCGTCTGCCTGACAGCCTGCAGAGGGGTTAAGCCCATCATGTCGATGCCGTATTGCTTAAGCTCAAGGAACATGGTGGCGCTGTCAGGGATAATCCTCATAATGTATCTGTCTATATAAGGCCTGCCTTCAAAATAATTGTTGTTGGCAGATAAGAGCACCCTGTCTCCGGCTATCCATTCTTTAAATATATACCGGCCCGTACCCACAGGCTTTCTCGTAAGCGGAGATGCGGTAATGTCCTTGCCTTCCAGAAGATGTGCCGGCAGCATCGAAGTCCCCCAACTCATGAGGGCGGGGGCAAAAGGTTTGCCGTATGTAACCTTGAAGGTATAGTCATCGATAATCTTTGCCTCTTTTACGAGTTTGAAATCCCCTGAATAGGCCGTGGGTGTCTTTGGATCAATAATCACCCTGTATGTGTACATAACATCACGAGCAGTAAAGGGTTTGCCGTCATGCCATGCTACATTTTTCTTTAAATGGAATGTGATGGAAAGATTGTCTTTGGAAATATCCCAGGATTCGGCAAGGTCTCCCGTAATATTCAGGTCTTTATCATACTTAACAAGCCCGTTATAAATATGGCCCGCAACGTCATGGGACGCGCTGTCTGATGATAAGATGGGGATCAGATTGGAGGGCTCACCGATAGAACCGGTGATAATGGTATCGCCATATCCGGGTTTCCCGGGGTCAGAATATAAGATTTCATCCTTCTTTTGCGAGCATGAAAGAAACAAAAAAATACAGAGGATAAGGATTATATTCTTCTTTATAGACATTTTGGTTTAAGGTTATTTTAACAGAGGGTGACATCAAAGTAAAGAAGGCTGGACATAAATTCACTTTCAGGTAAAATCTATAGTAATATAATTTATGGAAACTGTGGAGATACATACGCACGGGATAGGCGGCTTTGATACAAGTACAACCTTTGTTGATGATATCCTTAAGATTGCTGAAATCCAGGGCAGTCACGGTGTTTCAAAAATCCTGCCCGCTATTTACCCTGCTTCAATAGAGGAAATGCGGGCAAATATGACGGCAGTTAAGAAGGCAATGGAGATGCAGCGGGCGAAGGGCGAAGGGCGAAGGGCGAAGGGAATAAAAGTCTCGTCTTGCGCCGCACCACACGAATCCTGCGTGTTTGGTGTACATCTTGAAGGGCCTTTCCTGAATCCCTCCCGATGCGGTGCACTTAATCCCTTATCATTTCTGAATCCCGATATTGATGCTCTTAAAAAGCTTACAGAAGGATTTGAGGATATGATAAAAATCATCACCATAGCTCCTGAACTGGACGGCGCAACAAAACTCATCAAGGCGGCAGCCGATATGGGGATTATTGTCAGCATGGGGCACTCCGATGCAACATACAGGGAAGCGCAGGCCGGTTTTCATGCGGGAGCAACTGGTATCACGCATATCTTTAATGCGATGCGGGGTTTCCACCACAGAGAACCGGGTATTGCCGGTTTTGGACTTACAAACCCGCACATATACATCGAGATGATTGCAGACCCATACCATCTTCACAAAGAAACAATTAACCTGATTTTTAGAACGAAAAACCCTGAAAAGATTATTATTATCTCAGATTCCGTAAAGGATACACCCGAAAACCGAAACCCGAAACCCGAAATAGAGTCTCAAGGCATAAGGGATGCCCAAGGAACGCTCAGAGGCGGCTCAATGACCGTTGTCGAATCTTCAAGAAGACTCGTTGACATGGGTTATGATGAAAATACAATCAAAAATTGTATTTCAAAGAATCCTGAAATATATCTCAATGGAAGATAAACAGAGGCTTTTAAAAAACATTGACGCTCTTTTATGAATTTTTATCCGGGATAAGAGATGGGAAATCCCTTTGTCCTCCATTCTCTCATGCCGTATTCAAGGTTTTTAACATTGTTATAGCCGTAGGCCCGTAGATAGAGGGCCGCATGTGCCGAACGTATTCCGCTTTCGCAGACCACCGTTATGGCTGTGTCAAGATTGCGCGGCAGCTCCTCAACCCTCCGGGCAATCTCTCCGACAGGAATATTTATGGCGCCTTTTATGTGTCCTGTTGTCGATAATTCTTCCGGTTCTCTTACATCTATTATAAGAAGCTTCTTCTTGTTTTTAATATGATCATACACATCTTCAGCATGGATGAGAGTTGCTTCATGAGGCTGTTCAAGGTAATGTTCCATTGAAAAGCAGAAAGTTTTCATTAGAGGATTCAGATCATTCTTTTCTCCGGCATCGGACTGCTTGCTTGTAGTCAGACCGCACTGGAGCTTGCCGTTTCCCGCGTCGAGGGGTGGAAAAAGGTTAACAAGAAATTTGTCGAACTCTTCAACAGTCCTTTTAGTATTCAAACAGACATTATGTACCTTTTCATAGCCAAGGGATGAATTTATGTTGCCCTGATAATCATGGGCAGGGTAAACAATCAGGTCATTTGACAGACCCATGAGTTTGCCGAAGAGGCTGTTATGCATGTGATTCGAACTCCCTCCCGGCAGGTCAGTCCTCCCGCATTGTCCTATAAACAATGTATCCCCTGTAAATATCCTGTCATGGCAAACAAGGCACATGGAGTCCCGGGTATGACCGGGGGTAGAGATGGCCCTGAAAACAAGACCGCCTGTTTTTAATTCATCGTCTTCATTAATAAGAATATCCACGCGCTTGCCGGCATTTTCAGCAATGATTTTCTCAATTCCGTACAAATTCTTTATGCCCTCTCCTATTTTCCTCTGTACCGGGGTGTCCTTATACATTACCGTCTTTGCGCCTAAGGCATCGGCCAGCTCAGGGGCCAGCGATATGTGATCCACATGAGTATGGGTATCGACAACATATAAAATCTTCAGTTTTTCCTCTTTTACAAAACGAAAATAGGGTTCAGTCTCATGGGAAGGATCTATGATAATTCCCCCAAGTTCATTACTGCACGCTGCCACATAGGAAAGGCATCCGTCAAAGTTAAATTGTCTGAAAATCATATTCGCCTCTTGGGTGTATTATTATTTGGAAATCATGCCGGACTACGCGTAAAATCGTTAAGCCGGGAATAATAAACTGGATTCCTTATACATAAGCATAGGCGCTGAAATTATTCGCCAAGATGAGAATTATAATATTTTTTTAATATTTGTTCCAGAGTAATCTTTCTTCGTCCCTATAGCCCTTATCAGTTTTCTCCTATTTCCAGGTCCATATTCTGTGTAACGGCATTCAGTTCTTCGGCGTTAAATACCTTGTCAGTGTCAAGGATAATGATGAAGCGGTCATCCCTCTTGCCCATGCCTTTGATGAACTCGGTTTTAAGCTGTATGCCTATCTTCGGCGCAGGCTCTATCTGGTCGGGCTCCAATTCGAATACCTCCTGGACTGAATCAACGAGGGAACCGATAATTATAGTTTCATTCTCAAACAAAACTTCCACAACTATGATGCAGGTATCTACTTTTTTCTCTGTTTTAGTCATGCCGAATTTTAACCTCATGTCTAATACAGGGACCACGCTTCCCCGCAGGTTAATAACGCCTCTCATATAATCCGGGGTTTTCGGCACTTTGGTAATTGTTGTAAACTCTAATATTTCTCTTACACGGGAAACATCTATGGCAAAGACCTCCTCCCCTAATTGAAAAGTGAGGTACTGCCGTGTATCGGTTATTGATAAAACGCTCATGAGTCAACCTCCTTTTTGTCGACAAGGGCCGGTTATCGGAATTCAGGGGCCTTGCCGACGCCTGACCACAGAACCCCGGTCCTTGTCATTATTATCATAATCTTTCAAATTCATCGTCAAACTTATCATGGGCATTGTTGAGGTCGAGAGCAATGCCTGATTGTCTGCTGTTGCTGATAGGGTTTCTGGTATTTGCCGAATGAACAGGCGCGTGATTGCTCCACTGCCGTGGTTTTTTAATTGTCTTTATTCCCCTTTCCCTATTCTCCTCTGTTTTGGGTCTTGCCGCAGTTCTCCTTGAGTTAGTCTCTTCCACTTTAAAGAAGGCTATGGAGTCCTGTAGCTGCTCTGCCTGGCTTGAAAGCTCCTCTGATGTGGATGCCATCTCTTCTGTAGCAGAGGCATTCTGTTGGATAACCTGATCGAGCTGCTGAATTGCCTTGTTTATCTGTTCCGCCCCTATGTTTTGTTCATTGCTTGCAGCATTGATCTCGCTGACAAGTTCCGCTGTTTTTTGTATGTCAGGGACGATTTTCCCGAGCATTATGCCGGCCTTTTCTGCAACCTCAACGCTTGATGTGGATAGTTTGCCTATTTCTCCCGCTGCTGTCTGGCTTCTCTCCGCAAGTTTTCTCACCTCAGTCGCAACCACAGCAAATCCTTTCCCGTGTTCACCGGCTCTTGCTGCCTCTATTGCCGCATTGAGGGCCAGAAGATTTGTCTGCCTTGCTATCTCCTCAATAATATTTATCTTTGTGGCAATTTCTTTCATTGCGGCAACAGTTTCTGTAACAGCACTGCCGCCCTCTTTAGCATCCTGTGCTGCTTTTGCCGCTATTTTTTCCGTTTGCTGGGCATTATCCGCATTCTGTCTGATGTTGGATGTCATCTGCTCCATAGAGGAAGAAATCTCTTCTGCCGAGGCTGCCTGTTCCGTGGCACCCTGCGACATTTGCTGGGAGGAAGAACTCATCTGCTGGCTTGCTGTTGCTACATTCTCGGCAGAGGTTTTAACGTCGGCAACAATGGACTTCAGTTTTTCCACCATGTTTTTCATTCCGTTTAACAATTGACCGGCTTCATCTGTTGTATCAGCTTCAACCATGAGAGTCAGATCCCCCTCAGCTAGCCCGTTTGCTACTTCAACAGCCTTATTCAGGGAACGGGTGATAATCTTTGAAACAAAGAAGGCGATGCACAGTATGAGCGCCGCGACAATAATGGCGGCAATGATGATCTGCACGCGCATCTTTGTTATTTCAGCGCTCACGTCATCAATATAGATGCCGCTGCCGATAACCCATCCCCACTGGTTGAAGAGTTTCACATAGGAAAGCTTTGGCGATGGCTTGGTTTCATTGGGTTTTGGCCAGAAATAGTCAACAAATCCCTCGCCTTTTTCTTTAGCAACTTTAGCAAATTCATTAAAGAACAGTTTGCCGTGAGAATCCTTCTCGCCTGACATATCTTTGCCATCCAATTCAGGTCTGATAGGATGCATTATTATTTTTGCATTAAGGTCATTGATCCAGAAATATTCATTGGTTTTATAGCGGAGACTCTTAATTGCAGCTAATGTCCTTTTCTGGGCTTCATCAGGTTTTATCTCGCCCGTTTTTACCCTTGCTTCCATTGATGCCGTCAGTGTATAGGCCACATCCACCACGTTTTTTGTGGCATTTTTCTTCTCGTCCATCAGTTTTTTCTCAACAAGGGGCAGTAAATAAAACATGATGCCCGAAATGATCACTACAATGGTAAATATTGAAATCCCCATTATTTTTGTTGAAATTTTCCAATTCTTAAAGCTTTTCATAGCCGCCTCCTTTTAGTGCAAATAGTTCCACGCTGTATATCTTCTCTTCAGGTAAAGAGTTAAAACAAAATCAACCAAAAACAGCCTCTGCCAGTTCAGCATTCTTTGAAATATTCGGTACATCCACGATTAGCGCAACTGTCCCGTCACCCAGAATTGTAGCGCCGGAGATGCCTTCCACATTTCTATAGAACTTCCCCAGACTCTTAATTACCGTCTGGTGCTCTCCGATGACTTTATCCACTACAAAACCTATTCTTTCGCCGTTTCTTCCGGTTACAACGATCTGCTCAATAATAGGTCTTTCTCCATGAATATTAAACTCGTTTCTCAGTCTGATATACGGGACCAGTTCATTGCGTATAAAGGCAATATTCTTTCCATGGGTTTTTTTGATGTCTTCAGGGGTTAATTCTACACACTCTTCCACAATAGAAAGAGGAATTACAAAATGGTTTCTGCCGATAGCAACGAGGAGGCCTTCCACAATGGCAAGAGTAAGCGGGAGAGTAACGGTTATAACGGTTCCCGACCCTTTGACGCTTTTTATGTCAATTGAACCGTGCAGTGTTTCAATGGCTCTTTTTACTACGTCCATACCCACACCCCTGCCGGATACATTTGTTACATTTTTGGCAGTGGAGAATCCCGGATGGAAGATAAAACCGAATAGATCTTTTTCGTTAATCTCAACATTAGGCGCAACAAGTCCTCTTTCAACAGCTTTGGCGAGGATCGCTTCTTTATCAAGACCCTTTCCGTCGTCTTGAATCCGGACAATGACGTTTCCCCCGGAGTGGACTGCAGACAGGAGAATGGTGCCTGTTCCTGGTTTGCCCTGTGATACCCGCACATCAGGGGATTCTATGCCATGATCGATGCTGTTTCTGATAAGATGGACAAGGGGATCGTTAAGCTTCTCGATAACTGTCTTGTCAAGCTCTGTATCCGCGCCTTCTGTTGCCAATTCTATCTCTTTGCCCAGTTCGCCGGATAAGTCTCTGACTAATCTCTTAAATCTCCCGAAAGTAGTTCCTATGGGCAGCATACGTATATTCAGGGTATTATCCCGCAATTCCACGGTCAGTCTCTCAACCTCTTCCGCGATAGCGTCAAGTTCCGCGTTATGAAAAGCGGAGGTTGTCTGAGTTAAACGCGCCTGTACAGTTACAAGCTCTCCCACAAGGTTGACGAGCGTGTCAAGTTTATCTGAAGGAACCTTAATATTTGATTGCGTCTCTTCCTTGGCTTTTGCTTTGTCCCTTACCTTGCGAATATGCTCCTGTTCTATCAGGGCAGATTCTACCTTGTCGGAATTCACCAAACCTCTTTCAACAAGAATCTCCCCCAGATATTTTTTCTCGACAAGCACCTTCTGTAGATCTTCTTTGTTGATGTCGCCTTTCTCAATGAGTATCTCACCGATTTTTTTATACTCTTCTTCCATTTCAAACGGTTCTTCAGTGTCTATGGTATTTATTGTCAATTCACAGGAATCTTCCACAAAAATAAAAATATCCCTGATCGCATCTGTCCCCTGATTGGTTGTAAGAATCATATCCCAGCATATATAACAGTATTCAGGATTCATTTCGTCCAGAGGGGGAATGTTGTCTAACTGAGCGATAACCTTGCATTCTCCCAGAGAACGAATCTCTGCAATAAGGAGGAGGGGGTCAGTGCCTGTAAGAAATATGTCCGATGAGGGTTTAAAACGAATCCTGTAGGAAATATTCCCATCAGAAGTATAAGATGACGAAGCCCGCTCAGAAGAAGTTGTTATTGAGAGGGGGGTAAACAGTGCTTTCTCTGAGGCTAACTTTCTAAATGCGGCAACTATCTCTGATGAAGTCAGCCCGATGCAGGCTTCGTCAATGGGGGTTTCATCGAGCATTGATTTTATACGGTCTTTTGCCATAAGCGTGAGGTCGATCAGGTCCTTTGTAACCGGAATTAATCCTCCTCTCACTTTATCGTAAACTGTTTCTATCTCATGGGTGAACCCGGCAATATCATCAAAGCCGAACATGGCGCCTGATCCCTTGATTGTATGCATGGCGCGAAATGCCTTTCCAATAAGTTCTGTGTCATCAGGAGTTTCTTCAAGCTCCAGAAGGGATGTTTCGAGCTCCAGCAGTTGCTCGTTTGCCTCTTCTTTATATGTTTCTCTGTATGTGTTTGGAGCTGTCATCCCAATACCTTCTTTATTACAGCAAGGAGCTGTTCAGGCTTAAAGGGTTTTACAATCCATCCTGTCGCGCCGGCAGTCCTGCCTTCCAGTTTTTTTGACTCCTGTGATTCTGTGGTAAGCAGGATAACAGGGATAAACTTGTATGCCGGATTTGCCCTTATGCCTTTTACCAGACCTATGCCGTCAAGATTCGGCATGTTGAGGTCTGTAATCACCATGTGAATGGGGCTGCCGTTTAACTTGGATAAGGCGTCTCTGCCGTCCACTGCTTCCACAACCTCGTATCCTGCGCCCTTAAGAGTAAATGTTACCATCTGTCTTATGCTTGCCGAATCATCTGCCGTTAATATCCGTTTACCCATTTTTCCACCCCGCCAATAAGCATCTTTCCTGCGTTTCCGTCAGGCAGCCTTTCTGCCTCAGAAATCCGGAATCTTTTAACGCATCTTTGAAAATAATCGATGGATTGTCATCTATTTTTATAGACATATTGGAATTTATTGCCTTCTTATGTATTGAACAAACAATTTGCAGAAAGGAAATGTCAGCGCTTGTAATGCCTGCAAGATTTAAAACAAGGTTATCCGTGTTTTTCATGGCATCAATGATGGTTGTTTTAAGCAATTCAGTGCTGGAGACTATCAAATCACCTGATAATATAAGAACTTTGCTTTTTCCATTGTCTTTCGTTCTGCTCTCAAACATTGCAATAGGCCTTTCTTTTTTTTAAATATCTTTGAATCTATTTAGTTTTTCGGTTAGCAGGATTGAAAACAAAATAGGAGTATCGCTGAATTAATTGTAGGAAATAGCTTATTATATTGTAGGATTAATCCTACTTATCCGATAATGCTGTTTTCTACAACATAGCGGATAAGTTCGGAATTATTTCTAAGGTCCATTTTCTTCAGGATGCGGGTTCTGTATGTGCTTATGGTTTTAATGCTGAGAAACAGCTCTGACCCAATCTCTTTCATTGACTTTCCCGAACCGATCATGCACATCACCTTGTATTCCCGTTCTGATAGTGTTTCGTGAGGTGGTTTATCCTTAGGATGTTCAACATCAAGCGCCAATTTTTCCGCTAAAGAGAGGGTAATGTATTTTCTTCCCTGGGATACCCGTCTTATTGCCGTAATCAGTTCATCGGGGGCGCTTTCCTTTGTCAGATAACCTGACGCGCCTGCTTTAAGTACCCGCAATGCATAGTGTTCTTCCGGATGAATGCTCAACATAAGAATATTGAGTCCCGGCTTTTTTTCTTTCAGCTCCTTTAAAACATCAAGACCGCTTTTAACCGGCATGGAAATATCCAGAATAATCACATCAAAATCATTTTTTAACGCTTTTTTTAATGCCTCCTCGCCATTGCTTGCCGTATCAACGACTTCCATATCAGGCACCTCGGCAACGATCTGCTTTAGTCCTTCCCTTACTATTGTATGGTCATCTGCAATGAGAATTCTGATCATTGTATCTCCTTTTCCGGGACTTACGCCTGTCCGCAGCGTGAGCGGAGGCAGGTTGCCCGCTCCCTGCGCAAGCTATTTACATTCAAAAAGGGATCTTCACCTTTACTTTTGTTCCCCTTCCGCTGACGCCGTTTATTGTGAGTGTACCGCCGAGAATAACCGCTCTTTCTCTCATACCCATAATCCCGAAAGAACTGATATCATTTTTTTCCTTATCTGAGATGCCTTTTCCGTTATCTTTTATTTCCAGAACTATGTGGTTGCCTTCTTTTCCCAGGCGCAAGCTCAATTTTGTTGCCCCCGCGTGGCGGGCAATATTTGTCAACGATTCCTGGACAATGCGATAGATTTGGGTGGAACGCTCTCCGTCCAAATCTATGCCGTTCCCTATCATTATTCTGGCATTAATGTCTGTCTGTATTTTGAATTTATTTACAGCCCATTCCAAAGCAGGTACAAGCCCGAAGTCATCCAGAATTACAGGTCTTAATTCGGCTGAAACCTTTTGCACACTTTTAATCGCCTGTTTTATAAGGGCAGACATGGCGTCTACCTTCTCGGAAAACGATGCATTTGCAATTTCCGAGTGTATTCTTTTTTTTATCCAGGAAATATCCATGTTCAGAGTAGTAAGTATTTGCCCCAATTCATCATGCAATTCCCTTGCCACATCCTTTCTTTCTTTTTCCCTTGCTTCATTGATATGGGCTGAAAGTGTTCGGAGTTTTTCATATGATCTTTTCAGTTCTTCCTCGGCCTTTTTCCGGGCTGTAATGTCGTTTATAATTGCAATCCTGCATAGTCTGCCGGGGAATTCCAACATATGTCCTGAGATTTCGGCATCAATAACGGTTCCATCTTTTTTTACATGTTTCCATGGACCCCTTGTTGTGCCAAGCTCAGGGCCGTAAATATATGACAAGACTGCCGGAATATCTGCGGGAAGATGAATTTCTTTAATGGTCATACCGGTAAATTCTTCATAGGTGTATCCATAATGGATAATCGCAGCCTCATTGACATCAATAATTTTAAGAGTATTGAAATCAAAAACCAGAGCCGGCAATGGGTTGTTTTCAAACATCTGCCGGTATCGTGTTTCACTTATTCTCAGCGCTTCTTCCATTTTTATGCGGTCTGTAATGTCCTTCCATACATCATAAATATAATATTTACCGCCGATAGCAATTACTGTAAGGGAAACATCCGACCAGAATTCCTCGCCATTATTTTTTTTGTGTACCCATTCAAAACGACTGCTCCCTTCCCCCATGGTTCGGGTTATAATATCTCTGGTCTTCACAAATGATTCTTCTCCGTCGGGCTGGTACTCAGGTGATGTGTCCCAGGGATGGAGCCCTATGAGTTCTTCTTTGCTGGAGTAGCCCATAATCTTAAAAGCAGCTTCATTGCAGTCAACATATCTGTCTTTGTAAAGCAGTAAAACAGGGTCAAGAGATTTCTCAAAAAGCAGACGGAATTTGTTCTCACTTTCTTTTAACAACTCTTCCGTACGTCTTCTTTCGGTAATATTCTCATTAGTCCCTTCGTAGTAAAGCGCATTGCCGGCAGAGTCACAGACGGCTCGGGCGTTGATGGATATCCAGAATTTATTCCCATCCTTCCGGTATGCCTGGGTTTCAAATCCCTTGGCAATACCATATTTTGTGAGGAGGTGTTTTAATCTTTCCCTGTCCTCAGGATTTACATATATCTCATGTCCTATATTGACGACGCTATTTATCATCTCCTCGGGGGAGGAAAAACCGAACATCTGCGCAAAAGAGGGATTGACGTTAATATACCTGCCTTCAGGGGTTGTCTGGAAGATGCCTTCAACGGCATTATCGAAAATGTTGTGATATTTTTCTTCGCTTTTTTGCAGGGCTTTCTTCACCCGGTTGCTTTCTGTTATGTCCTTAATCAGGGCGACAAGATAATCAATGGAATTGTCCTCTTTCTTTACGAAATTGAATGAAACAGCTACGTCGATAATTATGCCGTCTTTTCTTATATAGCGTTTTTCCAGCAAATGGTTTGCTGTCTCCTTTGAATGTGCCTGATTGCAATATTTCTTTAACTCACGTTCCAAATCTTCTCGCGGCGCAAGATCCGCCCAGGTCATTTTCAACAGCTCTTCACGGTGATATCCGATCATTGTACAGAAACTGTCATTTACTTCGATCCATTGCATATCCGGTGAAATGACGGCCATACCAATTGAAGGGAGGTTAAAAAAGGCGTGAAAACGGTTTTCTAATAGATGTAAATCCTTTGTAAGCTGTTCTCTGGTTTTTTCTTTTTCACCCACAGATTAAACCCTTGTTTACCCCTTGAATTTAATTTATCTTGAGATATTATATCTTTTCTTTTCGATTTTGTCACAGTATCTGACAATATTTGAATTGTTGAACTCGACACAATTGTCGAGTTCAACTGCCCGGTTCGACAATCCATACCTTAATAAATTGATCATTTATCGTTCATTCAATATATACACTAATAATTACAGGTAATTACAATATTTAATGTTTTGGCACGGCAATTGCTCTAATAAAGGCATGTATAGAATAAATAATTTACAGGAGGTTTCAATGAAAAGATGGCATGTAGGTATTATGGTGTTGCTTTTTCTGGCACTTACCACAACGGTATTCGCCTTTGGACAAAGAGGAGGATATGGTTCCGGCGGATGCGGCGGTCAGGGCGCAGGTTTTGGAAGTCCTATGGGTATGGCGGCAAATCTGAATCTTTCAAAGGAGCAGGCGGAAAAGATGTGGCAGATTAAAGAAAAGTTCCGTAACGACACGCAAAAAATGCGGTATGAGCTTTTTCAGAAACGCATGGAAATGAAGAGTCTCTATGCTGACCCGAAGTCAGAGGAAGCAACTCTTCTTGCGAAGCAGAAGGAGCTTAACACTCTCCGTCAGGGCATGCAGGACAGGATGATCCAGATGAGGCTTGAGCAGAGAAAGATATTAACACCTGAGCAGATTAAGAAGTTGAGCGAAACTTCACATGGTCCCGGATTCGGCAAAAAAGGGGCTGGGCAAGGACCACGCGGACAGGGTGCAGGTTTTGGCCCGGATAATGGCTGAAAAATCATTAAAGATTGAATGCTGAGCAAGTTGAGTAAGTTGAGTAAGGCATCCCCCCCGAATAACCACCCCCGCCTCTCAACTTACTTGACTACCCGGCTCATAAGGAGGTAATAAATATGAAGAAGCATATGCTGGTTATTTTAATTCTTATAACAGGACTTTTAACCTTTTCCTGCGCATCCAATGGTTATAATACCCAGAAAGGCGCGGCAATCGGCGCGGGGCTCGGGGCAATAGCAGGCCAGATTATAGGCAACAACACGGCAGGCACGCTTATAGGCGCTGCCGGAGGAGCCCTTTTCGGCGCCATTGCCGGCAACGCAGTGGATCAGAATGATACAAATCAGCAAATAGCTTCCGCGCAAAGACAAAGTTCCGCTTATGCATCTTCCGCGGGCCTTGAAAATCCTCCGGGCCAGTGGGTTCAAGTTCCGGGGCAGTGGGTCGGCGGAAAATGGATTCCTACCCATAGAGCCTGGGTGCCTATAAATCCATGAGAAGCGTATGCGCCGTACTCCTGTTTTTTTGTCTTTTTGCATCCCCTCTTTATGCCCAGCATTCATATTTCGACTTTGAGAGGGGATTGAATCTTTCAGATCTTCAAAAGACAGCAGTGGAAGATATAAAGAAAAAATATATGGATGAATGGCGCGCATCAAAGGGAGAAGTTATTAAAAAAAGGTTGGAGTTGAAGGATCTGGGCAAGAATCCTCTGATTAACAGGGACAGGGCTGAGAAGCTTCAAAAGGAAATACTGGAAATAGAAATCTCCAGGAAAAACCTGTACAATCAATATAGAGGAGAAATGTCGCGTATATTGAACGAAGAGCAACGCGAAAAATACGATAATTTCTGCGGTTCTGAGAGGAAAAGATCGATGCGTCCCCTGGGGTTAAGAGGATATGGGAGATAAAAAGACATTCCTTTTTCCCTCCCTGCTCTTTGCAATACTCTTTTTCCTCATCACAATAACCGGATATTTTCAAATCAGGATCATAAAGAAAAATATTGAAGCCCTGCTCAAAAACGAAGGGGAAATTATTTTTAATCATCTCAAAAGGGAAATTGATATAAATCTTGAATATCTAAACCTTCTTGAAAAATCTCCATCCATTATTACACCGAATTTTCTGAATATCCTGATTTATGATGAGGAAATAATAGACGACCTTTATAATCTTTTCAGTAAAATTGATATTCTGGACGCAGAAAAAATACCGCTCGCGAATCTCATAGCAGTTGACAGTGATGGCAAGATCGTTATCAGAAAAGGGTCTGTCAGAATATCGCTGTCATTCATAAAAGCTTTTCAGTCAGGGGCGAAGGAAACTTTTGTCAAAACACCGGGCGGCAAGGATAAATTTCTCACAATGGGTATTAAAACAAAAGGCAACGCCGTGTTCTTCAGTCTTGACGAAGGTGAGCTTGATGCACTGAGGAAAAAGCTGACTATAAGAGAAATTGTGGAAGCAGAGGAAAAAAGATTCAATATTGTTGGCATTAATATATATGACGGAAAGGGAATGCCCTATATATCTTCCGACAAGAATAAAAAAGAAGCTTACATTATATCCAAGCCCATTAATTCACAGTACCTTCCGAAGTTTATTATTGAAATACTTATATCAAAAGAACTTGCCCGGGATATCTTAAAAAGAACTACCTTGAATTTTCTCTTTATTCTTGTGCTGCTCGCAATGTCAGGCGCGGCAAGTATATATGCCATATTCCTTTTGGAGAGAAGGCACGCGAAGAGGGTGCGTGAGTTTGAGAAAGAGCTGGAAATGAAAGAGAGGCTCGTGTCCCTGGGCAAGCTTGCTTCAGGCATGGCGCATGAGATACGCAACCCGTTGAATGCCGTAAGTATGTCAATACAGAGGCTCAAGAGGGAGTTCTCGCCAATAAAAGAGAAAGAAGATGAGTATTATCGATTTATTGATATTATGAGAAGCGAGTTATCGAGGATTGACAGGATAGTTGAAGATTTTTTGCTCTCAACCAAATCCCATGCACCGTTTCTTAAGGAAAACCTTTATGATATAATTGAAGAGGTAGCAGTTATTCTCAGAGAAAAAGCTGATTCAAAAGGCATTGATATAATTAATGAGACCGGCCGTGATATTATAATTCAATCACAGAAAGAAAGGCTCAAGCAGGCTTTTTACAACATTGCCTTAAACGGAATTGAGGCGATAAATAACAGCGGATCCATCAGGATAACCACGGTTGTAAAAGACGCGAATATTGATATCAGCATAAAGGACACGGGTACAGGCATTAAAGAAACAGAGCTTCACAGAGTATTTGAATATTACTATACCACAAAGGATAAGGGCATTGGATTGGGGCTGCCTATCTCATACATGATAATAAAAGATCATGGCGGTGATATAAAGGCCATGAGTGAGCAAGGAAAAGGCACGACATTCCTGATAAGTCTGCCGATGAACCAATTGGCAGACGGTCGGGAGACAGGAGAATGAGAAGCCGGGAAAATGTTTAATTTGTTAGGTAGTTACAGTAATAGCTGGAAATATTCCTGTAAATCTCGAATCATTAATTGTAATATTTTTTCCGGAGTTTAGAGGGGGTAAAAATGGATCGGGCAAGTATATTAATTGTTGAAGATGAATATGCACAGAGGTCGCTTCTTGGAGGTCTCCTAACAAAAGAAGGGTACTCCGTAAAGGAAGCCGGTGATGGAAAAACAGCCATAGAGAGGTTTAAGGAAGAGGTTCTCGACATAGCGCTTCTTGATTATAAACTGCCTGATACGGATGGTCTTTCCCTTCTCAGGGAATTCAAAGAGATAAACCCTGAAGTCGAAGTGGTTATGATAACAGCTTTCGGAAGCATTGAAAACGCGGTGAGCGCGCTTAAGGCAGGCGCTGCCGAGTATTTAACAAAACCCATAGATATTGACGACCTTCTTTTCAAATTAAAAAAGATTGAGGAGAAGAGGCATTTGGTGCGTGAAAATATGGTGCTGAAGGAAACACTGAGAGACAGGCTCAAGGCTGAAGACCTCATATATTCCGGTGAAAAGATGCACGGCGTTGTCAGTTTAATTGTAAGGATCGCGAAGACGGATTCCACCTGCCTTATACGCGGCGAGAGCGGTGTTGGAAAGGAGGTTGTTGTAAACCTCGTGCACAGTTTGAGCGAGAGGGTAAACCAGCCTCTCGTAAAGGTCAACTGCGCGGCAATACCTGAAACATTGCTGGAAAGTGAGCTCTTCGGATATGAAAAGGGCGCATTTACCGGAGCATATCAGAGAAAGGCAGGCAAGTTTGAATTGGCGCATAAAGGAACAATCTTTCTCGATGAGATAGGAGATATCCCGCTTCTGCTCCAGTCAAAACTGCTGAGGGTGATTCAGGAAAGGGAAGTCGAAAGGCTTGGCGGACTGCGCCCTGTCAAGGTGGATGTGAGGATCATAACAGCAACCAATAAAAATCTTGAAGATGAGGTTAAGAAGGGCGCCTTCAGGGAAGACCTTTTCTACAGGTTGAATGTGGTTACTATTGATATACCTCCTTTGCGGGAGAGGAAGGAAGACATACCGCTGCTGCTGGATTTTTTCCTGAAAAAATATAATGACAGGCACAAGAAAAGTATTAAGGGATTTACAAAAGAAGCAAGGGATACGCTTATAAAATATGATTTCCCCGGCAATGTAAGGGAGCTTGAGAATATAATAGAAAGAGCTGTTGTGCTCACAAGAGGCGAATATATATCAAAAGAAGACCTGCCTTCTCTGACTGAAGGAGGACAGTCCGTTACAGAAGGGACTATTAAGGATGTGGTTGGGGCGACAGAGAAGAGGATGATAATGGAAGCCCTTATGAAAGCTGACTGGGTTCAGACAAAGGCTGCGTTAATTATCGGAATAAGTGAACGCATGCTGCGCTACAAGATCAAGAAATATAATATTACAAGATAAGTACGTAAATACATGATATACTTCGCCCATGAAAAAGGTAGTTTCCTTCGACCTTGACGGAACCCTCGTGAGCGCCAAATTCGGTGATATGGTGTGGAATCACGGCATACCGGAAGCTTACGCAGAAAAGTATTCCATGCCCTTTGATGACGCAAGGATGCTCATTGCGAAAGAATACGCATCTGTCGGTGATTCAAGCATTCTCTGGTATCAGATAGAATACTGGCTGAAGAAGTTTGACCTCCGGATTACAGCTCAGGAGCTCCTGGAAAAATATGAAGCATTTATTGAGCCTATCCGGGGCGCAAAAGAAGTTATCGAAAGCTTAAGAAATACATACATGCTTATCATAGCTTCTAACGCGGCTCGTATATTTGTTGAGAAGGAACTTGCATATACAGGCCTTGGCCGATATTTTAGCCATAGTATTTCTGCAACAACAGATTATAATATGGTGAAAAAACAGTCGGCATTCTATGAAAAAGTATGCAGTATACTCAATGTATTGCCTGAGGAGGTTATACATGTGGGAGACCATGAAATATTTGATTTTAAAGTTCCATCAGCTATGGGAATAGAGGCATATTACTTCAGGGAACCAGCGCCGCAGGTCCCGGATCAGGGGCTGGAAGAAAATAACGGAAGGGTCATTTACAATCTGACAGAGCTTTTAGACAAGCTGTAAAAATATGTTTTATACCAAGTCGCTGTCAAACATTATAAGTCTGAATTACCGGGCATAATACCGAGTAAGCTTTCAATAAATCATAGTTTATTGTTTGAAAGCAACTTGGTATTAAATCCCAAATCCACCACCTGATTTTTATTCCGCTCCCAGGTAGCTTCTGAGGGTA
>CAZHHX010000026.1:552-51892 GCA_964532465.1 uncultured Syntrophorhabdaceae bacterium | reverse complement strand
CTTCAATGAAGAAATATTGGGATATGTGGCAGCAGAGGCATATAGTAAATTGTTATGGCAAGAAGTAAAATTCATTCTAAGGTTATATTGATATCATGAAAGAAAAGCTAATATCTATATATGAATTTTTGTTGAATAACAGAACTTACAATAAAGAGCTTCAAGAAAATTACTATAAATCAATGGCGCTTTGTCATAGCAATGTTAAAGATAAGGTTATGTCATTTCTATATGATATAGCCAATTCCCAAAGTCAGCCAAAGATAGACAATCTATCAAAATTCTATCGATTTATTTATGAAGATACTGAAAGTTTTAGTACATTCCATAAATTCGTGAGGAAAGTCAGCGACAAGGATCGTGGTTCATACCATGACCTTTATGACGGACTGAAAGATCGCGATGGCTGGGGTCCTAAAACATCAGCTTTGTTTGTGAAAACAATGTTTCACCTGCATAACAATGCCTACAATGCAGAATTAAGACTTTGGGAAGATGCTCCTGACAATATCTCTGATGGCGACTGTATTTATTTGCCTGTAGATACAGTAATAATAGCGATATTCAATAAAATTGAAGCTAAGAATTGGACGTTTGACTCGATTAATAAGAAAATCAGCGAGTACTACAAAGGCGAAGAGATAGAAGTATGGGATGACCTATGGTTTTGGGGATTTATAACTCAAAAGGTTGAAGATAAAAAAAGGGTGTTCAAATGGAATCCCAATAAATACTGGTCATTAAGATATTCGAATAAAGACTCCAAAGTAATCAAGGAGATTGAGAATAAATCAAAACTTTTTTTGAATTTATACTCATAAGATGCGAGCCATAACAAGTGCGTGCAGCCAATCGGCCATAAAGCGGCCTCTGGCTGACGCTGGTGTTATGCAAAATGAAAAACAAGCATATAAATGAAAAAACTTCTATGATATAATTAAATAAATAGAGATATGCCAAGAAAAATAAGAGACTTGATTAGAGATTTGGAGAAGGAAGGTTTTATAAACAGAGGAGGCAAGGGAAGTCACAGAAATTTTGTACATCCGATGCTGAAAAAGCCTATAACTATTTCAGGTAATGAGAATGAAGACGCGAAACACTACCAGGAAAAAGCAGTACAAACTGCCATTGAGGAGGTTAAAAAATGACCCCTGGATCAAAATACGTAAAAATCATTGAGTGGTCAGACGCTGATAACTGTTTCATAGGTAGTTGTCCTGAACTTTTCTATGGTGGGTGTCATGGAGACGATGAGCGCCAAGTATTCAACGAACTTTGTGAGATTATAGAGGAAACAATACTGCTCTATAAAGAGGACAACAAACAACTCCCTGTACCGATATCTGGCAAAGAACTTGTAAATAAGTTACAAAAAGTAGCATAACCAATCGCTGGAGCCAATCGGCAACAAAGAGCGTTGCCTCAGGCTCAGCTTTGTGTTGGGCAACTTTAAGGGAGGAACATGAGAAGGATAATCCGGGGTCAAGTTATTGCGTCTACTGCGCTTGATAGTCACGGTGAACGGCTCAGTCGTGAGGCTATCGAGACACTTTTTCAACAACTACCAGAAGTCTCCTTTAGCTTCCGCAATCATGATACGTCCGTACAACCAGTGTCCCGAGGCTTTAACAAACGTCTTCAGGAGCTTCCGAGCGGCGAACTGGCCATAGCTCTCGATCTAGAGGTGTTAAACGAGGAAGCTTTCAAGAGTACTGGAGGGTACAGTATAGCCTTCACCGGACGAACTATTCAGTTCGGTTCCGATCCAGCCGTTAGGGTTCTGGTCAACCCACGACAGTTCCCATTCGAAGAAATCGCAGAGGATATTGCACAACTCTTGCCGCCAGACGAGTCAATCGATGTAACAGAACGTATAGAAAAGACTGGAATTCTTGAGACCGCAGCAATCATTGTCATTCTTTTTGTGGCAGGGGAAATAGCCAAGGGCTTTTTCAGCAAGGTTGGTAGTGAACTCTTTGACTACTTGAAGAAGCGGTGCACTGGTAACCCACCTACTGAGCCGAGGATTCATCTGCAAACCACGATTGAGATTCGTAACTCTCCCGTGGTCCTACTTCTTGTGGCAGATCCAACCACGCCGCCGGGGCATTTGGCTAAGATTGATGTAGAGACTATCACGGCTCAAGTGGAGTTGCTCGCAGGGGCTGTGGACATTCGGCGAGGTGTTGGAGTCATTCGCCCCGGCCCAACGGTTGAAATGAGTTTCGTCGTGGGCGCAGACGGGGTAATAATAAAGAAATGACTGACCAACAAAACAATCTAGCGAGCGTCTTTACAGCCGCCGCTAATTTTTGCGTTGGGCAATGGAGGGTGACCAAATGGAGCAAAATAGAATTGACAGACCAGCCAAAGTCGGAACCGCAGTTAGACTTCTTTACACTACGATGGGGCTCATCGTTCTTGCAAATATCATCGATGCGGCAGCATTCACAAGAGTCGTACCAATAGTGACAGCCATGATGACTATCACCTTCTTCGAAGTGGGGATCACTTGGCTGTTGGCTTATATGATCGGTAAAGGTCGTAACTGGGCGCGTATAGTATTGTTGATACTGTTCATTATCGCTATGCCTGTTTCCGCTGTTCCCCTCTGGCAGAGTTTGAGTACAAATCCTATCTCAGGGCTAATTGGAATAGCACGATTAGCTATGGAGATACTTTCGCTTATCTTTTTATTTCAGAAACCGTCCTCTGACTGGTTTAGGGAAATAAGATTGCAGAGATTGGAAGCTCAACAGGTCCGACCGGCTGGGTAAGAAGGGCAGTCAAAGGTTGAATAGCTTTCAGCCAAAGCGTTTCCATGCCGCCCGGTTGCCCGATTCTTCTGGAAATCAAGGGTCAATAGAGAGGGGACTGATCAGTCTTTGACAGGGACTTATGAAAGTACAAAAAGGATTGCCCAACTAGGCGTTCCACCCGATCGTGTCCCTATCGGGCCACTCCGGGTGAACTTCTTGTTATGCAAAATGAAAAACAAGCATATAAATGAAAAAACTTCTATGATATAATTAAATAAATAGAGATATGCCAAGAAAAATAAGAGACTTGATTAGAGATTTGGAGAAGGAAGGTTTTATAAACAGAGGAGGCAAGGGAAGTCACAGAAATTTTGTACATCCGATGCTGAAAAAGCCTATAACTATTTCAGGTAATGAGAATGAAGACGCGAAACACTACCAGGAAAAAGCAGTACAAACTGCCATTGAGGAGGTTAAAAAATGACCCCTGGATCAAAATACGTAAAAATCATTGAGTGGTCAGACGCTGATAACTGTTTCATAGGTAGTTGTCCTGAACTTTTCTATGGTGGGTGTCATGGAGACGATGAGCGCCAAGTATTCAACGAACTTTGTGAGATTATAGAGGAAACAATACTGCTCTATAAAGAGGACAACAAACAACTCCCTGTACCGATATCTGGCAAAGAACTTGTAAATAAGTTACAAAAAGTAGCATAACCAATCGCTGGAGCCAATCGGCAACAAAGAGCGTTGCCTCAGGCTCAGCTCCATGTTATGCCGTAACGTGAAGAAGATAGTATCAAATTCCAGAGCATTTCTGTATAATTTATATAGTTCTACATCTTACGTAGGAGGAATAATATGTTGACAATAGCTAAGCAGAAAATAAGGGAAATTATAGAATCTCAGCCTGACGATGCATCGTATGACGAGATTATCCGAGAACTTGCATTTGAACGTATGATTGAGAGGGGCCTTGAAGACGTGAGAAAAGAGCATTTTATCTCTGATAAAGAGATGCAACACCGCATAAGAACATGGCAGAGATAAGGTGGACATCTGAGGCCGAAACTTGGCTGAGGGACATTCACGACTACATCGCCAACGATAATCCCCACGCCGCTATGAGGGTAGTACAAGCTATTTATGAGAAAGTACAAACACTACAAGAATTCCCCGACACCGGTTACATTTACCGTTCCGAAAATGAAGGAGAAATACGGATTTTGTTATACGGCCACTATCGCATTGCATATTTGCGTCGCGGAGATAGGGAAGTGATTGACATTTTAGGCATCTTCCACGGATCGCTTGATATAGACAAGTATATGGATATATAGGTTTGTGAAGGTATAACAAAACGCTGGAGCCAATCGGCAATAAAACCTGCCTCTGGCTCAGCTTTCTGTTATGCAAGAACAAATGCTAAATAATTTCCGAAAAGCTATAATAATTTTAAGGTATAAAATTGCTACTATTTGAATGGGATACAGAAAAAGCGATAACAAACAAGAAAATTCATGGCATTACTTTCGATGAAGCAAGCACGACATTTAAAGACACGTTATCGTTAACTATTTATGATCCATTGCATTCGGAAAAAGAGAATAGATTCATTTTGATCGGTAATTCACATAAGGATAGACTGCTTGTTATTGTGCACACCGAAAGAAGCGATAAAATAAGAATTATAAGTGCACGAAAAGCCAAAAAGAAAGAGAGGCAATATTATGAAGAAAATGCCAAAAGATCAGGACATGCTGGAAGAATATGATTTCAGTACCGGGATACAGGGAAAATACTCAAAAAGATACAACGAGGGAACCAATGTTGTAGTTATTGAATCTGATGTTATGAAATACTTCCCTGACCACGATTCGGTAAATCAAGCACTAAGGTCATTATCCGAAATTATTGAAAAGCAAAAAAAACTGCATAACAAGTCATCGCAGCGCATCCGCAAAGCGTCGCGCTGATTTTTGTGTTGTAACCAAAAGAAAGAAGACATAATAATCAAAGATTATTGCAATAAAGGTATACTGAAGGTATAATTTATATACTATGCAATTTGAATTCGATCCGGAAAAGAGTGAAAAAAACAAGGAGAAGCATGGGATCGATTTTTACGAAGCACAAGCATTGTGGGATGATCCAGACCTCATTGAAATTCCGGTAAAGACAACAGATGAACCGAGGTTCCTGATAACAGGAAAAATTGTTGAGAAACACTGGTCAGGAATTATAACATATCGTGGTGACAAAATCAGGATAATCTCTGTTCGGAGATCCCGCAAAGAGGAGATTGAAGCATATGAAAGCTGAAGAATTCGATAAAAGGTTTGATGAAGGCGAGGATGTTTCGCAATACCTTGACATTTCAAGGGCCAGAAGACCGGTTCAAGAGCAGAAAAGGGTCAACGTAGACTTTCCTTTATGGATGGTTCAACTCTTGGACAAGGAAGCGAAACGTTTGGGAGTGCCTCGGCAGTCCATCATCAAACTGTGGGTATCTGAACGATTGAAAAAGGCATCTTAAAGACGCTCCAACACAGGCGTGCAGCGAATCCGCGACAAGATCGTCTCGCTGAACGCCGGTGTTATGAAAAAGTCTACATAGGCAAACTGATCATTGAACGAAGTAACTGGGAAGGAAACCAATGTCTTTCGTAGGCAGGTGGATATATCTGGTTTATAAAGTAGCTACGGGAGATTGGAGAGTGAGGGTTATCCTTGCTCCAATTGTCGGCACCCTTTATCTTTCTCTGATTGCCTTCTTTGTCCTCCTGTCTCTTGCCGTCGACAAATGGCTGAGTTTCCCCAGAGCTTACTGCTCCTTGAGCTTAGTCATCGGGTTGTGTCTTATCGTATTCGGTGTATTCCTTACACTTTTTTCAATCGCCTTATTCTTTAGGGCGCGAGGCACACCTGTTCCCGTCAGTCCCCCTCCAAAGCTTGTAACAACCGGCCCATACAGATTCGCTCGCAACCCCATGCTTTCCGGCATTTTCATCCAACTCTTCGGTCTTGGCATTGCTCTGGGTTCTTTGTCGTTGACGCTTATCTTTACGCCACTATTTATCATCATTAGCGTGTGGGAGTTGAAGAAGGTCGAAGAACCGGAATTGTTAAAGCGGCTGGGAGAACCTTATGTGGAATACAAGAAACGGGTACCGATGTTTTTCCCATTTTTTGCAAAGAGATCAAAGAAAACAAAAATATGATAACGACGGAAGATTTCATAACAATTACTGGATCAAATCGGCCTGAAATCAGGCCTCTGGCTAACGCCGGTGTTATATATTAAAATGAATATAAGACAAAAAATACGAA
Source organism: uncultured Syntrophorhabdaceae bacterium (assembly GCA_964532465.1). Taxonomy (GTDB): domain Bacteria; phylum Desulfobacterota; class Syntrophorhabdia; order Syntrophorhabdales; family Syntrophorhabdaceae; genus JAPLKB01. The sequence continues at coordinate 45,797 of CAZHHX010000026.1, read as the reverse complement.
AAGGTCTCATTTTATTTTCTTTCTTTTTATTCCCGGCAATTTTCTACTATTTGTCCCCGGTGCTCATTGTTCAGGCAAGCTCAAAAGGTATTATAAACGGTAGTTTTATTCTTTTTGTCCTTATGTTTATTAGCTCTCTTTTTTTTGGTAGAGGGTATTGCGGCTGGGTTTGTCCAGGTGCTGGTTGTCAGGAGGCCATTTTTCTTGCAAGGGATAAAAAAGTGACAAGAGGTGATTACTTTAAATGGATTATATGGGTACCTTGGATCATCTCAATTATACTTTTAGCGATAAAATCCGGAGGGTACAACAGAATAGATTTTTTCTATTTGACGACACACGGTTTTTCCATCGGCGACATCAAGAGCCTTATATCATATTTTGTTGTTCTTCTTATACTCATCGTTATTCCAGCATTTTCATTTGGCAAGAGATCATTTTGTCATCATTTATGTTGGATGGCTCCTTTTATGATTACAGGCAGGAAGATAAGAAATTATTTTAAATGGGTTTCTTTGCAATTAAAGTCAAACCATGAAGCCTGTAAACATTGTCATGCCTGCGCTGAACACTGTCCGATGAGCCTTCCAGTAGAAATAATGGTTAATAATAAAAGCATGGAAAATGCGGAATGCATTCTCTGCGGTACCTGTGTTGATGTTTGCAAACAAGGCGCAATAGCATATGATTGGGGGAGGATATAACCACGTGATGCAGCCAACCGGCCACAAAACAGCCTCTGGCTGAACTTGGCGTTCGCCTCCAAGTGACTTGACATTTATATGATACTGACGTACCATATACGGTACGATAAGGAGGCGTTAAAGATGACAACACTATCCGCATCAGATGCAAGAAAACGTTTATATAATCTGGTAGATGAAGTAAAAGAAAGCCATGTGCCAGTTCAGATTGTCGGTAAGAGAAATTCTGCTGTTCTTGTCTCTGAGGAAGACTGGCGGGCCATAGAAGAAACTCTGTATCTTACCTCCATACCGGGTATGCGTGTATCTATCAAAAAAGGTCTGAAAACTCCTGTCGAGAAATGCGCCGAGGAACCGGGTTGGTAAGTTGGCGGCTGGTCTTTACCGGGCAGGCTCAAAAAGACGCAAAGAAGGTAGTGCAGTCCGGCCTCAAAACACAAGCTTCTCGTCTACTCAACATCCTTCGAGAAGACCCCTATCAGAACCCGCCACCATACGAGAAACTTGTAGGAGACCTTGCTGGTGTTATATCGCGCAGGATAAATATTCAACATCGTCTTGTTTACCAAGTTCTTGATGATATAAAAACCGTTAAGGTGATCAGGATGTGGACGCATTATGAATAGATCGGCGAACAAGGCGCTGGAGAATGGCTCTTTAGTCAGTTTCCCTACTCAGGCGGACCTTTTGAGATCGGTCAACACGGGTTTTCCGGATCAGATTAAAAAGTGCATGAGGCTGCAAAAACTCTATTTATATTGGAGAAGCGTATGAAAGCAAACAAGGTGGATCATATCTGTGTTGCTGTAAAGGACCTGGAAGCAGCGAGGAAAATCTGGGAGCCCTTGCTGGGCAAGTCAGAACCTGATGACCTCTATGAGGATGACCCTGAAAAGATTCGTGTGGCGCGTTACTGGATCGGCGAAGTGGGTTTTGAACTTATGGAATCAACGACGCCTGACGGGCCGGTCGCTCAATGGATTAAGAAAAACGGCGAAGGCGTAATGCTGGTCAGTTTTAATGTAGATAACACCCGTAAAGCCATGGCGGAACTGGAGGGCAAAGACTACCCATTTATTCCCGATCATAGAGGAGAAGTTGTAAGACCTTTTCGCGATTGTGAATTCGCATTGATTCATCCCAAAAAACTCAATGGTGTTTTAACCGAATTGATCGATTACAAATGGGATGAATTAAAAGAAAAATAGTTGTGAAGGCAACGGTTTATTCCAATTTTAAATAAAACATCCATGCCGGTATGTCGGTACAAATGGGAATAAAAATCTATTTTCAGGAGAAATAATTAAAAATATACCTTGACATAATTTTTGTGATTTATTAAGTATTGTAAAAGTAAAAGGGGGTTTATTATGATAAAAGGCTTAAAAGTCTTTTTTTCAATAATCATCCTCTGTAAAGAAACCGACCGGTTAAATCAACTTGTAGCAGCAATCTCCTATTTTCAATGCTCATGTATTTAAAACATAATATGCAACAGGGGATGATTATGCCTGAAAGGATTGAATCCATCTTCGAGAAGTATGAACGAAAGCCCGATCAGCTTATTCCTATTCTGCAGGATGTCCAGAAAAATTATGGTTATGTGGCTGTTGAATCAATAAAAATGATTTCCCGACATCTCCGGATTACCGAAAATCAGATTTTCGGCGTGTCTTCCTTCTATGCCCAATTTCGATTCAATCCGCCTGGTCGACACTCTATAAGGGTATGTCTCGGTACGGCCTGCCATGTAAGAGGTGGCGCCACTTTGCTTGATATGCTGGAGCGTGAACTGGGTATAGGCTGCGGTGAGACTACTCCGGATAAACGTTTTGACCTGGAGCGGGTTGCCTGTCTGGGATGCTGCGCATTATCTCCTGTGGTTCAGGTTGATGCTGATATTTACAGCAGAATGACCGTAAACAGATTATCGGAGCTATTAAAACAATATGAATAAATTAAAAGCGAAAATCAAATCGGCAAAAAAGAAATGGGAAGAATTGCGGAATAATAAAATACCTGTTATATACGTCGGCGCCGCCTCCTGCGGAAGGGCTGCCGGAGCCCTTGAACTTATCCAGGAAATTGAGACCTTCCTGAAGGATAATAATCTGAAGGCAAGGATAATAGAGGTCGGATGCATAGGCCCCTGTTACCTTGAACCTCTTGTCGATATTAAAATGCCTGAACAGCCGAGGGTCAGCTACTCCAATGTGATCCCCAAGCTGCTTGCAAACATATTAAAATCACATCTTATCGAAGGGGTGCCCTTTTCTAAAGCCGCCATCGGTAATTTTGGAGACAACAGCTTCCACAACATACCTCCTTTCTATGAACTGCCCATGTTAAAGCCCCAGGTGAGGGTGGTTCTCAGAAACTGCGGCCTCATTGATCCTGAAGATATTGACCAGTACCTTGCATCCGAAGGATATCAGGGGATTATGAAAGCCCTTCAGATGAGGCCGGAAGATGTCATAGGTATTGTACGGCAGGCAGGTATGCGCGGCAGAGGGGGCGCCGGCTTCCCGACTTTCAGGAAATGGACTGTTTGCAGGAGCGCGCCGGGAGAGCAGAAGTATCTGATCTGCAATGCCGATGAAGGAGATCCCGGGGCCTTTATGAACAGATCACTCATCGAATCAGACCCCCATGCAGTGCTTGAAGGTATGCTTATTGCCGGTTATGCAATAGGCGCGAGTAAGGGTATTGTCTACATCCGGGCCGAATATCCCCTTGCAATCGACCGCCTTAAAACTGCCATAAAACAGATGAAAGAAAACAATCTGCTGGGCGGCAATATACTCGGTTCCAAATTCAGCTTTGACATGAAGATCAAAGAAGGGGCAGGAGCCTTTGTATGCGGCGAAGAAACGGCATTAATCGCGTCCATTGAAGGCAAACGCGGAATGCCGCGGTCGCGCCCTCCTTTTCCCGCCATAGCAGGACTCTTCGGATGTCCGACTATCATCAATAATGTTGAGACCATGGGAACACTCCCCAATGTCCTCAGAAACGGAGCAGAATGGTATAACAAATTCGGCAAGGAAGGAAACAGAGGAACCAAGACCTTTTCTCTTGTGGGCAAGGTGCGCAGGCCGGGGCTTATTGAGGTACAGCTCGGCACAACACTCAGAGAAATCATTTTCGATATAGGCGGCGGGGTGCAGAAATCCTTCAAGGCAATCCAGACAGGCGGGCCATCCGGAGGATGTCTTTCGGAAGAATTTCTCGACCTTCCTGTAGATTATGAATCGCTGGCTTCAGCCGGCTCCATTATGGGTTCAGGCGGTCTTATTATCATGGATGATGATACCTGTATCGTTGATGTGGCAAAATACTTTCTTGATTTTACCCAGAAAGAGTCCTGCGGCAAGTGTGTCCCCTGCCGTGTGGGAACCCGCCATATGGTTGAGATACTGGAGCGGATAACCCATGGCGAAGGTACGCCTGAAGACCTGATGACGCTACGGACTCTGGGCGATACGATAAAAAAAGGCTCTCTTTGCGGCTTGGGCCAGACTGCTCCGAATCCTGTGCTTACAACGCTTCGCTACTTCAGGAATGAATATCTCGAACACATAAAGGATGGACGTTGCAGGGCAGTTGTCTGCAAAGACCTTATTGAATACAGGGTTATCAAGGAGAAATGCACAGGTTGCCAGTCCTGTGTAAGGGCTTGCCCGACAGGGGCAATATCAGGACCAAGGTCCGAGCCTCATAACCTCGACGCGACGAAATGCATTAAGTGCCGCTCATGCTACGAAATATGCAGATTCGACGCAATCGCCGGTGATGCAATCGTTATCAGGACTGCGGAGAGAAAATCATGACAAAGGAAAAGACCATTCAAATTACCATTGATAACAGAAAGGTGGCAATTCAACCGAACTTTACCATACTTGAGGCAGCCAGAATAAACGACATCTTTATTCCGTCCCTGTGCACGCTGGAGCATCTGCCTTCCTACGGCGCCTGCCGACTCTGTGTTGTTGAGGTTGACGGCTTAAGAGGTTTTCCGACCTCATGTACTACACCTGCTGAGGACGGCATGGTTATCCGTACAAATACCGCGGAAATAAAAAGTTTAAGACAGGAGGTGCTTAAGCTTCTTCTGAGTGAACATCCTGCAAGCTGCCTCTTCTGTACTGAAGAGGATGAATGCAAAGAGTTTCAAGGCACAATCCGAAAAGTAGGCGTAACTACAGGTTGCCGTTACTGTCCCAACGACAACCGCTGCGAGCTTCAGCAGATTACAGAAAGCATAGGCCTGACAGAAACCTCCTATCCTGTTTACTATAAGGGGTTCGCCGTTGAAAAAAACGACCCCTTCTATGATCGTGATTATAACCTCTGTATTCTCTGCGGCCGCTGCGTGAGGGTTTGCAATGATGTCCGTATGAACGGAACATTGAGCTTCAAGCAGCGCGGCAGACTTACTACAATCGGGCCCGCTTTTGACCGGACGCACCTCGAATCAGGGTGTGAATTCTGCGGCGCCTGCGTGGGTTCATGCCCCACCGGCGCCTTGAGCGTTAAAGTAAGCAAATGGTATGGAAAGCCCGATGCAGAGGTTTCCACTGCATGCAATTACTGCTCTGTGGGCTGCAAACTCCGGTTGCAGGTAAAAAATAATGAGGTTATTGACGTTCTTCCCGACTATGATTCATTGATAGACCATGGCCTTATATGCGTCAAAGGGCGGTTTGCAGTTCCGGAATATATTCACAGCCCCCTTCGGTACGGGGTTCCCATGGAAATGACCCCAGTGGGTTATAACGACATTTCATGGGATCAGGCAATTTCCCTGGCAGCAGATAAGCTGAAAGAGATTAAGCCCGAGGATTGCCTGTTTCTTATTTCTCCTCAATTATCCAACGAAGATTTTTTTATGGCGCAAAAGTTTATCCGGAGCTTAACCGGTTCTGAAAACATTGTATCATCGATGATGATCGAACTCGGAGATAGCCTTGCTGATTTCTTGGACCTTGCCCTTGGGTCTGAACCTATCGATATCATTGAAGATGCTCAAAGCATTCTTGCTGTCGGATTTGATGCTCTTTACGGATATTCACCTGTGGGCATAAACATTAAAAAGGCTGTAAAAGCCGGTGCCTGTCTCGCTGTTATAAATTCTGTCGATACAAATCTCGACCTCTTAAGCGAAGCGACCTTCCAAGCCGAGGAAACACGATGGACTAACATACTGGAATCAATAGTCAACGGTTTTTCTAAGAGTAAACAGGCAAAAACATCAGGTTTGTACAAGGAATGGGGCAGCGAAATAGAAAAAGTATCCAAACGTTTTTCCGCATCAAAGGAAAAGGTTGTTGTTGTTGGAGAAAGGGCTATGCATGGACCCGGAGGAAATGCGATTTTCCAGACCCTCATCAATATGAGAAACAAACATGGATGGAAAATAGTTGTTGCACATCCTTATACGAATATTAAAGGGATGCTTGCTATGGGCCTTATCCCAGGGGTGATGCCCGGTGAGGCATTGAAAAACGCTGCTCAAGGTAAATCAGCAGATGTTCAGATTGATCTTACACGGGTTGATTTGAAAAAGAGGAAAAAAGTGATTTACCTTGTGGGGGAAACATATATTGACGCGCTGCCGGCATGTGATTTTTTCATCTATCAGAACGCGCTGCCTCTTTCGTCTTCCCGCCTGCCTGATCTGATTCTCCCGGCAAGCCTGTTCTCTGAATCCGATGGAACCCTGATCAACGGTGAAGGCAGGGTTTTGTCTGTTAAAAAAGCAATAGAACCATATAGGGAATCAAGGCCTGACTGGCTGATATTTAAAAACATAGCGGAGAAAATGGGCAAGAGTGTTTTGAAGTATAAAGATACGGCTTCAATTCAGAATGAGATTAAAAAATATGTAAATGGTTTCCCCAACATAAAAAAGAGACTTGAATTTGCCAAAACTACTGTTAAGGGGTCAGTGACTGTTCCCGGAAAGGGCAGGAGTGTTTCCTCTGCTCCGCGTGGAAGCAGCTACAGAGGTATATCGCTGGCAGATGTTGCGGGCGGCATGGCTGTAATAGAAAGGGCAAATCATGAAGGCAGCCCGCAGGGTGAGCGGGAAAAGGGCGGATGTGAGGCCCCGGAAACAGCAGGGAGGGCAGGATGAATAAAGTAATAGAGCGAAAGATGATTGTTCCGAATATGCACCTCCTTGTTATCGAAACGCCTGAAATAGCGTCGAAGGTAAGGCCGGGTCAGTTTGTTATTGTACGCGCCAATGATGAAGGCGAGCGTATTCCTCTCTCTGTTGCCGACTGGGATGCTGAAAAAGGCACTATTACCATTGTATTCATGGAAGTAGGCGCGTCAACAGGAGCCCTTGCCTGTCTGAAAGCGGGAGATACAGTGGCCACATGCGTTGGGCCTCTGGGCAACGAGACGGAAATCGGCAATTTCGGCACAGTTATGTGTATCGGCGGCTGCTACGGCATCGGAAGCATGTACCCTGTTGTGAAAGAGTTGAAACAGGCAGGAAATAAAATCATTACCGTTTTTGAGGCAAGGAGCAATTACCTGATATACTGGACTGACAGGTTTGTCCCTTTATCAAACAGGATTTTCAATATAACCCGTGACGGAAGTCAGGGGTTTAAGGGTCATGTGAGCAGGCTCCCGGATATCATCAACGGTCTTATAAGCCCTCCTGACAGAATTATTGTAAACGGCTGCACATTCTTGATGGCCCACGTATCGGAGATTACAAGAGATATGGGGATTAAAACAATTGTAAATCTTAATCCCATCATGATTGACGGGACCGGTATGTGCGGTGTCTGTCGTGTAACGGTCAAGGGCAAGATGAAATTTGCCTGTGTCGATGGCCCGGAATTTGACGGACATGAAGTGGATTGGAAGGAATTTCTCGCGCGCAGAAAGGCATATCTTGAGGAAGAAGTGTTGTTTTTCAGGCGAAGCGAACCCAAACCGATAGTCCACGAGGGGGGCAAATGTCAGGCATGAATGAAGAAAAGACGGAAAAGACATCAAAAATAGATTTAAACCGGAACGATATGCCCAGGCAGTCTCCTGAAATAAGGCGTCATAACTTCAACGAAGTGGCCCTTGGCTACACAGAGGAGCTTGCCGTTACAGAGGCAAAGCGCTGCCTGCAATGCAAAAAACCGAGATGCAAAACAGGCTGCCCTGTAGAGATTGATATTCCCGATTTTATATCCTGTATTGTAAAGAGGGACTTTGCGGCAGGAATAAAAAAATTAAAGGAAAAGAATTGTCTTCCGGCAGTATGCGGAAGGGTGTGCCCCCAGGAGAGCCAGTGCGAATCACAGTGTATCCTGGTCAATAAGAAAGGTGAAATTGCCATAGGAAGGCTGGAGCGGTTCCTTGCTGATTGGGAAGCTAAAGAGGGTGTTGTGGATATACCTCCCAAAGCAAAGCCTACCGGCAAAAAGGTTGCCATAGTGGGTTCCGGCCCCGCAGGGATTACCGTGGCAGGCGACCTGATTCTTCTCGGCCATGAGGTGACCATATTCGAGGCCCTCCATAAGGCCGGAGGGGTATTGATATACGGAATCCCGGAATTCCGTCTTCCCAAGGCAATTGTTGCCAGGGAGGTTGACTATGTGAAAAAACTGGGTGTGAAGGTTATTACGGACTATGTTGTGGGAAAAACACGCTCTATAGATGAATTACTGAAAGAATTCGATGCCGTTTTTGTAGGAACAGGCGCAGGGCTCCCCTGGTTTATGGATATTCCGGGAGAGAGTCTGAACGGGGTTTATTCGGCGAATGAATATCTTACCCGCATGAATCTCATGCAGGGATATCGCTATCCCCTGTCTTCCACGCCGGTGAAAAAGCATATAAAGGTAGCAGTTGTCGGCGGCGGGAATGTTGCAATGGATTCGGCAAGGACAGCGCTCCGCATGGGGGCTTCTGAATCCAGAATCATTTACAGGCGCTCTCACGCAGAATTGCCCGCACGGCTTGAAGAGAGTGAGAACGCTGAAGAGGAAGGCGTGATCTTTAACATACTGACATTACCTCTCCGATATATCGGAGATGAGAAGGGCTGGCTGAAAGAGATCGAATGTCTGCGGATGGAACTTGGCGAGCCCGATGCCTCAGGGAGAAGAACTCCCATAGAGATACCTAACTCAAACTTCCGTATGCAGATGGATGCCGTTGTCTGTGCTATCGGCAACAGCCCGAACCCTCTGGTGCCTTCAACAACAACGGGACTTGAAACAACGCGTCGCGGGACGCTTGTTGCCGATCCTAAGACAGGTAAAACAACAAAAGATCGGGTCTGGGCCGGAGGAGATATCGTAACAGGAGCCGCAACGGTTATCCTTGCCATGGGCGCGGGTCGAAAGGCTGCACGCTCAATGCATGAATATCTGACGAAATAAAATAAATTGCCCGGCATTTTTGCAGGGCAATTTATTGTTTTGCACTATTTATTTCCCAGTGTCTTATTCCAGCTTTCCAGCTGATCCTTGTAATTTTCTGCCAAAGCGCTGTAATCGCCTTCTATGGTAATGGAAATAATCTTATCCCTGCCGACAATGGTGTTTACAACCTTCTGATCTTCTTCATCCACGACCTGTCCGAAAATTGTATGTTTATTGTCCAGCCAGGGTGTGGCTACATGAGTAATAAAGAACTGGCTTCCGTTTGTACCGGGACCCGAGTTTGCCATGGAAAGCATGCCCGGTTTGCTGTGCCTTAAATCATCTGAAAATTCGTCTTTAAAACGATATCCCGGTCCTCCTGTGCCTGTTCCCGAAGGACATCCTCCCTGGATCATAAAATCAGGTATGACACGGTGGAAAGTAAGATTGTCATAAAAACCTCTCTTGGATAAGTTCACAAAACTGAGAACCGTTAAGGGGGTTTTGTCCGGGAAAAGAATGAGCCTGATATCACCTTTTTCTGTTTTGATTGTTGCGGTTAACTGAGAATTATCCATTTTTTTATCACCTTTCGTTGATTTATTTTCAGCAGCGTTTGCGCCTGTATTAAAGAGGAAAAACCCGATCAACAAAATTGAACATAGAGCAAATATTTTTCTTACCAATTCAATCCTCCTGAACATTTTACCCCTGAAACAGCAAAAAATGCCTGAAGCAAATATAACATCATCAATAAACAAGGGTCAAGATTTGCTTGAGTTTCCGGAGCTTTCCTTCAAGAAAACATCTAATGACCAGCCTGTCCTGCTCTTTGTGCTCATACCAATTCGGATTCATTTATAGAACGAGGCAACAAGGAGGAACCGATGCAGGCGTACTTTCCAGTACGCCGAAGAGTGTGACGACGATGTAACGAAGTTACCTGTCCGCTGGAGCTATGAGACAGGCGGGAATGATTGAAGGCGAATTGGTATCAGAAAAGCGGGGTTTGTGCCTGTCGGCAGCTTACAACTTTCCTCTCGTAGATTTTATCCTCCGGCCCGATTTTCCCGAAAAGCAAAGGCGATCGCGGATCATGTGAAGCGTAATGGCTGCGTACCCGGTTGTGGCTGTAATTGGCGTAACAGTACAGGCATTCGTGGGCACAGGTGTTATACGTCCCGATATCAACGCTCTTAACACAGTTGCATTCTGACCTTTGTGTGAGGTCCTTTTTCACGGCAAGGGTAAAACCGGATATTTTCTCAATAAGTTTATCATCTATGCATTTTCCATGGTTTATCCCGTATTGTTCCAGATCAATTATTTCAGCACAGCTTGTCAGCTCAATGCCATATTTGGAGGATATCCTGCTGAAAATTAATGTCGCCTCGATCATCTGCTCCATCTGAATTTCAATTACCGGAATAGATGCCATATTTCGCTTTGATTTTTTGTACATATCAACAAAGCTTATGACGCACCTCGCGGTTTTCCCTGATAAATCTCTCGCTATCTCTTCGAATTTATCCGCATGATATTCAATATTTAATTGCTCGCTCAGAATTACAGGGTCATATCTCCAGATAACTCTGTCCTTTCCGATCATTTCCGACAAGCCACGGAAAACAGCAACAGCTTCCCGGCACAAAGGAACATTGGGCTCCAGCTTTTGTCCATAGCCGGTAAGAGTAAATTGAAAATAAAAACTATAATCTTGCAGCATGTGGAGCCTATCCATCATCTTTGAGGGATTCCTGGACCAGAAAACAATGCAGTCAACAACTCCCGGGGATAGATTTATCCGGCTTACCTGGTGATGATTCATAGGATTGCGAACTAGCAGATATCCTTCCTCAATCCTGTTATAAAACCAGTCAGAGAAAAATGCCGGAATATCCGTTCTGCGGCTGGCACTAATTATCATAATTCAATCCAGTAAATTCTCTCATAGCTAAGTCAAGGGCAAAGGTTTGGCTTTATTGGCACACTATGCCGAAGAAGTGGCTTATCCTGGGTCATCGAAGTAAAAATTACAATAATAGCCAAAGATGTATTATGGATATCAGACAGGCCCTACCATGGCTTTCCGGCCACTCAAACTCCCTTTTATGGCTTGAACGGTAAATCTCATATTCATCAACCTCGGAATGGCTGTTTGTCTTCAGGGTCTCTCTCTTCTCCTGATCATCAAGAACAGATGAAAGTTTCTTAAATGAATAATTTCCCATCACATAGCCGACCATCAGAGCATCCTGCATGGCCCAGGCATAGTCACCTTTGACAAACCTTAGCAATCCCTTTTGACAATAGCAGGACAGAATTGGGTGTTTGCTGTCAACTGGTTTACATTCCACAAAAAGCCCATCCTGATCACTGATAACCGTATATTTGTCCCTTTTTAAATCGAAAAATATATCCGGCATCTTGTCGGGGTGTTTCTTGTCGACGTTTGTAATCTTAGGTTCACGTGTTACCTTGCCAAACCGTGCGCAATCGAATCCATTAACTTCACCTTTTTTTCGTAAACGGTTTTCAATGATCTCCACCATTACTTGGGTAATGGCATCTTCATCTGCTGAATCTAAGCGAAAGTTGGCAGGAGGATGCTCTTTAAGTAGTTGCCATGCCCTATTAATTACCTTGCAAAGGAGTAGGGTGGTCCGTAGTGATATTTGTGGGTGAGGCAATGAGAACTCTATGCCCTGAGTAAAAAAGCCTACGGCCATCAGTTCCTTCCTATAGGGAAGACATCAAGGTGATGGCGCAAGATGTCCAGTGCGGCTAGACGGGAGCGGCTTAATGTCCAATAACGATACTGACCAATAATCCCGACAAGGAGAAGCCCCTCACCATGAACAATAACTCTGCTGCAGCCTGTTTTGTTGGCCTCTTCGGTGATTTGAGAGATCAGATTTCTCTGTGCTTCTTGCACAAGCTTTATGGATGCAGATGGGGACATAATAGTAAAAAAATACCAGGAAGAAAAGATATCCTGTTTCGGAATTTCAACCTCGGTAATCGACACTGTTTCATCCGTAATATTGAAAGATGGGTCCAGCAATCGTTGAAGTTCTACATGGAAAGCATTGCGCTCCTTTTTCGTCGGGGTGTTATTAGCGCGGTCACGTGCCTCTTTGAATGGTGGAGCTATTTCAAGCGTATCTTTGACAACCTGACGGTCATATTTATCTAAACCATAGAGATCGAAAATAAAGTCGTTGATTGCCTTCCAAGGTTTGTTGAATGCGGTTTCAAGTTGATTTGACAGTTCCAGGGCACTTTGTTGTTGTCCACTAGACAACATATCGATATTCGGGAACGGAAAATTCTCAATGTTTGTTTTGAGAAAGGCCCTTCGCTCCACGCCTATCTTCGAACTCATCATTAGCACATGATATCTGAACAGTTCAGAGTGAGTGATCAAATGAAGAATTGCTATGATCCAATCTGCCTTATCGTTATTGTGAGCAGAAAATCCGTAATAGCTTGAAGAAAAGACAATTGGTTCTCGCGCTATCCATGATTTGGGCAAAGACAACGAACTGCCTGGAGATTCCGGCACAATAAGAATAGGAGGAGCATATAGTTTAGGATTCCGCGGTCTAAGAACAGTTGCGTATGCAAATTTGTGCAGCGAAGACATATCAACCAAGAACTCTCTATTGATAGGTGGAACGAAATCTGGCATATCGAGCATAAGGGCTGCATCATACTGACGCTGTTTTGGAGAACAATTGTACCCCAGACCAGAGTATAACCCCTTACTTTTCCAATATGTCTTAACAGTGGACCAACCCAATTCATCAAGCTTGCGAATCACATCCACATCAAGAGCAGTTCCCGCGGCCAGTGTTTTCAGCAACCCGGAATCTTTAATAACGTCGGGAACACCCACTGGCTGGGCCGATTGATAATCAATACGGATACGTCCTTTTTCGTTCAGACGTTTTTCAAAGTGTGGAGTAACAAAGTGAAAATGGTAGTTGGCGACTGGCACACGATTACGTGCGAAAAAAAGCATGAAAGGTTGGTTCATCCGCGGCCATACCTCGCTATCCGATAGGTTTGACCCATTGAGTATTCCTGTAATTTTGAGCCCATGTAGTATCGCATTAAATGCACGGGTGCCGGAAGTTGTCTGCTTGAGAAATATTCGGCCGGGCAGGGCCATGGCGATAATGCCTCCCTGTTTGGCCCATTGAGTAGCTCTCCATAAAAACGGCAGGTCCGGGTTGTTGTCAGGGTTGTGGTAGATCTTTGCAATATCTGCCAGTCCACGATCTATCAAAATCCGGCGAGTCAATGCGGTAAATTCAGCATTCTGCGACTTGATCTCTTTTTTAGCCTCGTCGCTGTCTCCCCTCAGACGACTCCAGGGAGGATTGCCAATGACAATATCGAAGTACCCGTCGAAGTCTTTGGAAAGATCCGGACGCAAGCTGCCCAGTACAAAACCCTTGGCTTCTCGCTCTTCAGGTCGCCTCTGATTATGCAACACCACACCCTGAAGCGGCTTTGGAAACCTCAGACTTTTTGGAGGTCGAGGTGTTCCATTCAATTCAATAGCGGTAATATAGAGCGACAATGCTGCCAAGCGCAAGGCGGATTCGCTAACGTCAAAACCACAAAGCTGGTTGTAGAGTATAGACTGGATCGTCTCAGTATCCGGTCTTTTTCCGTCATGTATCCAACGGGAAGCAACGAGTTTCCTGAATGCCAGAACAAGGAAAATCCCTGCACCGCAACTTGCGTCAAGAATTCGGGTATTTTTCTTGTCAATGACACCTTCAAATGCGTCATCCACAAGGTAGCGTGCAATATTCTTGGGTGTATAGTAAACACTTGTCTGTTCCGACAGTCGCGTATCCCACACCCTGCTGAAGCTCTCATACACCTGACTGAGTACGCCGATAGGAATGTGGGCAAAGTCAAGATCACCCCAATCGATCCGACCCTGAAATTCCTCGTAGCCTACATGTTTCCATCCTTCCAGAATGGCTTGCAGGTGGTAGAATAATTTGCCATTTGTCTGCTCATTCGCTTGACTGAATACTTTCGCATAGTCGCCGGAAAATGGAAGTAAGTCACCGTTGAACGTTTCATCAAGCCAACGGCATGTTGCCACAGAGTTAGTAACATCGCGGAAGCAAGCACCGGGAGAGTCCGCTTGTGGACATACATAATAAAGTTCACTCGGCTGAACTATCTTACGATCCCAGAGGAAACGAAAGAACAATACCCGGCCAAGAAACGAGAGAACATCCAGAGGGTTGAGCTTGTAATCTTCTATAAGAATCTCTGACGAACGTTCCATTAATTCGTGAATTTCCTTGAATACAAAATCAGAATTTTCTGGGTGGCCTTTTATACTAAAAATACCACTCACGAGGTTTTGAAAAAACAGTGGCGCTTCTGGAGATTCCCGCTTAATTGTCTTCTTGTATCCAGCTTTCAAGGCGGATCGGTTCAGATTTATGGGATACACATTCAACTCACCTGGGCTCAATACGCCAAGATATGCTCTCTCTCCCCGGTTAGCCAGAAGGCACTGCAAATTCAACATTTTTTCGTTGTTGAAATTCCCTATCTGGCTTTCCGATACGATGTAAAGCAGGGGTCTGGCCTGGAATTCGGCTACCGCATCAATCTTAAGGTTCCCGTTACCGGATACCTTCAACAGATCAAGGTAGTCCAGATGTCTGGGGGTCGGCTTGCCGCCAAGCGGTACTACATCGTGGCATCCAAAGTCTTTGACTGCGTTAACGATACTCATGAACGACACCCATTATTTGTGGTTCGGACAATTCCCCGATAGCGCCCAAGTATGCTGATGAAATCGCTCATACCCACACCATATTTGAGGTCTTCAAAGGCAGGATTTTCGGATTTAAGTACAAGCAACTCGGATGATAAAAAAACTCTCTTTAATGTAGCTTCCTGCTCAATAAGAACAGCCGCTATTTCCCCGTTTTCGACACAATCTCTCCGTTGTATAATAGCAATATCACCATTTCTGATTCCTGCTCCTGCCATACTGTCACCATGCACATGGAGCGCAAAAAGCTCACCGCCACCAAACAAAACAGGTGGAATAGGTAGATAACCTTCGAAATTCTGCTCTGCCCATATCGGGGTCCCGGCCGCAATAGTACCAAGTAAGGGGATAGAGTTTTCTTGCTGTTTAATAGCTGGTACAGATAGCGACGCCATCTGAATTCCACGAGCTTTCCCGGAATTCAGATGGATATATCCCTTCTTTTCTATCAGCAAAAGATGACCGCGTACAGCGTTAATGCTGCCAAATTTGAAATGTTCACGGACCTCCGCCTGTGTCGGCGGGTAACCGTTGGTTATCTGCCATTTGACTATGAATTCATAGATTTCAGATTGTTTGTCTGTCAGGTTTTTCATAATAGTCGCCAAAAATACTGCTATAGTAAATACTGTTATAAAATACAGTATTTACCAAGAAATTTATTTTGTCAATCAATTTTCTCCCAAATTTCTTCGTGCCTATGATGTAATAGACTGCTCTGTCGCCGGGACACACCTGTAGTACCTGCTTTCTAACCGAATAGGGCAGACCTTGTCCTTCTTTTATAACTATGACGGGTAACAGCTCATGCTTTTCAGCTCACAACAATTTTGCCGCCACTGTGGCGGCAATTACCAAAATCTCCGCAAAAACAGTACAGACAATCAAATATGAGATATGCACTTTAAGAGTTGTGCACTCAGAAATTCTCAACTCTAAATTCGTAATTTGAGTTGCCCCTTCACCCTGTATGCAAAAATTCCACCCCTTCAAAACTAAAAATACAACCATTAAACATAATTGCAATTACAAAGAGGCCGGACAAAACAATATTTGTATGGGGCAAGCATCCTCATCTAATACGGCATTCGTGACAGGTGTTTTCATGATGTTGCCTAAGGTGGTAATAAATCGGTGCAGCCAGGCTTGGCGAAAAGAGATTTTTTAAAATGTATTTTTGTTAATACGATATAATACCGACAACTGAGGGAAAATTGCAGTTTAAAATATGGGAACCTGTTTTTAAAGCCATATCGTGTATAACAAGGCTCAATAAGCCTTTCCTATGATTTTAAAAATCTGTGTAACTGTTACACGGATTTCATGAAGTAAGTCTTTTGGCCTATGTAAATAGATTGCAAAATTGCTTATTTTTCTCCCAAATCATGTTTCTTGTCTGCCTGAATTTCGGACGAGGTGTGCAGGTCGGTATGCTCTATTGAGAGATTACCGCAGGCAAAGTCTGCAAATCAGAATTTACGTTTCAGATCAGCATAGCACTTCAGGCCGCAGAGGGATTTTGTGTTTTTTACTGCTGCAACTACTGCTCTTTCCATTGCTCTCGCTGCCAGAAAACCCGCAACAGTAAGGTCAGCTTCAATGGAGCCTGTTGACAGGGCGAATATTGTATCGCCGTCGAACATGGAATGGGCGGGCCTCATCGTTCTGGCATACCCGTTTTGAGCCATTGATGCCAGCTTGGCTGCCTGCGCTTTTGTAAAGGCAGCGTTTGTTGCTACAATGCCGATTGTTGTATTGCTGCTGAAAAGATCCTTTTTTTCAGAATAGGATTTAATCATGATTTCCTCAGTATCAGTCACAATGAGCATATCTTCATCAAGAGGTCCTGCAAGGTTTTCTCCTGTAACCGGATCAATGACATTACCCAGACAGTTTACGGCAACAAGGGCGCCGACCTTTAAATCTCCCACCTGAAGAGCATAAATTCCGAGGCCGCTTTTCATCGCGCGTTCCATACCCAGAATTTTACCCACTGTAGCTCCTGTACCGGCGCCGATATTCCCCTGCGCTACGTCCTTGCTGTCGGCATTTACACATGCCTGATACCCCATCTTTTTGTCGGGTCGGATTCTGTAATCGCCGATTGTGAGGTCAAAGAGTACGGCCGCGCAAACAATGGGAACCCTGGTTACGTGTACGTCAAAACCGATGCCTTTTTCTTCAAGATACTGCATGACTCCGGCAGCAGCATCGAGCCCGAAGGCGCTTCCTCCTGCCAGCATAACAGCGTGAATCTTCTGTACGAGATTGACAGGATTTAACAAATCGGTTTCTCTGGTTCCCGGAGCGCCGCCTCTTACATCCACTCCCGCTGTAGCGCCTTCTTCGCTTATAATAACAGTAACGCCGGTTGCCGCTTCCAGGTCCTGCGCGTGGCCAACTATAATGCCTTCAATTTCATTAAACCCGATCTCTTTTATCATTATAAACCCCCTCATAATTGTACGGTTTTGTTTCTTGAGCGTTTTTTTAGCTCTTTTCTCTTGGTCGGTCAGCGGGATTATTGGAATATTCATCTTCGGCGCTCTGCTTCAACTTGCGATCCTCCATCGTACGTTCAGTACGATTCCGGCCTGCAAGTCTTGCAGCCCATCCGAATCTGAAACATTCCTGCCATGCCGCTGCCCACCAAAGCCGTATTCACTTAAGTGCTTAAGTGAATACGGCGGAAATGAAGAAAGCTTTCTTCATTTCCCATAATTCGTGCTTCCTTGAACCAGTTTCTTCTTGTGAATCTTTAGCCATTTATTTCTCGTCCACTCCCGTATGGTCTTTTGAGAACGTAGAAAAAAACTCTTCTTTGCGGAAACCAATTCAGTGTCTGTCCGGGTTTCCGAATGGACATTAAATTACTAATCTTATCAATCTTTTTTCAGTAAGGCAATCTCTCCCCGCAGCCACCAGAGCAGGACCAGTCCGGGAAGGGCGGTAAGGGTTGTAAGGAAAAAAAAGGTTGCCCAGCCGGTGTATTCCACTACATAGCCTGCTGAAGGAGAGATAAAAACCCTTCCCAGAGCGGCAATGGATGAAAGCAAGGCGAACTGGGTAGCGCTGTAGCTCTTGTTGCACAGGGCCATGATAAGCGCGACAAAGGCTGTTGAACCCATACCGCCTGCCAGATTTTCGAAGGCTATGGCGAAGATCATCATAAAATAATTTTTTCCTGTCCAGGCAAGGACCATGAAAGACAGATTGGATACCATCTGAAGTATGCCGAAGGCCATAAGCGAGCGATAGAGTCCGAGTTTTATCATAAGGGTGCCGCCAAAAAGGGCGCCGACTATTGTTGCAATGAGCCCCATGCCTTTGTTGATTGTGCCGACTTCAGTTGGAGTAAAGCCGACGCCCCTCAACAAAAAGGCGGTTGTTAAAGTGCCTGCGTAGGCGTCGCCCAGCTTGTAGAGAATAATCAGCAGCATAAAAATTAAAGCGAGACGTCGGGAAAAGAAGTCTTTCAGGGGTCCCCATATTGCTTCTTCAAGACTTTTGGGCGGGACTATATTTGAATCCGGTTCCTTTCCGATAAGCGCGCCGAGTATGCCGATTATCATCAATCCTGCCATGAGAAGGTAAGTGTTCTGCCAGCCGATATGTTCCGATAATATAAGAGCCAGCGCTCCGGCAACGAGCATGGCAATCCGGTAACCGGTTAAGAAAACGGCAACGCCTACGCCGCGCTCAACAGCAGGAAGCACATCGGTTCTGTATGCGTCAGAAACAATATCCTGAGAAGCGGAGGTAAAGGCGACAACGAAGGCAAGTGTGGCAAGCATGAGCGGGGCATGTCGGGGCGAGATAACGCCCATGATCCCTATGCCGATCATTAAAATAAGCTGGGTAAGAATTATCCAGCCGCGTCTGCGCCCCAGCCACGGAGGCACAAAGCGATCCATCAGCGGCGACCAGAGGAATTTTATTGTATAAGGGATGCCTACCAGAGAAAATATGCCTATGGTGCGAAGGTCTGTCCCGGCAATGGTGAGCCATGCCTGCAATGTTCCGCTTGTAAGGGGCAAGGGCAGACCTGAAGCGAAGCCCAGCAGAACCATCACCGCCATATGCTGGCTGGTAAAAATCGTGAGGTAGGGGGAAAGCCCCCTTGTTTTCGACTTGCCCGGCTCTTTACCGGAATGAACTGATTCGGATGTATGTTTCATAAACGTGGACAGTTTAACAGATTGCCTTTTATGAAGACAACTGTTCTTTTTCTGCGGGCCGCGTCATTCTGTATATGTAAAGCAGAAATACTATCTTCAGGCAATATTACGTAATATCAAGCTGTTTCTTCTTTTTCTCCGCATACATCCCGATATCTGCCTGAGCCATGAGCTCATCAAGAGAAAAGGGGTATTCAGGATCGTAGTGAGCTATGCCTATGCTTAAGGAGAGCAAATATTTTCTGTCATCAAGTTTGTTGTATTCACCAAGGTAATCATGTAAGCGCTTCATGAGGACTTCGTTGGTTTCATCGGTAGTGGTATCTATCGCAAGGATTGCGAACTCGTCTCCTCCAATACGCCCGATAATATCTGACTCCCTGAAGACTTTTTTCAGGACAATTCCAATTTCGGCAAGCGCTTTATCACCTTCCTGATGGCCCAATTTGTCATTAATCTGCTTCATTTTATCCAGATCGACAAAGAAGAGAAGCATGTCTTTCTTTGTCCTTTCTGCCACTTTTAACTGTTGTTGACCAAGGGCAAAGAATCCCCGGCGGTTGTATAGACCTGTAAGCTCGTCGCTGATTGACATGGTCAGGAGTTTTTCTTCCAGTTGTTTGCGTTCTGTAATATCCTCATAGGTAACAAGATATTCACCTGTTTCGAGTTGAGTAGATACAATATTAACTATCTTTTCTGCCATGTCTTTACAAACGATATTGAAGACGCGCGGAGATTTTTCTCCTGACTCGAAACTATGAAAATCCTCTTTCCATGCCGTCATTGCCTCATGCCTTTTTTGGGGATCAGGAAAAGCCTTTTTAAACCACGTTTTTCCGTCAGGGATATCCGATAAATCATACCCGAACATTTCTTTAAACTTCGGGTTCATATAAATAATATTTCCATCCTTGTCTATCATTGTCATTCCAAAAGGCGCATTTTCAGAAAGGATGGAAAATCTTTGCCTCTCAAGCCTCAGTTGCTCCTCTGCCAGTTTGCGGGAGGTTATATCTACTATGGTTCCTTCATAATAAACTACCTTGCCTGCAATATCTTTCTCAGCGCGGGCACTGATTGAAACCCAGACTATGCTTCCGTCTTTTCTATAGTGCCGCGTTTCAAATCCCTGGATAATACTCTGTTTTTCAAGAGTTTTTTTAAATACTACCCTGTCTTCAGGGTTTACATACCCCTGCTTTCCTATGTCGGTCATGTTTTTAACCATCTCTTCCGGAGAAGCATATCCTATCATTTTCGCAAGCGCAGGGTTGACGATTATATATTGTCCTTCAGGCGTAGTCTGGAAAATGCCTTCCACCGCATTTTCGAAAATGGAGCGGTATTTATATTCGCTTACAGATGCTGCGCTGCTTATATGTTCGAAAAGGTTCTGAGACTTCTCCCCTGTGTCCAGAAGCCCTGTTGTCTTGTTATGAAGGTCTTTTTTTTTCATAATAAGTACCGGCTAATTAAAATAAGCATGTCAGTTCACTGTTGTATGCGTTGAAGCACCCGGAACTTTGTATACATATACATGTTTAATTGCTATGTGTCAACCCCTTACTCCCGGCAGAGTTTCAGGCTTCAATTATATCTTACCAGAGCGTAAGAGCCCTTTCCAGACAAAATTAGACATATTTGATTCTTTTTGCATACAAATCGCTTGACAATATTTTGCAACAATAATATATTTGTTGTATACAGTATACAAAGGGGGATTTTATGGAAGATTATGAAATATTTAGAAATGTTACCATACTTTCTCTTGAACAGGCAACAGTCCTGCCCTTTCTGACTTATAGATTATCCCTGGAAGGAACTAAAGTAATCAGGATGGAACACCCTGTTTACGGTGATCCTAACAGGAGAGTCGGCGAAAACAGGCTCAACGAGGACAGGATGTTTACATATTTTCTTGCCATCAATTGCAATAAAAAGGCGATTACATTGGATCTTGCCGCGCCTGAGGCGCAGGAGATTTTTAGAAAAATGCTTATCGATCTCCACGTTGATATATTTGCCACAAACCAGCTTCCTAAAAATTATAAAAAACTCGGCATTGATTATGAAACAATAAGTAAAATTAAAGAAAACATCATATGGGTAGGGCTTACAGGTTTCGGCCCAGAGAGCAACGAGGCCGCCTATGATCCCATTCTGCAGGCAAGAAGCGGCCTCATGGACATTACCGGCGATAAAAACGGCCCTCCTTGTGTGCTCGGAGTGCCTCTTCCGGATATGGGTACAAGCGAACACGCTTACGGGCTGATTATGAAAGCGCTATACAAAAGAGCGATAACAGGGGAAGGCTCAAAGATAGACCTGTCAATGTTTCAGAGCACCGTATCATGGCTCACCGTGCCTATTACCCAGACTAAGTCTTTTCATAAAAAGATTACAAGAAGGGGGAATACCCATGAATTTTTCGCGCCGGTAAGCGTATATAAAACAAAGGACAGCTATGCGTATATAGCAGTAGGAAACGACATACAGTGGGAGAGGATGCTGAAAATAAGAGGTTTTGAAGCCCTTGAAAAACCGGAGTATGCAAGAAACGAGGGAAGAATTAAAAATGTTGACAGCCTTAACAGAGCGATAGAAGAGGCTACGGCAAAGTTCGGGACAGATGAATTAATCGGTCTTTTTACAGGCGCTACAATTCCTATTTCCAAAGTGAATACAATCGAGGAAGTGCTGGAAGATCATTACATAAAAGATGAGATACTTTCTTCAACCGATAAACGTTCAGGCACAACAATCTACCTTGCGCCGCAGCCGGTTACAACAAACTATGTGAAATCTCTGAATATGAAATTGCCCTTCCCGCCAAGGTTTGGAGAGCATAATGAGGAAATTTATTGCAAAAAGCTTGGTCTTTCTATAGAACAATTAGAACAATTGAAAGCTAAGGAGATTGTCTGAGGCAAAGTACAATTATAAATGAATGATTGATTCTGAATCGATTTTTTTAACAGGAGGAGAGATGGCTGACGAAGAACAAAAATTAAGAAAAGGAAGATTTTTACGTGAACAGGTGCACAAAAAACTGAAAGAGAGCATAATTAACGGCATTCTGCCGCCTCATAAAAGACTCATCGAGGAAAAGATTGCCGCGGAAATGGAAATGAGCAGAACCCCTGTCAGGGAAGCCATTCAAAAACTTGAAAAAGAGGGCCTTATCCATAAGCTGCCCAGAGGCGGCTATGCCATAAGCGTTGTGACAATAGAGGACGTAGATGATGTTTTTGGCCTTCGCAGCGTTATTGAGGGGTACGCGGCATATCTTGCGACAATGAGGGCAACCGGCGAGGACATAGCGGTTCTTGAAGAAATCGTAAAGAAAGAAGAAAAATACCTGAAAGAAAAAAAATATGATGAGATTGTAGCATTAAACACAGAATTTCATGAAAAGCTTTACAAGGCAGCCAGAAGTTTGAAGTTGTACGGAATGATATATGACCTGAGAGACTATATACATCGCTTCAGGGTCATGATCCTCCGTCACCAGGACTTTGTGGAGATATCCATTAAAGATCACAAGGATATGATTACCATGATGAAGGCAAAGGACGCGCCGCGCGTGGAAAAACTTGTCCGTAAGCATATCACAAGAGGCAAGAACCTGCTGAAGAAGAAGATTAAACGGGGCAACACAAAATATGGATCTGGCAAAAAAGGTGCTGCAGGGGGATGAGAAGAGCGCCGCGCGTCTGATCTCGATAATAGAAACCGGCGGAGATGAAGGATACAGGGCAATACCGTTTCTGTTTCCCTATACAGGTAAAGCCCATATAATAGGGATAACCGGTACGCCAGGCGCAGGAAAAAGCACGCTTATAAACAAACTTGCCGTAATCTTTTCAAATAAGGGGCGGAAAGTCGGGATTATTGCCGTTGATCCCACAAGCTCAAAAGATAAGGGAGCGCTTCTTGGAGATCGCTTAAGGATGAGGGATGCCGAGAAAATGGAAGGTGTTTTTATACGCTCCATGGCAAGCCGGGGCTGCCCCGGAGGGGTCGCAAAAGCAACAGCGGGCGCAGTATATGTCCTTGAGGCCCTCGGTAAAGATATTATTATGGTGGAAACAGTCGGCTCCGGTCAGACTGATGTGCAAATACATTCCTTATGCAATACGATAATTACTGTTTTAACACCGGACTACGGCGATGAAATCCAGTTAATGAAAGCAGGACTCCTTGAAATAGGCGATATCGTGGCAGTCAATAAAACTGACGATGCCTGTGCCGGAGATATTTCCGCAGATGTTGAAGCACATATCAATCAATGTAAAACAAAGAGCCGGCAAACTCCTGTTTTAACAATACAGGCGAAGGAAGGCGGCGGCATAGAGAAACTTGTTGACGCAGTCAACGAACATTTTGTTTACCTCAACAAAAATACAAGCAATAAAAACCTTAAAAAAGAAAAGTTGAAATCACTCATGTTCGCCATTCTCAAAGAAGAAGTATGGGAAGACGCTCTCAAGGCGTGGGTGGGCAATGACCGCTTTGATGATATCCTGGAAAAACTGCAAAAAGGAGAAGTTGATCCATATTCTGCTGTACGGGCTGCATTGGAGATAAAAAAGGAATTGTAGATATAGGAGCATGCAATGGATGAGAAAAGGATAAAGATATTGATTGCAAAGCCGGGGTTGGACGGTCACGACAGGGGGGCAAAAGTGATTTCCTATGCTCTGAAAGAGGCCGGCATGGAGGTTATTTATTCGGGACTCCACAAATCAATCGGCCAGATTGTTCGTATTGCCATTCAGGAGGACGTTGACATCATCGGGCTTTCAATCATGACCGGCGCGCATATACCCATTGTCGAGAAAATGATGAAGAAAATGCAGAAAGAAGATGTCCTTGATAAAGCGGTTTTTGTTGGCGGTGTGATTCCTGCGAAAGATATTTTAAAACTGAAAGACCTTGGAGTTGCAGGTGTTTTCCCCGGCGGGACCCCTCTTTCCGAAACAATAGAGTTCATAAAGACATACATGAAAAAGGCGTAAGGAGGCACGCATGGCAGTTGCGCGATACATAAAAGATGAAAAAGACCGGATTACGGATGTAATTCTGGAATCCGGCATCCATGTAAAGCCCTTATACACACCGGAAGATCTGAACCGGACAGGTTTTGACTATGAAAAAGACCTTGCAGACCCCGGCCAATATCCTTACACCAGGGGTATCCATCCTCTGGGATACAGGTCGCGGGCGTGGACTACAAGGCAATATACAGGATTCGGCTCGCCTGAAGAAACAAACGAGCGTTTCAAACTTATGATTTCTCATGGTCAGACCGGGCTCAATGTGGCCTTTGATCTTCCTACCCAGATGGGCTATGACTCCGACAACTCCATGTCAGAGGGCGAGGTAGGCAGGGTCGGCATGGCTGTCGATACGCTCCGTGATTTTGAAATTGCCTTTAAAGACATAAAGTTGGACAAAATAGGCGCCGGGCTCACCATAAACGCTGTTGCCTCCATAATGCTTGCCATGTATCAGGCTACAGGAGAAAAATACGGGTATGAACCAGGTGTTATCTCTGCCACGCCGCAGAATGATATTTTAAAGGAGATGGTAGGCAGGGGGGCATGGATATTTCCCGTTGAACCGGCAGTGAAGCTCATCGGCGACACGATAGAATATGCCATGACTGTTATGCCCCATACAAATCCGGTAAGCGTATGCGGGTATCATATACGGGAATCGGGTGCGACGCCTGCCCAGGAAATAGCATACGCGATACTGATAGCCAATGTATATATAGATAATGTGCTTGCGAGAGGGTATGATATTGATGCTTTTGTAGGGAGGTTTTCCTTTAACCTCAATGTTTTTGGCGATATGTGGGAACAAATTGCAAAATTCAGGGCAGCCCGCAAGCTCTGGGCAAGGAACCTGAAGGAAAAATATGATGTTAAAAATCCGCAGAACCTTTTTCTGCGCGGACTATTCGGAGGAGGAGGATACGGGCTTACCAAGGCGCAGCCTGAAAACAACATTATGCGAGGGGCTTACTATGCGCTTGTAGCTGCTCTGTCCGGAGCCCAGACTACCGCGTTATGCAGTTACGACGAAGCATACACCATCCCTACGCCGCATTCGGCGCTGCTTTCTCTTCGCACTCTTCAACTGCTCATGGATGAGATGGGTCTGCGTGACACGGTTGACCCCCTTGCGGGAAGCTATTTCATTGAGACCCTCACAAAGGAGATGGAGCAGAAGATTGAGGAAGAGATGGATAAAATAGAAAAGAACGGCGGTATGATAAAGGCAGTCTCCAATGGTTATATCCAGAGACTCGTTGCGCGACAGGCATATGAGGTGGAAAAAGGACTTGAAACAGGCGAGCTTTTAAAGGTAGGAGTAAATATATATAAAGAGGGCGAACTTCAAGAGGTTGAATTGCACGAATATAACATTGAATCAGCCGAAAAACAGATTGAAGACCTCAAAGATGTAAAAAGACAAAGGTCGCAGAGCGATGTTCTCCGCACTTTAAAGGACCTTGAGACGGCAACAAAGGAAGGCAAGAATGTCATGCCCTTTCTTGTGGAATGCTGTAAGGCATATGCGACAGTAGGTGAGATGACCGATATTTTCAGGCAGGAATTCGGGGAGTTTCAGGAGCCTGCACTGTTTTAATTTGACAAGAAAGATATTGAGGGGTTTATGACAGGCAGACATTACCGGCTGGGTTGCGATATTGGCGGCACATTCACAGACTTTGTCCTTTTGGACGATGAAACAGGCCGGATACAAACCGATAAGCGTTTGACTACACCCCATGACCCTTCGGAGGCTGTTGGAAAGGGGATAAGAGCTTTGGGCGCCTCTTCGCCGGATTTTGTGGCAAAGCTGGATGAGCTGATACACGGAACAACCCTGGTAATCAATTCCATTATTGAGAGAAAGGGAGCAAGGACAGGACTTATCACAACAAAGGGGTTCAGGGACGTCCTGGAAATAGGCCGTGAGCTGCGCTATGCCCCTTACGACATCTTTGCCGAATTTCCCAAGCCTCTTGTGCCAAGGAAATATCGCGTTGAAGTGGACGAAAGGGTTCGAAGCGACGGGAGCGTTCTGAAGGCCTTAGACCCGGAAGAGGCAAGGCGCGCTGTACGAACACTCCTTGATATGGGTGTTGAGTCAATCGCTGTCTGCCTCATTAATTCTTTTGAAAACCCGTCACATGAATTCATTATCCGGGATGTCATTACCCGGGAGGCCCCGGATATCTCTGTTTCCATCTCATACCATGTTCTGCCGCAGATCAAAGAATATGAAAGAACAAGCACTACTGTCACTAATGCCTATGTCAAGCCTCTTACAGGACGTTATCTGTCAAATCTGGCAGAACGGCTTCAACGCATAGGTTTCAAGGGTAAGCTCTTTATCATGCTTTCAAGCGGCGGAGTTACCTCCGTGGAAACAGCAGCCGAGTTTCCTGTAAGGATTATCGAATCCGGGCCTACAGCGGCGGTCATCGCAGGCCAATACTACGGCAAACACTTCAATGTCTCCGAAATGTTCTGTTTTGACATGGGAGGCACAACGGCAAAATCGTGTCTGATCCAAAAAGGGGTTGCAGGCATTGTACCGACCTTTGAGGTGGGACGTGTACAGAGATTCATGAAGGGAAGCGGTCTAACGATTCAGGTGCCTGTAGTAGACCTTATGGAAATCGGCGCAGGCGGCGGCAGCATTGCCAAAGTAAGCAAACTGGGCACGCTCCGTGTCGGACCGGAAAGCTCCGGGGCAGTACCGGGGCCTATCTGTTATGGAAGAGGAGGCACAGACCCCTGTGTAACCGATGCGGATCTTCTGCTGGGATATCTTGACGAGAATTATTTTCTCGGAGGAAAGATGAAGCTCGACAAGGAAAGCGCCCGGCGCGGTGTTGAGGAAAAGATTGCCGAACCACTGGGAGTTTCCTTTATACAGGCTGTCTGGGGGATTCATGATCTCATCAATGAAACAATGGCGGCAGCAGCCAAGACACATATTGCCGAGAAAGGCGGAAACCCCGGTGTCGTAACAATAGCAGCCTTCGGCGGGGCAGGACCGGTTCACGCCTATGGCCTTGCAAAGAAACTCGGGGTGCCGCGGATGATGGTGCCGCCCAATTCAGGCGTTGGTTCAGCTATGGGTTTTTTCACCGCTCCCCGCGCTTTCGATCTGCTGCGCAGTCACAAAGTTTCCCTGAATAACGTTGCCTTTAATGAAATAGAAGATATTTTCAAAGGCCTTGAAGAGGATGCCGCGCAAATGCTCAAGAAGGAAGAAGATAATGAAGTCATCCGGTACGAGCGGTCCCTTGATATGCGTTTTGTGGGTCAGGGCGCGGAAATCAATATATCTGTGCCTTCCGAGGATTTTATAAATTTCCGGAACGCGGATATCCGGCGCTACTTTGATGATGTTTATAAAAAACTTTACGGCAGGACTTATCCTGAATCCGAAGTGGAATTTATCAATTTCAAGGTAAGAGCCAGCCTCCCTGAGAAGCTCCTCCATTTGCCGAAAATTGAGAGGAAGGAGGGGCAGACCCTTGACGCGGCTATTAAGGGGCAGCGCCTTGCCTACTCGCCTATTGCCGGGGCATTCATCCCTTATACGGTATACGACAGATACAAGCTCTTTCCCGACGCCGGATTTGCCGGCCCGGCTATTATTGAAGAAAAGGAATCAACCCTTATTGTGGGTGAAGATGGCCTTATATCGACGGATGAGTTCGGATTTCTGTGGATTGACCTTAAGGAGATATGAAGATGGCTCGAACCTTTGACCCTATTACTTTAGAGATTCTGTGGCGAAGGCTCATCTCCATTGTAGACGAGGCGGATTCAAGCGTAGCCCGCACAGCCTTTTCGAGCCTGCTCCGGGATGCCCATGACTATACCTGCATGTTTACGGACAAGCTGGGCCGGGAACTGGCCCAGGGGAGCTTTGCCACTCCGGGACAGTCCGGGGCCATGGCTCTGGGCATAAAAAACCTTGTCAACAGGCTTCCTTTGGACCATTACCAACCCGGCGACGCGTTTATTACGAATGATCCCTGGATATTAGCAGGCCATTTGAATGATGTATGCGTTATGAGCCCTATTTTCTATAAAGAAGAGCTTGTTGCATTTACGGCCTGTGTCTTTCATCACTCCGATATCGGGGGACGTGTTGCTTCGGATAACCATGATGTTTTTGAAGAAGGCCTCTTTATCCCTGTTGTTAAGCTCTATGACAGGGGTGTTCTGAATGAACAGATTCTGGATATGATCCGATGGAACGTACGGACGCCGGATGAGGTTATCGGGGATATTCGCTCCCAGATTGCCGCAAACCACGTTTGCGCGGAAAAGGTATGCCAGATGCTCAAGGAAAGCGACCTCGACGACCTCGACGACCTGGCGGACCAGATTATCGGACTTACCGAGAAAAGTATGAGGGAGGAGATCAAAAAGATTCCCGACGGCATCTATCACGCCCAGGGCATAATAGAACAGATGAAGGGAAACGGCGATATTATTATTCAGGCGAAGGTTGAGATAATGGGCGGCGATATTGTCGTTGATCTCAAGGGTTCTTCCAGTCAGGTAAACTGGGGTGGAAATGTTGTTTTAAATTTTACCTTTGCCTATGTATTCATGGCAATTAAGAGCATATTTGCCCCGGATATTCCCAATAATGACGGCTGCGCAAGACCTATAAAACTTATTGCGCCTGAAGGCACTGTTGTAAACTGCAGGTTTCCTGCGGCCGTGGCTGCGCGGATGGGTGTAGGCCATTTCCTTACCGAAGTGATCTATCGGGCATTATCGGATGTGCTGCCCGACAGGGTGATTGCGGCCTCCGGCGGAACTCCGGCGGCAATGAACGTGTTTTACGGAAGGAGAAAAGACGGAAAACCGTGGCATTCGGTTATTATCAGGGGCGGCGGCATGGGAGCAGGCATTGCCAATGACGGCAATTATGTCTATATCTTCCCGGCAAACGGCGCTAATACACCTGTTGAGATATTCGAAAGCGATACCCCGCTTATTGTGGAAAAGAGGGAGGTCTTAGCTGATTCAGGCGGCCCCGGCAGGATGAAAGGGGGTCTCGGAAAAAGAGAAGTCTTCAGGGTGCCTGACGATCAGTATGCCCCGATTCCGCCTGTCAACCTTGGGATACAGGCAGGAAGGTATTTATATCCTGCAGAAGGACTTTTTGACGGCAAACCCGGTACAAGAGCACAACTTCTTATCAATGGAATACCGGGAAACTCCTACGGGTTAACTCAATTGCAGCCGGGCGACACTATAACGATTGACGCTCCTGGCGGCGGCGGTTACGGAAATCCTCTGGAACGTGAGACTGATGCAGTATTAAATGATGTCATGGAAGGATATGTAAGCATAGAAAGAGCAGAAACCGACTATGGCGTTGTCGTCGATCCCGAAACATATGCTGTAGATGGGGAAAAGACAAGGCGGCTTCGCCGCCGGTTAAAGAAAAAGTAAAAGAGTGTAGGTTTTTTTATAAAGTTCATATTTAGTTGGTAGAAGGTTTTTTATTACGGATTCGCATCAGCTTAGATGCGAATCCGTGTTGAGTGGGAAATGGCATTTCAGAAATTTTACAGATGTGGATGGGCTGTAAGTCTTGCAGGCCGCAGGCGTACTTAATGTACGCTGAAGGATCGCAAGATGCAACAGACCGCCGCAGATTAGAATTTTTACTCGGCTAAGCTCATAATGGAACCTTACTGAAATGCCACTGACCGAGCAAAGAGAAAAACTTACTTAAAATTTAATGTAGGAGATACACAGGGAGGATAGACATTTATGGAAAAGCGGTTTGATGCACAGATGAAGACAGAAGAAGAGCTTGCAGCTTTTCAACTGGAGAGGCTGCAATGGACGGTAAATCATACATACAATGGCTCAAAACATTATAAAGAAAAATTTGATCAGGCAGGAGTGAAGCCCGGCGATATTAAAACTCTGGATGACATAAGAAAACTGCCCTTTACAACCAGTAAAGACCTTCAGGAGGGATATCCCTTTCCGCTTCAGAGCGTACCCTTTGAAAAGATAATCCGCATACATGCTTCAAGCGGGACAACAGGCAAGAGAAAAGTCCTTTGCTATACAATAAAAGATATTGATGACTGGGCGCAGATGTTTGCCCGGTGCTATGAGTATGCAGACTGTACTCTGGAAGACAGAATTCAGATTGCTGTGGGCTACGGAGTGTGGACCGCGGGATGGGGTTTTCAGAACGGCTGTGAGAGATTCGGCGCCATGTCAATTCCAATAGGCCCCGGAAACCTTGAAATGCAATGCCAATTCTTAGAAGACTTTCAGACAACGGTTGTCTGCTGCACTGCTTCAATGGGACTTCTCATGGCGGAAGAGATAGATAAGCGCGGTCTGAGGGAAAAAATAGCCCTTAAAAAGATGATATTCGGTTCTGAAAGAAGCAGCGACGCCATGAGGACAAGGATATCGGAACTATCAGGCGTGAAACCGGAGCAGCTTTTCGATATTCCCGGGCTTACCGAGTTATATGGCCCCGGAACCGGACTGGACTGTATCCATCACAAGGGCATCCATTACTGGGCTGACTATTACATACTGGAGATACTTGACCCGGAAACACTGGAACCGGTATTGCCGGGGGAAGTTGGAGAAATGGTTGTTACAACATTACAGAAGGAAGCAGCGCCCCTTGTACGGTACAGGACGAGAGACCTGACAAGGATTATTCCTGAAAGATGCCCCTGCGGGAGTATTATGCCCATGCACGACAGAATACTGGGCCGGTCGGACGATATGTTTATCTTCAGAGCAGTAAATATCTATCCGAGCCACATAGATCAGATACTTTCAAATATCAAAGATGTTGGAAGCGAATACCAGGTAATCCTTTACAGGAAAGAGGACGGCAAAGATCATATGCTCATAAGGGTGGAACGGGCAATCCATGTTTCGCACCATGAAGATAAGCATACAAAAAAGACAATCGAACATGACATCAAAAAACAGATAATGGTAAGTTGCGACATTGAACTGGTTGACTACGGGTCCTTGCCAAGGTCAGAGAGGAAAACGAAGAGAGTTTTCGACAATAGGGAATAAAGAAGTGAATAGTGAATAGTTAAAAAGGCAGTGAAAGAATGAAAAGGGGGTAAAAGGTGAGAGCTTACGAGTACTATAAGCCGCAAACAGTTGAAGAAGCAATCAACTTGATGGAGGAGATTGAAGACGCCCGTTTTATCGCCGGAGGCACTGATGTGCTGGTCTTGCTCAGGCAGAAGAAAATCGCGCCGAAAAACCTGATTTCCCTGCGCAATATAAAAAACCTTGCCGGCATCAATGAAAAGGACGGCCCATGGATAGGCGGCGGCACGACTCACAGCGATATTGTAAAAAATACCTTCATAAGACAGCGCTACAGTGCCCTCCATGATGCTGTAAGCCATATTGGTTCCAAACAGATAAGAAATGTGGCTACAATAGGAGGAAATATCTGCAATGCCGCTCCTTCTGCTGATACCGCCTGCCCGCTCCTTGTTCTTGACGCGAAGGTAATAATAGCATCCTCTGTTGAACGCGAGGTTGACATTGATGCCTTTTTTCTTGGGCCGAACAGGACAGATCTTGAGAAAAATGAACTGGTAAAGGGATTTCAAATGCCCGCATTCGGGGACAACACAGGCTCCGCTTATATAAAACATATGAGAAGACAAGCCATGGATTTGCCCATATTGGGGATAGCCGCTCGGATTACAATAAAAAAAGAAGATGATAATCTCCGATGCGAGGATGTAAGGATTGCCATGGGCGTTGTGGCGCCAAGGCCGATCCGTGCAAGGAAGGCTGAAGAGGCATTGAAAGACAGGATTATTTCTGAAGCGCTCCTGACCGAGGTCGGTGAGATTGCAGCTTCTGAGGCCACCCCGAGGGACAGTTTCCGGGGAGAAGCATGGTACAGGAAAGAGATGGTGAAGGTCCTCACGAAACGGGCTATCTTGAAAGCGATAGAACGGATTGCAGGGCATGGACATGTCTGAAATGCAGGAAAAAATTGAACTGCTTCAGGATATAGAGACCTCGATTAACCAGATAGAAAGCGGCAATGGAATTGAACATGAGGATGCAAAGCTTGAGGTACTGAAAAGGGTAAAAAACAAGAACAGTTCAAAAGAAAGCAGATGTAGTCAAAAGATATGAAACAGAAAAGGGCGAACCAGCAAAAGCAGTTCCGGGTTCTGAGTTAAAGCAAAAAAGGCGGTATTAGAGAAAAATGCAATTTAGGCAGCCACATGTCTATATTACTCCGGCAACTATAAATACCAATACTGTCATTCCCGCAAATACCCTGAAGGGCACAAGCGCGGGAATCCAGAATGGGACTGGATGCCGAATCAAGTCCGGCATGACAACCTTTGACATGTTTATTTGCCGGATTAATAATATCCATGCACCGTTAAAATTAGACAGTATGCCTGCTTTTGAAAGCATTGTAATGGACAGAATTATTATATTGCTTTCCGCCGGAGTGACGGTATTTTATAGTTTTGCAAGAGGCCCATATGTATAGAATAAACTTGACTATGAGTGACAATCGTGTACACTATTGGTATACAATCGGAGGTTAGGTTATGAAATTCATAAGCGTACGTGACTTGCGAGGAAAATCTGCCGAGGTTTGGAAGAATCTTCCAATGGAACGAGAGATGATTGTCACCAGCAACGGTCGGCCCATTGCCATCTTATCTGCAGTCAATGAATCAAGCCTGGAAGAGTCGCTCTCTGCATTTCGCCAGGCACGTGCTGTCGAGGCTGTTATGAGCCTTCAGCGCCAGTCAATAGTGCAGGGCACAGATAGGATTACTATGGAGGAGATCGATGCTGAAATAAAGACAGTGAGGGAAAAACGGCAACGGTGAAGATTGTCCTCGATACGAACGTTTTGGTTGCAGGTCTTCTGTCGCCATTCGGTGTTTGTGGAGATATTGTTCGGATGATCTCTTCCGGCAACCCAACCCTGTGCTTTGATGCCCGTATTCTATCCGAATACCATGAGGTATTGAGACGTCCCAAGTTTCAGCTCGAGGAAGACAAGATTGTTACCATCCTTGACTATGTTGAACGTAACGGCCAAGCCGTGGCATCTTCTCCACTTCCCGCTTCTTTACCCGATGCGGACGATGAGCCGTTTCTTGAGGTAGCCCTTATGGGTAACGTAGAATACCTTGTTACCGGCAATCAGGTACATTTTCCATCCGGTTTATGTCAAGGAGTTCAGGTTATTTCACCAGCAGATTTTTTGAAGCTTTTTATGAAACGAGAAAGTGCTGAGAAGAACAATGCATAATGAGAGGATGCAGCCAATCGGCAATAAAGCGGCTATGGCTCAATTTTGTTGTTATACATGAAAAAAGACAAGAATGTGACTTATAATATATAATATAGAAGAAAGGAGCGATTGACACGATGCCTGTGATTTCTATGTTTTATGGAATAATAATCCAGCTTTTCTTTTTCGATAATGACAGACACAATAAGCCTCATATTCACGCACGTTACGCTGAGTTTAAAGCCGCTATTGACATCCAGACAACAGAAGTTCTCGATG
This sequence comes from uncultured Syntrophorhabdaceae bacterium, assembly GCA_964532465.1. Taxonomy (GTDB): domain Bacteria; phylum Desulfobacterota; class Syntrophorhabdia; order Syntrophorhabdales; family Syntrophorhabdaceae; genus JAPLKB01. Next base: position 12,082 of record CAZHHX010000026.1, on the reverse strand, counting down.
GAGAGATTCCTCCCCGACAACTACGGTTGATACAAGCATGGATCGAAATCCATCGGGATGAACTGCTGGCTAATTGGACACTTGCAGTCGAAGGAAATACCCCCTTTAAAATTGAGCCATTGAAGTAGGAGGGCAACTATGATTCCCGATGTTATAGATTTTGAAATTTTAACCGATTATAAGATAATGGTGACCTTATCAAACGGGGAGAGAGGCATCTTCGATGTAAAGCCATATCTGGATCGGGGGGTCTTTAAGGAGTTGAAAGACTATAACTACTTCAAACGGGTAAAGATAGCATTTGGAGTTCTTGCCTGGCCAAACGAACAAGATTTCAGCCCGGAAACAATAGAAATCAAGATGCAAAAGGTATAACCAAGAGATGGAGGCAATCGGCAATAAAGAAGCGTTGCCTCTGCCCCAGCTCTTTGTTGGGTAAATACAGATGATACTAAAATTAGATCAGGGCATAATCGTGGGGTGATCTTATGGGACGAACCTTTCGAACAAGGATAGCTGGTATTAGCTGCCTCAACAGTAATGGCACGAGTCGGCAAGAAATACTGCGGAAGTGCTCCGTTGGTGAGAACCTTGTGTTGCAAAGAGATTATGGGAATGCTTTTGATGAACATGCTATTGCAGTTTTGAGAAAGACGGGTGAACAGATCGGATTTATACCCCGCGATGTTGCTTTCAGACATCCTGCTATGAACGATCTATCTCCACATATGGATCAAGGTGGTGAGGCAAAGGCTAAGATAGTTGGTATCATCAGCGGAGAATGCGAAATAGAACTTGAAGTAATAGGTAGCACTGGTGGAAAACCTTATCAATTGAAGGAAGCACAGGCCGGAGAGCTAAGAGATAAGGCGAAAAAGCTTGAAAGAAGTGATCCAAAGGAAGCAATACAACTATACAGAAAATCCTTTGCCACAATGTTGGAAGTTGATGGCCTCATTAGAGAAACACATTATTTCAAGAAGCAGATTGCTGAGCTTGGTTACGATCTTGGTACCTGGAGAAGAGCTCCTTTGCCTCTGTCAGAAACCATAGAATAACTTATTGGTATAGATAAATTCTAGCGAATGTTGAGAGGTTGGGATGTCAAAGAAAACGTTGACCGGTTTACGCGAGTACGCAAAACGCCTTGCTCTATCTGATGACTGGGGCTCCGAAGCTATTGCTGCCAATACACGAATAATTGAGTTGAATGAACAGGCTGCTGATGCTTACACACGACTGGCAAAGTGCTTCCTATCCCAAGGCAACATGTTGACCGCATACGACATGTACCGCCAGGTACTCGAGTTTGAGCCCAATAACACCATTGCGGCCTATGGCATACACAGCTTGCAGCGCGTGATCGCCAAGGAACTTGAACTTCGCGATGTTGCCTCCATTGAGAGCTATGACGAAGCGTTCAGTGTAGGGGTTGCCGCTAGACGTCGAGGAAATGTTGCGTTGGCAATAGTAGCTCTTAAACGTGCATTGGAATTATATCCAGGCAGCATCTATGCCTGCAACGCCCTTGCCGCGGCATATAGGCGTGGAGGGATGCCAATGGAGGCTACCCACACATATCAGCGGGCGTTGGAAATGACACCTAACACGGCATCACTCGTGGGGCTGGCAGCAGTAGCAAGAGACAACGGTCAAACTGGCGAGGCTATTGAACTGTACAAGAAGGTTTTGTCATCCGAACCGCGGAATGCATATGCATTAAATGGGCTTGGCGGTGTGTATACAGACATGGGTGATTACTCAACCGCTGAAAATTACTTCAATCGGGCTTCAAAAGTGGATGATGGTATCGACGAGGCAGTTAAAGGATTGGAAAAGATACGATTCGTCCATAAAAAGAACGGCAACGCTGACTCGGTTGAGCGCATCGGTCGCTGGCTGCTGTCGTTGGGTGTGAATCGCTTTTGATACAGCACGTGCATAATAAGCGGATCAGGAGTACCCAAAGGGTATATGCACAATTCGCATGATTACTAGAATGAACAACAATAGACAAGTATTACAGAGTGTTGGAAGGACTACAAAATTTACCGACTGAACCTAAAGGAAGAAGCATGACGTCTCAATCACATAAAATTCTCCATACTTCTGATTGGCATTTAGGTGCACCAGTTGGCTGGCCTACTTCCGAATTTAGAGAAGGACCGTGGACTAATCTCTTTAGATACCTTCGTAAACAAGCAGTTGAAGATATTGTTGGCCATGCGATTAAGAACACGGTAGAGGTAGTATTAGTTGCGGGAGATGTGGCTGATGTTTACAGTTATACCGAAAAAATCCCAGACATTCATGATTTCTTACGATCCAAAGTAATTTTACCGTTAAAGAAGCACAACATAAAGCTTTTCTTCTTATTGGGCTCTCACGATATTAAGTCTATTCAATCTGTAGAGCTTTTTCTGTCGCTTAAACAGGAGTTTGATGGGGTTGTGGAATTGCTTTTGCCAGAGAGATCTAAAGAACAACAGATACTGAACAAGCTGTTTGCTCCCAAAAAAGTGCAATCACTGCTCAACAAGAAAATGCTTAGGAACACAGCCTTCTGTAAGGGTTTTACCATTTCCTGTGATCTGATTCCGAGTAAAGACAAATGGATTCAGTTAAAACACGAGGGCGAGGAATCGCCGCCTAATGCTACGAACCCACCCATTTATAGAGCATTCGGCCACAAACATGCGATGACATATGGAAGAAACGGTTCTTATTACCCTGGTATGCCTTTTGCGAGATCAAGCGCTTCCGACGATGGATATACAGATGCAGGACCTCGTTATTGCTTACTCTATGAAGTAGGAGGGCGCGTTACGCCTATCAGGCTCGGCGTTCCTGAAGTGGCTGTGTTTAATAAAATCCTGAATAAAAATGAATGGAATATCTATTATGAACGCGATTACAGGAGAGCAGCTTGGATAAAGGAGCCCGTATATAAAGAACCTGTTGATAGTATATTGGATAAAGTATTGCATGAAAAACTCCACGTCTCTTTTGTTACTTTTATCATTAACAAGGAAGAACAAGCAGCCTTTTCAAATATTGTCTTTCAAAAGGCCGTTGATTTTGTTAAAGATGAAAAAAAAGTTATTACGGGTAGCAGAAAGGGGATTATTACCGCAATGCTTACCGAGAGGAAAAACAGTGAGGTCAGCACTTGACATTTGAATTATTTTTTTAGAATAATGAGAGATAAATATTGACAACCATATTATATAACAACCAGTTGCATGGCAAGGTGGTGCAGGCAGTCTGCCATAAAATCGGTACGTGCTTAGGGCTCTATTTGCTACAAACAGAAGATAAAGCAATTTTTACTCTCTGATATTTTAAAAAATGTAGGATTGCCAGAATGAATTAAAGAGGCAAAAGGGACATTGGTGAAATACTGACATTTGATGAGGGCAAATGATTGATCTGTAAGAAGAATTGCCCGACTATTGCGTGCAGCTAATCCGCGTGAAATGTGTCTTGCTGACACCTATGTTGGAACCGGATAATGCAGATGAAATTTAATTTTGGATCATTTTCGACAATTGTAGACACTGTGTCTACGGCATTGGTTACAACAGTTGTAACCAAAAGTGATTTCTCTGTAAACCCAATACTGGCTTTGCTTTGGACTATAAAACAAAATTTGCATTCACAGTGAAAGCAAACGATAATTACGGCTATGAATTGTTGACTTTTTGTTTATAAAAAAGAACATAATAAGATAGAGGAAACCAAGGAGACGATCTTTAAAAAGCAAGTAACTTTTGGTATTGAAAAAGCTACATGAAAGATTGGTATGAAGATTGAGCATAGATAAGTCTCTGTAAAGAAAATTAGTGGGAAGGTAATAAATAGAATTGAAAACGCAGAAATATACCAAGGGGGTAAAATGAAAAGGGAAATCATTTTTACTTTGAACGGCGAAGAGGCAAAATATGGAGTTCAGCCTGAATGGACACTCCTGTACTTTCTGAGGGAAGTCTGCGGTCTTACCGGCACAAAGGAGGGCTGCGGCTATGGGGAATGCGGCGCCTGTACCGTTATTGTTGACGGCCAGGCAGTAAATTCATGCCTCTACCCGATCCTTGAAGCTGAGGGTAAAAAAATTACCACTATTGAAGGTCTCCTTTCTGCAGACGGTGAACTCCACCCCCTTCAAAAAACCTTCATCGAAGAGGGAGCAATTCAGTGCGGTTTTTGCACGCCCGGCATGATTATGTCAGCTAAGGCGCTGCTGGACGACAATGAAAGTCCCACTGAAAATGATATCAAAGAAGCCATCGAAGGAAATCTTTGCCGATGCACAGGATATGTAAAGATCATAGACGCCATAAAAACCACAGCAGGCGGGAGGTGAGCATGGAAACCCTGACAACGGTAGGACAAAGAATTCCGAAACTGGACGCTCCGGCAAAGGCAACAGGAAGCGCCTTATACATCCAGGATTTGAAAATACCGGGTATGCTCTACGGGAAAATTCTCTACAGCAGGTATCCCCACGCAAAAATTCTTAGAATTGACACATCCCGCGCGGAAAACCTGCCAGGAGTAAAGGCTGTCCTCACAGGCTCAAATATTCCTGCCTTTAAATTCGGCGTTATGAAGGACAACCCTCCCCTTAAAACAGGCAAGGTCTGTTCAATGAGGGACGAACTTGCCGCCGTAGCTGCCTCTACCCCTGAGATTGCAGAAGAGGCATTGAGTCTGATAGACGTTGATTATGAAGAATTGCCCGGCATTTTTGATCCTATGGAGGCAATGAAGGAAGGAGCGCTGCTCATCCATGAAGAGATGAAATCTAATGTATTGAAACTCCCCTGGAAACTCATATGCGGAGATGTTGAGGCAGCGAAAAAGGAATCCGCCTATGTTGTGGAAGATATTTTTTCAACGCCCTGGGTAACACACTGCTGCCTTGGCACAAGCGGATGCATTGCCTCTTTTGATACAAGCAGCAACCTGACCATGTACAGCAACACACAGATTCCGTCACTGGCACAGAAGGATTATATCGAGGCGCTGGCCTCCTTCGGTTTGAAGAATAAACGGGTAAGGATTATCCAGTGCACGATAGGCGGTGGCTTCGGGAGCAAGCTTGATACCTATGCTTATGAATATCTGGCGATTCTCCTTGCCATGAAAGCGCACAAACCGGTGAAGATCGTCTTTTCCAGGGAAGAAGAATTCTTTGCCACATCGCCCCGTCAATGCACTATAACAAAAATATCCCAGGGCTGTGACAGGGAGGGGCGTTTAACCTTCAGGGAAATGGATATGATACTGGATAACGGCGCTTATACTTCCTGGGGAGCGACAACCCCTTCTGTTATGATGATGCCGATTTCATCGCTTTACAAGGTGCCCAATATCAAATTCACCGCAAAATGCGTTTACACGAACAATACTTACAGCCAGGCCATGAGGGGTTACGGCAATCCGCAGGCAACATTTGCCATAGAATCATCGATTGATCAGCTTGCCGAAGCCGCAGGCATTGATCCCTTTGAATTCAGACAGATTAATGCAAACGAGCCCGGCGAGATAACGCCTCAAAATTTCAAAATTACCTCCTGCGGAATGAAAGAGTGTATCGACACAGTAATAAACAAACTCGACCGGCAGGAGAAGCAGGACGGCAGGGGAACGGGCATGGCGTCGCTTATTCATGTAGGCGGAGGAGCGCGGGTTTATAAATCCGACGGATGCGGCACGACAATACGGATGGATGATTACGGCAAGATAGAAGTTTTTACCGGCGCCACCGATATCGGTCAGGGTTCGGAAACGGTTATCGCACAGATTGTGGCAGAGGTACTCGGCGTGCCTGTTAATGATGTGCATGTCACCAACAACGATACGGATTCCTGCCCCTGGGATGTTGGCGCTCACGCAAGCAGGACAACCTTTGTTGCGGGGAATTCAGCCCTTGGCGCAGCAAAGAAGATCAAGGCGCAGATACTGGAAATTGCGGCAAAGAGCCTTGGTGTTGATCTGGAAACACTCGATATCAAAAAAGACATGGTTTTTTCAACAGGAGACAATGAAAAAAGCATTGCACTGGGAAAGGTCTTACGCAATGCCCATTATAAGAGCAACGGCCGGATGTTGATGGCAGAATATTTTTATGACCCTGCCAATGAGAATTTTGACAAGGATTTTAAGGGCAATTTGTCCGTTTCATATGCCTACGGCGCTCATGGTGTGGAGGTAGAGGTAGACAAACAGACAGGACAGGTAAAAATCCTGAAATATATAGCAGCCCATGATGTAGGCAGGGCAATCAACCCCATGCTCCTTGAAGGACAGATTTACGGCGGCGGTCTCATGGGGATTGGATATGCCATGGGCGAGAAGATGATTTTCGACAAGGGCGCGCTGAAAAACGGCAGTTTCCTTGACTACAAAATGCCCACGGCAAAAGACGTCCCGCCTGTGGAAGCGGTGATCATCGAAACGGACGACAAGGACGGCCCCTTTGGAGCAAAAGGAATAGGCGAGCCCGGACTTGTACCTACCGCGCCGGCCATTGCCAATGCCATTTATGATGCCGTGGGGGTGCGCATTAAAGACCTGCCCATTACACCGGAAAAGGTATTGCGGGCATTGAAGGAGAAAGAAAAAAGGTAGGTAATAACTGTTCTTATCCAAAAATCGTGATGCGTAACTCAATTATTTGCCGGTTTGAAGAACCTTATCTCCCATCTTCTTGTACTCCATAAAAAACATTTTATAAAAGGTTTTCATACTTACATTCACTGTGAATGTAAAATTTACTTAATTATCCAAACCAAAGTCTGTATTGGGTCTGCATAGATTTCCTGTTTAACGCCAAATGTTGGCGTTAACATTACAGACACAGTGTCTGTAATCGCACGACATGATCTGAAATTGTATATTTTATCATCATCTGGTTTCACACATAAAGACGAAATCAGCCGTGAGTGGGTTACCAGCAAAGGGGTCACCCATTAAAGGGCCCCCTGCGGGAGGACAGGCGCAGGTGTATTGTCAGCACATCGAGTAGGCGTTCAACAATCCCTAAGTAGTCAGATATTTTTTCTATGTGTTCTATTTTCATTTTTTAAACTCTAGCGCCTGAAACCATGTTTTGATAACCCGCCCCGAGGGAACCAATGACCTGGATTCCCTTGTTGGGCTTCATCATCTGATCTCAAACGCCCGTTCCATCACAAGCCGCCATTTCTCGGGCACATCGGTCCAAGAGTCACCCCAACCTTTCGTAAAAGAATAGGCGGCGAACGGCTTCTCAGTCGACGGTGGGGCATACCCCAGTACGTCCTCCAGGCACTCTTCGAGTTGTATGACATTCTCCATACCGACAGCTGCTTCTATGGGAGTATTGAACTTCTCTGCGCCTGCGACACCACCATCCCTATCGTGAATAACAAATGGCGTGATTCCCATCGCCTTTAGATACTTCGCGAGTCCGATAATAGATGCCTTACCTCGGGCTTTGATCACCTCAGTGGTCGCGAGAATACCAAGTCGCTTGCTTTTTTCAAGCCGATTCAATGTTTCACGAATAACTATGTCCTCGGTATCTCCCTCCACGACTACAATCCTTTTTGTGAAAAAGACCCGCGCAACGTAGTCGTCAACCTTGAGAATCATCTTAACATAGTCTTTGTCCTCATCCTGAAGTGTCTTGAACGCGTCTGTGACGCTAAATGGTTGCACCTGAATTGCACCGCCAGCGAAGGCGAACCTATTCAGCACTTGTTTGGGTTTTCTCGCGAGGTCAATCAGGTATGGGGAATGCGTAGTGGCAACGATTTGAGAATCCTGGGCGGACAGCTCGTATATCGTATCCCTCATTTGGTTAGCAGCGCTCGGGTGCAGGTATATCTCCGGTTCCTCGAACCCGATAATGATCGATCTCTTAATGTCCTGGTCTTCTCTTTTCGATAGCCACTTCTGCCTGAATCGAAGGATCCCAAACACCGCCGAGCGCACCATTCCAGCGCCTTGGTGCTCAACCGGTGTGCGTATGTTGCTTGACAGTTCCACGGTAAAGGTCGGCTTAAGTGACTTGTCTGGGTCACTGAGATCCGCGCGCGCATGAATCTTTGACTCGGGGAAGACACTCGCAATGATTGCGTTCAACTCGATAATCATCTTACCGAACTCGGAGGTTGCATCCGATGGGTCAAGCTCCTTCGCCAATTCATTGAGGAATCTCTGCGCCTCTTGATAGTTGCGAGAAGACCCGCGTACGTCCTCAAACAATTCATTCAGTGTCTTTGGCAGCACTCCGCCACTGGACATTTCATTGCTCGCCGTATCGGCTGGTATAATTATGTAGCGCGGAAGCCGACTCAGTACAATTCCCGGGATGCCTCCCGGATTCTGAAACCAAGTATCTTCTGTGCCTATATCCCATATGTCATTAATGTCCTGCAGCTTGGCTCGTGTTGCAGGTGTGAGCTTTTTTCCCAGGTCGTCGAACAACTCGCCGACAAGATCAGCCGCAATACCCAGGTCTATAAGTTCCTGCGGTGTAGTAACGCCATCATATTTTGCCTTCATCACTCGCGTTTTACTTTTCAGTTCGATCACAACATCTTTGCCTAGCTCATACGTCTTTCTGTAGGTGAGGCATAGACCACTCTCTCCCGAATCGACGGGGTCGTACTCGAATATGCGTCCTTTGAAGCCGCGCCACATCTTGGCCTCGACTGGCAGGTTCCGGAATTCAGCTTCAAGCACTATTCTGTTTGAGACTGTCTTGCGTTCGTTTGTTGCTTCATCCTGTACACTGTAGTACTCGATCTCTGGGATTCGCTTGTTTGCAGAAAGCAAATGCGTGATAGCGCTTAAAACCGTGCTCTTTCCGGTGTTATTGGGACCGATCAAGAAGGTTGCGTCTCCGAACAGTACCGTTGCCGCTTCGATTCTCTTGTAGCCTTCAATTCGCAGGTGATGGAGCTTCATCCATTATCCTCTCTGTGTTCACGGACCCAACATTTAACTTGAGTGGAATCCATGAAAAACATAATACAACCATAAATTACAATACAAACTTTAATGCCTATAAAACAATTCCCTGCTTTGCCACAAAAGCGAGAATCATTAACATTAAGACCTTCCCAATATAACGCTCCTACAGCGCAACAACAGCGGCCTCTCCAATAAAAGCATATCTTTCAGGAACACAGGTAAAGATAACAATCTGGCATTCCTTCGCGGCTACTGCCAATACGGCACCCATCAATTTTAGACGCTCCTGGTCGGTATAACCCAGCGCATCATCCAAAATAACCGGTGTTCCACCATCCTTTGCCACTATCATCGAACACGACAACCGGTACATCAAAGAAAGTTGTTCTCTTGTACCCCCGCTAAGGGGACCGTGACACCAGAGACTGTTCTGCTGGTAATTTTCAAATCATCGTTGATAATCACCTGAAATGAAGGGTCAAACACCAAACGACCGAGTCTTTCCAGCTTTTCTTTAAGCGGAGCCACATAAGCCCGGCTCGCCTTGTCCCGCTCTTCGCACATGGTATTAAAAAGGCATTGGGCCGCGTTGGCTCTAAGGGCAGTCGCCCGGTTTTTAAACTCCAATTTTTCAAGTTGATTCTTTGCCGCGTTTAATTTTTCGTGAAAGCCTTCTTCGCCCTTTATTTTAAGACGGGTTTGGACCTCTATCAGTCCCTTATCTTTTGAATCATAACTGATTTTTATCGTTTTCAGGGAACCTTTGGTGGAATCTGCCAGGGCTATGACTTGTTCGGGGTTTAAAGCCTTCAAAGAATCTGCGGCTGAACGATATGCTATATCTTCCAAGAGCACAGCCCGATAGGCAGCGGTCATGTTGGCATCGAGTGTTTCATCAGATTCTTTCTTACGGACCTTATCGAGATTTTCTTGAGTCTGAGTGAGGTCTTTGGCCAACTGCTCAAGTTTTCCCACAGCTTCCCTGTGTTTTATATTTACACCGTCGAAGAATGAGCGGGCAGACTCAAGAACCTTACCCGTATTTTTCAATTCGCCACTCGCCGCCTGAAGATTTGCTTCGGCCTTTGTCCGTTCCTTTTTTGCCGTGTCAAAATCCGGGCAAATCGCGGGTTCTTTAACCCGCCCGGCAAGGTAGTTCGGCACGCTCTGCTGGAGACCGTACAACCTTTGTTCAAGGTTTTCGTAAGTAATATCCCTGAGGTTTTCCTTTTCGACCCGAACTTTGTTTTCAACACCCCGCAATGCTTCCTGGCGTTCGTCATACGCTTTTCTGGCTTCATCCGGACCTGCCACAGTAGCGGCGGTACAGGCGGCCTCAAGGGCCTGACGAGCGGCTTCAACCTTTCGAGCAAGCCCTTCTATGCTGGAGCCTGCGGTTATTTCGATATCAAGGGTTCCCGGAATGGACACCTTGGTCTTATCTGAGACGGATATTTTACGGACTTCGTTGGTATCGAGAACAGCCTCTGTACCGTCAACGGATAGCCGACATTTAGAGATAGAGCGAAGGAGAACGCTTGGCGAACCTATTTCCATCTTGGCACAGGCGGTCTTATAACCGAGTTCTGCTTCCTTTATCCTGTCTAAGGCGCGGGCATCCACCTTGTTCTTCGCTTCCTTTCTTTTTCTTTCAGCTTCGTCGGCCGCAGCCTTGGCTTTATTACGGGCTTCCTCGGCCTGAGACAAAGCCGGCAGGGCCATTGAACTGCTTTCTTGAAGTTCCTTGTGGGCATTGGCAGCGTTTTCTGTTGTGCGAATCATCTCCTGGCGGATTTCTTTAGCGTGCCGAGCTGCTGAAAGAGTCTTTTGAGCGGATTCCTGTTTCAAGGCAGCCGCGGAAAGGGTGTTTTCGAGTACGTTAATCTGCTCGATCTTGGTTGAGAGGTCTATCATCTGTTGAGATAGCTCTTCCTCCTGCTTCTTGAGCTGCACCAACTCCCCTTGCAATACAGGGACACGCTCGATATCGGTTTCGAGCTCACGGATGTCCTGTTCGATCGATCCAACCTCAGTATCCTTTTCGACCAGGGCGGTCCGTAGGTCCTTGAGTTCCTTATTCGCGGTTCCCCGACCAGGAGTATAGTAGAGTTCATATTCCTGTGAAACTTTTTTGAACAAACTGAGCTCTTGTGAAGCAGCCGGTTGAACCCCTGCGGCCTTGTCGAGCGCCACAGACAACGCCTGTTTGTTTTTAAGTTCCGGTTGGCCAATCGCCTCACCCTGCATGATAGACAAAGCCTTCCATAAATCAACATCAAGTGTTTCCTTAAGAATTTCATTTGCCCGGTCATGCGCCTGGCGGCCCGTGAGGTTTTCGGGGTTAGGTTTTGTAATAGTAAGCCTGGTCTCGGGCTTCCTTAGGAATCGTTTGAAATAGGTAAACACATATTTACCCGTCTCCATTTCCAGTTCAATTTCAGGGCCCACATCCTGATGAACAGGCTGGATGGCCTGAATGTCTTGGTTTTTGCTGTTGTCCTGATAGTCAAAAATCGTGTTTATGGCCTCGCCGAGACTGGACTTCCCCGACTCGTTCGGGCCTTCT
>CAZHHX010000026.1:0-486 GCA_964532465.1 uncultured Syntrophorhabdaceae bacterium | reverse complement strand
AAGCCTTTTTACCGTTGCATCGGCAAAGCCGGAAAAACCAAGATTGGTGAAGTCCGTATCATTGGGAATTACGAGGAGGTCGTCTTCGTTGATCACGGAACCCGCCAGAACATCCTTGGCTGCAAGAATGTGGTTTTGAAGAACCCCGTGCAAAGAAAGTGTGAGTGAACCTTTGAGAGCCAGTTTCACAACTGTCCGTTCCCTGTTCAGGATGTCTTCCAGCTTTTTCCGGAGAGATTCCACATCGGCTTCGGTATTCAAGTGTATTAGCTCTTCAATAAAACTCCATTGTCCGATTTTCACTTCTTCGGTAGTGACATCGGCGTCATCCATATTGACAATCTGGCAGAACCCTGAATGGTCTTCGCGGAAATCTGTGGATTCGGGGGTCCCGGAATACCAGATTCTGTCGCCAGGACCCACTTTCGTGAGGGAATGACGATCGCCTAAAGCTATAAAATGGACCTTGCCTTCCGAAATTGCGGC
>CAZHHX010000025.1:0-53056 GCA_964532465.1 uncultured Syntrophorhabdaceae bacterium | reverse complement strand
CCTTACCCTCAGAAGCTACCTGGGAGCGGAATAAAAATCAGGTGGTGGATTTGGGCTGTCTTGCCGGATTGACGAGGCCCTACCAACATGGTAATTTCAGGGTTTTCAAGATGCCCCGTCAATGCCGTCATGAGTTTACGCTTTATATAAACGTCATTTGCAATCATACGTATATATTAGCACGAGTATTTATAAAGTCAACTAACAAATAGTGTCTATTTCGGGTTGAATGATCACTGGTTAAAGCCGGTGTTGGGTCAGTTTATAAATAAAAGAATGGGAGGTCAATGTTTCTGGCCCCCCATTCTTTTGTCAAACACTCCTACAGTAGCATTCTTGCGTCTACAGCAAAAACACGATCTTCAAATGCCATAACAGGATTAAGATCTATCTCCTGAATTGCCGGCAATTCGCTGACCATTTGAGAGATACGCTGAATAATTTCTATGATTTTTTCCTCATCCACTCCTTTTTCTCCTCTTACACCTTTTAGCAAGGGCGCTGCGTTCAAAGAGGAAAGCATTTCTTTTGCTCCCAAATCTGTAACAGGAGAGAGCTTAAAAGCCACATCCTTAAATATCTCAACATAAATACCGCCGATACCGAACATAATCAGATGTCCGAGGCCATCCTCGGCCTTTGCGCCTATAATGAATTCCTTGCCGCCGGGGATATATTTCTGAATAAAATATTTCAGATCAGGCGCTTTGAATTTCTTCGCCATCTCTTTTACTGCCGACGAAACAGCTTCAGCATTTTTCAGATTTAAAACCACGCCGCCTTCATCGCTTTTTCTGATGATGGACTCCGAATCTGCCTTGACCACTACAGGAAATCCTATTTCATTGGCCGCCTTTTCAGCTTCTTCAGCGTTGTTTGCCATTTTCCAGTCCGCAACAGGTATGCCGTAAGCGCCAAGAATATCGTATACATCCGATGCGGGCAGAGCTTTGCAACCGGATTTTTTTGCCTTTGTAAGAATTTCTTCTGCTTTGGAGCGGTTCACATCATCAAAACACTTTACTTCTTCTTTTTCACGATTGGAAATCTGACCGTACTTTGTCAACGCGATAAGCGCTCTGGCAGCCCCTCCGGGAGAACTGTAGCAGGGAACACCGCCGTCCTTCAGAATCCCGACAGTTTCTTTCCACTGTTGTTTATCTGTCATAAGATTGCAAACCATAGGCTTTATTCGCAGCTTGTTGACTTCTACAATCTCTCTTGCGATACTCTCGTTATCACAAAAGAAAGGTGTGACAAAATTGATGTATACACTGTCTATCCCATTATCATCCATAAGTGCATCCAAAGCAGCCCGGAAGTGCCCTCCATTGGCAGTGGCAAGAACATCTATGGGGTTGCGTATTGATGATTCAGGCAGCAGTCTTTCTTTCAGAAATGCCGTGGTTTTATCGGAAAGCGCCGGTATTGTGAGACCGCCTCCGGCAAGTACGTCTGTGGCAATTACAGCAGGTCCGCCTGTATTTGTAAGAAGGCCAACGCGTCCTCCTTTGGGGACAGGCTGAGTCGCGAAGACAAAAGCCGCTTCACAAAGTTCGGTTTCATCACGGAAACTGAGAATTCCTGTTTTTTCGAATATAAGGTCTGTTGTAACATCGCGTTTTGCGAGACCGCCGGTGTGTGAAGCAGCAGCCTTAGCGCCCTCTTCCGTTCTCCCCGCTTTCATGGCAAGGATGGGCTTCTTTGCAGCAACTTCCTTTGCGACTTCTAAAAATGCCTTTGGCTCACGGAGCCCCTCAAAATACAGAACAATTACTTTTGTCCCGTCATCATTGCCATAATGCCTGATAATTTCAGGGATTGAAACATCGCAGGCATTCCCGTTTGACGCGTACATTCTTGTTCCCACACCCATTTCTGCAAAAGTCTGGTGAATAAGTTCCGCGACTCCGCCGCTGAGCGCCACAATCGAGATGGCCCCCACTTCAGGTTTTGTGAATGTAAAATTGCAGTATGCCCTTGCTTCAGGATCTGTATTGATTATTCCCTGGCAGTTAGGTCCGAAAATCCTGATGTTGTTTTTTCTTGCCCTCGCCATACAATCCTCTTCTATGGCAGCTCCTACAGGACCTATTTCGGTGAATCCCCCGCTGTTAAGTATTACAAATTTAACATTTTTGCTGCCGCAGTCTTCAATGGCTTGAGGCACAGCCGGGGCTGCTATTGCCATATGCACAACATCAACTTCAGTCGGAACATCAAGAATGGATTTGTATGCTTTAACACCCCATATTTCATCCAATTTCGGGTTTATCGGATAAATTTGTCCTTTAAAACCGAAATCCAGAAGATTTTTGATTATTCTGTTGCCAAGGTTAAGCTCCTTGCCGGATGCGCCTACAACAGCTACTGCATTTGGGTTAAATAGTGCGTCTAACATAATTTTCTCTCCTTTTTGTTTTTTATTTTATTTCCTTTATATCCATTCCAAAATCATCTTCATTTATCCGAATCACCTCTCTTCGCATAATCTTTAATTAGTAATAAAAAAGGCCCTGTACGAATATAAATCCGCACAGGGCCTTTTGAATGCATGACTGCCAGCCTATGGCGGACCCCTCCAATAGTAATAGTAATAATAAGATTCGGTATTTTTTAACATCATCAGAAACTCCACATTACGCCTTTTGCATTACAGCAATTTTTCGAAACTTTCAAAAAGTCATAAAAAAAGCCGCAGGCTTTTCTGCCTGCGGCTTTTTATCGTCAAAATATCCGATCAATATGCAGGCAGAATTCTCCCCTTGTTATAATAATAGTAATAAGCCTGCGTTAATTGATTATGTTTCATTTTTTATCCAATTTATTTAATAATATATTAATTTTATTAGATTCTCTTTTCTTTGTCAAGAATATTTATTTTTTTCAAAATAATAATTAAGTTTTATTGCACTCCGGCCTTGTCGATCACTCAAGTTCTATGGCCAGCATGGTCAGATCATCATCGAATTCCGCGGTTCCTCTCCAGGCGAATAGAGCTTCTTCAAGTTCTTTCAGAGATGCTTTTAACGGGACCTTTCTTCCTTCCTGAAGCGCCGTCAACAAACGGATGGTTGAGAATTGCTCCTCATCTTTATTAAAACACTCAGTAATGCCGTCTGAATAGAGAAAAAACCTGTCACCTCGACTATATGAGATAACCTCATCCGTGTATTCAATGTCATCCATAAGAGCTATCGGAAACCCTCCTTGCCCTATCGTTAAAATATCACCGTTACTTTTCAAAAATATCGGCTGAGGGAGGCCAGCTTGCGCAATAGTTATCGTATGTTGTAACGTGTCAATGATTCCGTAAACAGCAGTAAAGTATTGATCGGATTTGCCTGTTGAAGAAAAGAACCGGTTAATCTCTTTTAAAACCTTTGCCGGCGAAGTTATTTCAATCTCAGATGAATCAGAGGAGGCGCTAAAAAGGTGGTTTCTTGCGGACTGGGATGGCATAAGTATCTTGCTTATCGTATTGGCAAGCATGGCAGCAGGCACCCCATGTCCGGATACATCGGCAAGATAGAACTCAATGTGTGTCTCATCGATCTGAAAGCAATTAAAAATATCCCCTGCAACAAACCTGCTCGGATAAAAAAACCACTCAAATTCCATTCCGGGGATAGACAGACTGGAAGACGGCAGAAGCTCCTTCTGCATCTGAGCTGCGGCTTCAAGATCTTTACTGATTTGTACATAGGCATCCTTTAGTTGATCTGTAATACCCCTCAATAATTCTATTTTTGAGTTGACGCCTGCTGGAGAAAGGAGACTGAGAAGACCATTCTGTGGCGCTTTTTTCTCGATAATCCGCGCTTCCCATCCTGAAATAGAGGCAATAGCAGAATATCCCAAATCAAGTCTGTGAGCCGCCTCATCAAGCCTGAGCATGTAAGTTATAAAAAAAACAGAAGTCAAAGAAAGATAGAAGGGGGCCGGATTAATCCACTTATTAAACAGAGCAAAAAGAATAAACGCTGAAAAAGTCAATACAACAAGGCTGAATAGCCATAACAGCGTAGCCTTTTTCTCTCCGAGCTTCAAGAGGAGAAAGAAAAAGGAAGCGGCAAGCATTATGCATGAAAGTCCCTGAACCACTTTATTGACATCCCTGATAGAATCATTATCGAGAAGATTATTTAAGATATTCGCATGGGCTTCAACGCCTGTCATCCTGTTCCTTTTCTCGGAAAACGGGGTTAGTATGCGGCCTTCGATGCCTATGGCTGTAACTCCAACCAGAACTATTTTATCCCTGAAAAATTCCATGGGATATTTACCGTCAATTATGTCTGTCATCGAAATCAGGGGAAATGTTTCAGGACCTCCATAATAATTTATCTTTAAAAAATCTGCCTGGATTATGTTTTCAGAAGAACTGTCTGTATGCAATGCCGGGGCATTACTATTATGAGTAAAAGCCTTGCCCTTGTATGCCTCACACCCAACAGATGTGATGGAAGGCAGGGTTATGTTCTTGAAATACATGGTATGATATATTTTTCTGACAACCCCGTCTATTTCCTCCTCTATATGAACATGTCCAATGCCGAGAGCATCAAGGGGCTGCGAACTGATTATCTGTTTCGACTGACCATCTATATATGCCGGCAGGATAACGTTGCCGTATTTTTTTATTGTATTGGCAAGGACCGTGTCATCATGCGATGGCTCTGCCATAACAACATCAATCAGGACAATTCGGGACTTACTTATTTTATCAAGCAATTTTGCATAATTAATCCTTCGTATCGGCCATTTTCCAAATCTTCCGAGAGTTTTTTCATCAATGGCAACAATAACAATATTTTCAGAATGCTGTTTATTGCCTCTTATTCTGAAAGAAAGATCATAGGCGTAATTATTGATGCCATCAAGAAAACCAAGGTATTCTGCGAGAATAATAAGCAAAACACATATGAGAGCAAATAAAATGTAATAAACCGTCGTATTTTTAAAATGTTTTTTTTCCATATTTTTATAGTATTGATAATATTATTAACATCGTATCCATGCTTCCCCATATCACTTGTTTAGTTCTTTTTAAAATTTTATATCATTCGAGGAAGAGAGGATGCCCTCATCGTCTTTCATATCCATAGCTCCTGTTATTTAAATAAGTTCAAATAAAAGGAGGGAAATATTTAAACCACAACTTGATCTGAAAAGATTTTAAAGTTGCCGGATAAAGTATTTTTCATAGATCAGGCTCAAATATTTTTTAAGGCTTCTTCTTCTGTAGTAAAAATCCGGAATGCTTTGTCCATACGTGTCAGGCTGAAAAGGATGCTCACTGTTTCACTTAATCCGCATATCACCAGATCTCCCTTGCCTTTCAGTGCTTTCAGGCAAGCGACAATAGCCCCTAAACCGCTGCTGTCGATGAAGTCTACTCCGGTCAGATCGAGAATTATTTTTACATTTCCCATATTAATCCGCTCTAATATAAATTCCTTAAATTTTAGCGCTATAGATGCGTCAATTCTTTTGACTGACGGGTTTAAAGCAAGAATGTTCTCTATTTGTTTTTCCTGAAACTGCATTGTAACCCCCATTTTTTGTTCAATTAGCGCACTACCTGTATATGCAATTTAACCCTATATAATACAATATCATAGCCGACAAAAATTGTAATCAGTTTTATAATATTTGCTTGCCTTAAATTACGGTAAATTCCTATAAAACCAGGTTTATAAATAATTAAAAATATTTTGATAAATATGTAATAAAATATCTTGACAATATCGCTACATTGTATTACAATTATATTTATGATGTATTACGATAAATTCTATCAACAATATATTGGTTATTTAAAAAAAATTGAGGTGAAAACAATGAAAAAAACAATTTTAACCCTTATTGCAGTTTGTTTTTTATGTGTAACCGGCATCGGTGCGGCACATGCGGATAACCTTAATCTTCTGACTCTCCCATCCGCCACCTATAGCGGAAGCTATGTCGGCGCAGTTGGCGGAAACCTCAACGGCGGGTATTCCATGAAATTTTATTGCGACGATTTTGCTACGACAACATATGTGCCAAGTTCATTTGCCGTTGCGGTAAGCACTCTGTCCAACCTTTCTCAAACAAAATTCGGCGGCGCGCCTAACGCGGTCTCAATGTATCAGCAGGCAGGATGGCTTATCAGCCAGATGGAGAGCAACCCCTCTCAGGTAGGGCAGATCCAGTTTGCATTATGGAATGTCTTTAACTCATCAGCACCTGATCCTGCAGGTTCATCAGATTGGCTCAATGCCGCGCGTTCCATAGATGCTTCTAAATTTAACTTCAGCTCAGTACGCGTCTACACGGCAACCAATACCGTTAACCAGGAATTTATAAGCGGCGGCGCCCATGCACTTCCTGAAACCGACGTTTTGCCTTTAATCTGTTTTGGTTTCATTGCACTCTTTGTGTACAGTAGAATGATTGGGAAAAGAGCAGCTATATTAGTAAATTGATATAATAGCGAGGCGGTTTTGATGAATAGAACTTATACAATATCTTTCCGTACAAGCGATGTATTGCGTAATGCATTAGACAAAATTTCAAAAGAAGAAAGAAGATCAATATCTTCCGTAATAGAAACGGCTCTTTATATGTACCTGAAGGACAGAAAAGAACTTAAACAGGTGCACGAAGATAAACGACGTTATCCACGAAAGAGCGTTTCCTTGCCGGCATTAATAAGCAAATCAGATTCAGACGACAAAGCATTGCAGGCCGGGATTGTATTGGATATCTCTCTCGGCGGATTACAAATTTCAATTCCTAACGAATATAAATATGAGATACATGAAGAAAAGCAGCATGAAAAAATCTCCATTGTTTTTACCTTGCCGGAAAGCAGGAAACCTATTTCTGTGCAATGTGTGGCTCACCATGTTTATAATTCCAATGGGGATAACAGTATCGGAGCGTCTTTTGCGGATACAGATTTTGCAAGCTATAAGACCATTCAGAACTATCTCCTGAGCTGATCCGTTATTAAAGTGATAAAATGAATTTTACAAAGACCTGAAATCATCCATACAAAGATATGCAATGTTGTTCATATCTTTCATAGCGCCGGAACCATAAAGAAAAATCTCCCTCCTCCATTGCTTTTTTACAATTTGAGACGTCTGCAAAGGTCTTAATTTTCATTATGACCCTGCCGCGTTTTCAGCTTAATTACCCGTCCAGTATTTCACGGATTTTATGAAGAAGTTTATTGATTGATAAGGGTTTGGCAATAAAATTGAACTCCCTGTCCTCAATTCCTTTTTCGAGAAAAATATCTTTTGTGTAACCGCTGGTAAAAAGCACCCTGAAATTTGGGTTTATTTTTCTTATATCTTCATATACTTCTCGGCCGTTCTTTTTCGGCATCACCGAGTCGAGGATTGCAAGGTCCACATTCGGGTGTTTTTTGAATTTATCGACAGCATCATCACCATCAGAGGACTCTATAATTCTGTATCCATGTTGCTGGAGTGCTTCCTTCATAAAAATCATTACTTCAAGATTGTCTTCTGCGATAAGGATTGTCTCTTTCCCTGTTTTTGCCGGAGTCAGGATATCTTCTTCTTTCCCGTCAATTTTCATTTCTATTGCAGGCAGATAGATACTGAAAATTGCGCCCTGATTCGGTTTGCTGTCCAGAACGATATATCCGTTATGCTGTTTAACAATGCCATAGACAGTTGCAAGACCGAGGCCGGTGCCCTTTCCGACCTCTTTTGTGGTAAAGAAAGGATCAAATATTTTTTCTTTTGTTGCCTCATTTATACCTATTCCTGTGTCAGATATTCTTATCAATACATATTTTCCCAGCTTTCCGTAATCATGTATTGCAATAAATTCCTTATCCATAACAATAATATCAGTCTCTATGACAAGCCTTCCGCCTCTCGGCATGGCATCTCTCGCGTTAGCCGTAAGATTGAAAATAATCTGGTCAATCTGTGACTTATCACCCATAATAATCATCTCATCAGGGCCAAAGGAAGTTCGCAGTTCAATATCCTCAGTAAGGAGCCTTCTGAGTAATTTTTCTGTTCCTTTAATTGTGTTGTTTATATCCAGGGGTATAAGTGTGATCGCCTGCTGTCTGCTGAAAGTCAGAAGGCCCTTCGTAAGATCGGCTGCTTTCTGGGAAGCTGAAAGAACCTGGTCCACATATGATTGCAATGGGCTTGATACATCCAGCTTCATTTTCATTAGTCCGGCATATCCCATGAGTGCGGTAAGAATATTGTTGAAGTCATGCGCAATGCCGCCTGCCAGAGTGCCTATAGCTTCCATTTTCTGTGCCTGACGAAGTCGTGTTTCAAGCTGTTTCATTGCTGTTATATCTTCGCATGTCATCATGTAATCGCCGGAAATCAATATTGAATAAATAAATTGTACTATTTTTTGCGTTCCATTCCTGCAGGTAACGGTAAAAACTCTCGGCTTTTGTTCGCCCGGCAAAGCATCCTTTAAATCCTCCAGCCAGGCTGATATTGCCGTATGTCTGTACGCGGCATCCGGATAAACTTTCCTGCACCATGTCCTTCCATCGGGAATGTCAGACATATCAAACCCGAAAATATCTGAAAACCTTCCATTAAAATAGGTAAAAGAACCTTCTTTATCAATAAGAGCCATCCCGAAAGGAGCATTGTCCGAGATGGTTTTTAACTTCTCACGTTCCTTGATGATTTCCTCTTCTACCTGTTTTCGATAAGTAATATCGCTGACAAAGGATACGATATACTCTTCACCGGTATAATCAAAGAAACTGTTCGCTACCGCTACAGGAAAAATAACGCCGTCTTTTCGTTGGTGACGTGTTTCAATAAATCCATAACTGCGGTGTTTTTTCATATGATTCCAGCTATTTTCCCATTTTTCAGGAGATTGAAAGTCCGGGTCAAAATCGCTGACTGTCATACTCAGGAGCTCCTCCCTTGAATAGCCCAGGGAACGACATGCCGCTTCATTAACGCGCACCACCCTGGCATGACGATCAAACCAGATTGTTGTCACGCTTGAGTGCTCTATTGAAAAATTGGAAAACAATAGCTGTTCCTCAGCCTCCTTGCGTTCCGTAAGGTCTATGTCAAGACAGAACAACTCCAGTTGGTCGCCCGGTAACTGCACAATGGCGTGGTTTGAAAAAACTGAAACAGGGCGTCCATCCTTTCTTTTAAGATTCAATTCAGCGGAGGGGATGGGTAAGCCCGTTCTCGCCATCTGCTCCATAGATTCCTTAACCTCTCCTTGTACTTCCTCAGGAATAATAAGATCGAGCAGATTTCTTCCAATGGCTTCTTCAGCAGTATATCCATATAGTTTCTCACATGCTTGATTCCAGTATGTAGTTGTACCATCGAGTCTATATCCTTGAATAGCTATGGTCGGAAATCTCTGGAGCAGACTGCGGAAGCGTTCCTCGCTCGCCCTGATCGTCTTCTCTATTTGCTTCCTTTCAATAATTTCCTGCTGCAGGAGGTTGAATGATGATCGCAATTTCTCTGTCATAATGTTAAAAGTGTTCGCCAGTTCACCTATTTCATCGGAACGTTCAATGGCAACCGGTTTATCCCATTCACCCTCAGACATTCTTCTTGCCGCTGAATTAAGTCGTAAAATAGGCGCTGTTACCCAACGGGCGCCGAAAATACCGAAAACGATTGTCACCAGCAAAGCCAGGACAGACAGGATCAAATCATGTCTCATGTTCTTATTGATATGTCCCATGAACTCTATTTCAGGCACAATAACAATCGTCAACAAATCCAGATCAGCCTTCCTAAACGGAACTATTTGCGTTAAGTATCGCGCGCCTGCTAACTTATAGTGGAATTGCCCGGGTTGAGTGATCCCGTCGAGAAATTTATATTCATTAATTATTGCTTTCATGCTTGCAGCGGTAATGTTATTTTTGCTGTCAACGGCAGCAATACGCTTTTGCTCTGTCAGCACTGTTTCTTCATATGTCCCGCCGCCTTTCCTGTGAAAAGGAGTTTCACCGGTAGAAGTGGCAATAAGATTGCCTTGTGTATCAATTATAAAGGCCTGTCCGTTCTGCCCGATTTTCATAGATTTCAAAAACTTACCAAACTCAGAAAGATATATGCTGGAGGCGGCAACACCCATCATATTTTTCTGTTTATCAAAGATAGGTAAAAAATTGACAAGCATCAATTCCGGATCATCGGGACCCTTTGCCATCGTAACTACCATTAACCACGAAGAGTCTTTCCGGGCTTTTGTTTTTGTGTACCATGGGTCATGAGGCGGATCATTGAGGGGATCATAGTTCTCAATTACTCCGGTTTGCTCAGTTTTCCGTAATTTATTATTAAGTCGATAACTGGTATACAGTTTTGTTGTCTTATCATACTCCCGCAGGATAAAAGAAGTATTGTCCCTCTCAAGCGCCATAAAGTCTCTCTTTTCTGTTCCAAGGGCAACAGTGCTGGCAAGTTCATAATTATGCAATTGTATTGAAAAATGCTTTTTCAAGAAAAGATAATCTCCGGGATCGAGAAGGCCTGATTGCACAAGAGAAGCATTAGTCCTGGTAATATTTTCAATGTCCTGCATGTAGTTAGACAGGCTTTGTTCAATACGTTTACCGATTTCAGTCATTAATTGATTGGCCAGATCATTTACGGCTTCGCGCCCGTTTCTGTATGAAACATAGCTGGTCATCCCCACTATGCCTACAATTAAAACTAAAAAAGGGATAACAAGAACCGTGAATAAAGAGGATTTTTTATTACGACCAAAAAAATGATTAAACCACTTATTTTCAAAAAATATTTTCCGGAACCTTCTCATGAGTAACCTCCGGCTTATTGTTCAATTCTTTAACAGGCATGGCTTTTTTATCCGGCTAAGAACCAAGCCTTGCAGCGCCAAGTAAAACTATAAATTTTCGGAGCAACTGTTCATCGAAACACCGCCTCATACCCTGGTCCCGTGGATCAGCTTCTGAATTATTTTCATCCCGGGGAACTCCCGCCATGATCTTTACAGCATTTAATGGAGCCATGGGCTCCTTGTAAGGACGTCGTGATGTCATGGCATCAAAGACATCTATTATTCTCAATACCCTGGCCAGAATACTTATCTTCGGCCCTTCAATCATCATTGGATAACCTCCTCCCTGAAAATCCTCATGATGTTCCAGAACAGCCTTTTTCACAAATACCGGTAAATCGGTATCGAGAAGCATTGCAAGGCCGTAGAGAGGGTGGCACCTCATAATTCCCCATTCGGTTTCTGAAAGCGCGCCGCTTTTATTTATTATTTCCGGCGTAATATATGCTTTACCGATATCATGAAGCATGGCGCTTACACCGCATTGCCTGAGTATTTCTTTTCTTTGTTCTTTATCAAAAGCATCATAGCCCGGTTGAATCTGTTCTACGATATCAGGGTTATCATTGAGAAAAGCCATGGTAAACCATAAAACCTTTGTTGCATGTTCATAAGTCTGGTAATCGTGGCCGATCATTTTTGCAAGCGCTTGAAGCGACCTTGATTCTGTGATAAATTCGAGAGTGTTCCTGATCATTCGCTCTGTCCGCTCTAAGGTATCGGTATTAATTTTACCTGATTTGAAAGATGTTTCGAGAGCGCCCTTGACTACATTCGTAGACACCCTACTGAAAACTGCCGCTTTTTGATCGTCTGACGGGGACTCGCTGGAAAGAATGGCTCCAAGATTACTTTCAAGATATTCCTCGTATAGGACTGCTTCCTCAAGGTCAATAAAAACTTCCCTTATCCCTGTGTCTGCAAGCCTGCTGATCTGATCAGGAGTCACCTGATTGCCATCCTTAGCCCACAGGATATTGCCTCTATTCTGTGTAGGTATGTAAATCTTAAACCTGGGCAGACTCCCCGGCATGATAGCGCCTGGAGGGATAGCCACAAACTTTTGAGCTTTCATGACACTCCAAAATCAATTTTATCTGAACAGGCTCTATTGATTTGTGTTTTGACTTTTGTTGTCTTTATTTTCAAATACGTCGGTTCCTCCAGGAGAATGATAATTATTCCATATAAATAATTATCGGATTTTCTTATTATTATCTTAACCCGACTTCATAATCTAAAATACAGTTCCATCCCGACAAACATTTGCGTTCACATTGGACACAATCATTAATATTCTCATAAAGTCAATATAGTGGCTGATTTACAATGTGTTTATTTTTGATTGAAACTTGCTGGGGTCAAATCTTTATTCTTGACACAGGCGCTATTTTTATCAAATAGCAACACCCGACAGGCCCCAAGAAAGACTATCGGCCATGAAGATAAATCTGGTATAATTCCATGACAAAATACAGGAGGTATTTATAAGTGAAAATAGGCGGTTTTCAATTAAAGGACCCTGTTCCGGAGTGCAATGAGCCTTATGTCCTGGCAATCCTTCGGCCCTGGATAGATGTCAACAATGTCGCAAGTATGGTACTGGATGAATTGGAAACACAATTCGGAGCTACAGAATTTTCTGCCTTGTCCAAACCAGGCCACTTCTACGACTTTACAAGATACCGGCCTACGATTCGTCTCGAAGATGGTATCCGTGACCTGTCCATTCCCAATACAACAATCCACCATGCAAAAAGAGAGGGACAGAACGATCTTCTCCTGCTTCGCATATTGGAGCCCCACGCTAATTCCGAATTCTATGTCGCCTCTGTTCTAAAACTTCTCAAAAAATTCAAAGCAAAGAAATATATTCTTCTGGGAAGCATGTATGATATGGCGCCTCACACCAGACCTTTACTCGTCAGCGGATATGGAATGGGAAAAGAAGCGCTTCAGGATATAAGGAAAGCCGGCGTGCTGCCGATTACGTATCGCGGCCCTTCAACCATTGTAAATTTAATTACGAAAGAGGCGGCAGAATCAGGGATTGAAACAATCGTGCTCATCGTCTCTATCCCCCAGTACGTTATGCTGGATGAAGATCATCTGGGAAAAGTCAGGCTCATGGAAATATTGAACATGCTTTACAACATCCCTGTTGATAAAGAAGACTTTGAAAGGGCTCTTGAGCAACACAATTTAATTAATGAAAGAGTGGAAAATTCTCCTGAGATTAAAATGCTCCTGCCACAACTCGAACATATGTATGATATGCGGATTAAAGTGATGGAATTAGATGGAACACCACACCTGACCCCGGAAATGGAAGAAATTCTCTGGAAAATAAAGGGAAAGGATATAGGAAAAGCATAATTTCAATAACTTAGCTGCTTCTTCTTATTATAATTTAAGCAGGAGAACATCCGTTATCCTCTCGGACGCTTTTCCGTCACCATAAGGATTCACGGATTTCGACATTTTTTCATATAAGGCGCTATCTTCCAGCAGGCTCAAGGTAATTTCTGCAATATTTTTCTGATCAGTTCCAACCAATACCACTGCACCGGCCTCTATGCCTTCAGGCCTTTCCGTGGTATTTCTCATCACAAGGACAGGCTTGCCCAATGATGGCGCTTCCTCCTGGATACCGCCGGAATCGGTCAAAATCAAGTAAGATTTGTTCATTAAAAAGACAAACTGCTCATATTCAAGAGGTTCGATAAGATAGACATTTTTAATCCCGCTCAATATCCTTTTTACCGGTCCTTGTACATTGGGGTTGAGATGAACAGGGTACACAATGGATACATCATCCTTTTTTCCGCAATTGCCCGTAAAGCCTGACAAATATGCTCAAAACCTTCCCCAAAATTTTCACGTCTGTGGCCGGTAACTAAGAGCAGTTTCGAGTTTCAGGTTTCAGGTTGTACTGCTCCTTGAAATAATTCTGGTGCGCCTTTTTCCTGACTTCCGACTTTTGGCTTCTAACCACCTCAAAGAGCGCATCTATGACCGTGTTTCCTGTTACCCATATCTTCTCTTCAGATATGCCTTCCCGCAAAAGATTTGATCTGCTCCACTGCGTGGGGGCAAAATGATAATCTGTGAGAGCGCTTAAAAGATGCCTGTTTTTTTCTTCGGGAAAGGGGCTGTACTTATCATGCGTCCGGAGTCCTGCTTCAACATGGCCTACAGGTATTTTAAAATAAAAAGCGGCAAGCCCTGCGATAAAGGCAGTCGTTGTATCTCCCTGGGCCAACACAATATCAGGCTTGACCTTTTCAAAAACCTCTTTGAGCCCTTTAAGAGATTTTATTGTTATATCAAATAAATCCTGGTTTTCCCTCATAATGTCCAGATCATAGTCGGGGGAAATTTTAAAAATGGAAAGCACCTAATCAAGCATCTGTCTGTGCTGGGCTGTAACACATACAATTACGGCAAATCTTGATGTATACTTTTTAAGCCTGTTTATCACAGGCGCAAGATTGATAGCCTCCGGTCTGGTACCAAAAACAAGAAGTATTTTTTTCAATCTTATCCCTATTTTCCGCTGATTTTTAAGCCTTCTACATAAAGAGACGGGGAACCATGTGTGCCGTAAAATCTTAAATCGTTCCCGATCTCTTTAACATTATTCAGCAATTCAAAGATGTTTCCTGAATAAATTACCCCCTTGAAGGGTTTTTTAATTCCATTTTTGCACAAATATCCTATTGCTCCAAGGGAAAAGTCCCCTGTTACCGGATTGGCAGTATGTGTTCCCATAAGTTCCTCGATGATAATACCATTAGCCATCTCGCCTGCTATATTCCGTATGCCTTTCTCAATAAAAAAGCCTCTTGCTGCGCACCTCGGCAGTTCTTTCACCCCTCCCCGCTCACAATTGCCTGTAGAGGGTACGTCATATTTGCGGCCATAATAACTGTCATAGAGAAATGTATTAAAAAACCCGTCTTTTACAACAATATTTTCACATGAAGGGATTCCTTCGCCGTCGAATGGGAAACTGTCCGTTCCCTGTGTACCGGAGTCTTTTATGTTAACAATCCCGGAAAAACACTTTGTACCTCTCTTGTCCTTTAACATGGTTTTATCCTTGTAAAGATTTTCTGAGAGAAAAGAACTTGAGAGTATCCCAAGCATATCGGAGGAAGCTTGCGGGGTAAGCATTCCATCATAAACACCGGTTTCAATCTGCTCGCTTGAGAGAAAGGAAACCGTTTTTTGGGCCGTATGTATCCCGAATGATTTTGCGTCAATTTCATTTAAACAATCGGACCATAGCCAATCATACCATGAAACCTCATCTCCATCCTTTGCAACTGCCATAGCAGACAGCATATACAACGTCTTTCTGCCCTCTGCCGTTAACCCGTTGGAATTCATTATTTTTACCTGAATCTCCGCTTCCTGAAGCTCGCAATTCCTCGTAACAACAATCCGTTTATCAAAATCAATGAGTGCCTTTTCCATCTCGATAAGCATGGCAACCTTATTCATGTCATCAACTTTAAGGCCCTCGTTGTCGTATACACTGATGGAAGGGTAGTTTTCATATTTTCCCGGAAATCCTGCACTTTCATCTTTTTCCACATAGGGTAAAAGATTAACTCCGTTTTCTATCAGGGTCTCAATTGCGCTATCGTCCCGGTCATATGTATAGGAAAAAACAAGTCGTTTATCCTTAATGCCTCGAAGCGCAATACCCTCCTCATATTTAATTTCAACTCCGCATAACTCGGCATTTCTGGCTTCGTATTTTTTTACCTTTTCTTTAAGGAAATAAAGTTCGTAACTATCAAAGACCTTGCTCGCCCTGTCTTTCAGCTTTTCATAATCCATCAGTTCCTCTTTTGTTAGTTGTTAGTAAATAGTTAAAAAACAGTGAATAGTCGTTAGTGAACAGTCGATATTGAATACAGTTAACTGACAATAAGCCTGCCCCGCTATTCGCTTTTCTTTTTGCCTTTAACTATTCACTATTCACTAATGACTGTTCACTATTCTTACCATTGCTATTTCATCACATTCCGGAAATTTAGGACATTTTATACAATCAGACCATATTTTCTGAGGAAGCTCTTTTTTATCCACAGTTTGGAAACCACATTTTTTAAAAAATTCTTCCTGGTAGGTCAGGAGAAAAACTCTTTCGATTTCAAAATTATTTGCTTCATTAACACAGGCATTTACAAGTATTCTGCCGATACCCTTACCCCTGAAATTCTCTGCGACACAGAGCGACCGTATCTCGGCAAGATCGTCCCAGCAAATATGGAGGGCGCCGGCGCCAACAATGGCTCCACTTTCCTCATAGACAAAGCAGTCCCTCATGTTATCGTAGAGTTCGCCAAGTGATCTCGGCAGCATCTCTCCCTTGGAAGCAGAATAATTTATGATGCTGTGGATCTGTTTTATATCCTTAGTACCGGCTTTTCTCAGCATTATGCAACATCTCCTCTGACCTTAAAATAGTTTTTTCCGTAATAGCCGCTCCTCCGAGCATCCGTGCAATTTCATTAACTTTATCCTGTATTGAAAGTTTCTTTATATTTGTCCGGGTAGTTAACTTTTCCTGAACCTTCTCGACAAGGAAGTGGTGATCGCCGTACACTGCAATCTGGGGAAGGTGTGTTATGCATATTACCTGATGTTTTTTTGAAAGGTCTTTCAATCTCTGCCCCACCATATCTGCCACCCTTCCACCGATTCCGGCATCAATTTCATCAAAAACAAGGGTTCGCTCCTCATCGCCCCCGATAACCCTTTTTATGGCGAGCATAATCCTCGACAACTCCCCGCCTGAGGCAATCTTCCTTAAGGGCTTGGGCTGTTCTCCGGGATTTGTGCTTATCAGCAGCTCTATGTCATCCTTGCCGTCCTCATCAATCATGTCTTTTTCCGTCATTTCTACCCTGAATTGTATGCCCTTCATTGAGAGGAATCCAAGCTCATCGATAATTGCCTTCTCAATTCCCGGAACCCCTTCTCTTCTTGATGCAGACAATTTATCCGCGAACTTACTTATTTCCGCGTCAAGAATATTATTCTTCTTTTCAAGCTCTTCAATATCATCAGAAATGCTTTTCAGATAGGCAAGCTTTTTTTGAGCTTCGTTTTTGCACATCATAATGTCTTCATAAGTCTTTCCGTATTTATTTTTGACCGCGTATAATCTTGACAATCTGTCATCGAGCCTTTGAAGTTCATCAGGATCGTCATCCAACATCTTTTCCATACCCTTTATTTCCAGCAAAACATCCTCAACAACAAAAGACATTGACTCGATTTTGGCTTTCAGACTCTCTATGGCATCGATATCATTGAAAGGCTTCAAAAGCATAATGAAGGCTCTAAGCATTCCGTACACTGCCTTATCATCTTCATACATGCCTTCCCTGATTGATAAAAGGGCGTTCCGTATTTTTTCCGCGTCTTTTAATACCTTAAGTCTTTCTTTAATTTCATCTTCTTCGCCTTTCCTCAAATTCTCTCTTTCTATTTCATCAATCTGAAATTCAAGGAGGGAAATTTCCTTGTCGCGACCGACAATCTCCTTTTTCTTTGTCTCCAACAATGCCGCAGTTTCCTTCATCTCTCCGACCTTTTCAGCAAGAGACTCCCTCTCTTCTTCGAGGGACAGAATGTTATCCAGCATTTCAATATAGCTTGTTTTATCAAGAAGATGCTGAAATTCATTCTGCCCGTAAATATTGATAAGTATGTTACCCAGTTCATCCATTCTGTTCAAGGTAACCGGAGCATCGTTCAATAATGCCCTTGACCTGCCGGTGGCGTTTATTATCCTCTTCAGTAAGTATTCCTCATTTCCTTTAAAAAAATGACCTGTTACCTCTGCCTGTCCTGCATTGCTTCTGACCATCTCGGAAGAAGCTTTCGCGTTGATCAGCGTGGACAGCGCGTTTATTATTATAGATTTGCCCGCGCCTGTTTCGCCTGTTATTATATTAAGACCATCTTCAAATTCAACCTTCAGTTCATCAATAATTGCGAACCCTGTCACTTTAAGAAAAGTGAGCATTACTACCTTTCACCCCATTTAAGTTTTGTTCTTAATATTTCAAAATATCCTCTTTGCAGAGACTTTATAAGGCTTACCGTATGCATTGATTTTTTCATAATGACTTCATCCCCATATTCAAGGGGGATACCTATCTGCCCGTCAAGAGTAAGGACAACTCTCTCATCAGCGGATAAAAGCAATACCCTTATCTTCACGCATTCGGGCAGTATGATAGGCCTGTTCGTAAGCATGTGCGGGCATATAGGCGACAGGACAATATTTTTCAGAGAAGGATATATAATGGGCCCTCCGGCAGCCAATGAATACCCTGTAGATCCGGTAGGCGTGGAAACGATAAGACCATCCCCTCTGATTGTCGTCAGATATTCATCATCCACATATGTTTCAATATCAATAATCCGTGCAAGGGTGTCTTTTGTAATTACCGCGTCATTCAGAGTCGCGAGCTCAAATATATTTTCCCCTCCCCTTATTACAATGACGTCAAGCATAATCCTTTTTGAAATTTCATAATCATTTTTAAATATATGTTCCAGCACAGAAGGAAGTTCTTCTACCGAAACCTCCGTGAGAAAACCAAGACTACCGAGATTCACTCCCAGTATCGGCACATCCCCCCTCTTTACATGTCTCGATACGCTGAGCAGTGTTCCGTCGCCTCCAAGAACCATTATCATATCAGCCTCATCGCCTATATGTTCTAATTCAACGCTTTTTTCATAACCAAGCATTCTGGCGGCATCTTCTTCCAAATAAATATCTTTCTGATTTCCGAACTCTTCTATGATATGCTCTGCTATTTTAGCAGCATGAGTATGGCCTCTTTTACAAACAATGTGGATTCTTTTCATGCAAATACCCCTTGAATTATGTTAAGCGCTGCGCCTGCCCTTCCCTGCATGGCAAGGCCGGAAATTGACGCGTAACGTTTTTTAATGCACTGCCTGTCGCTATTCTTTAGCGATTAATTTTTTAAATATCTGTCTCTTAAATGTAATGAAACAGCTTCGAGCAATTTAAAAGCATTTTCCACAGTCGCTGTTTTATCAGGGTTGAGCAGATTGCATGTAGCCGGGGCGAGCAGGCTGTTTTCAATTATCATTTCCCTGTCAATCCCTTTTTTCTCGAGAACCCGCCACATATTCACAAGCCTTCCGGAAATGCTTTCCACGTCTTCTTTTGAAAACTCTTCATAATATGTGGGCACAATACCCCAACTGATCAAATTGCCTTTTTCAAGATATTTTTTAACATTATCATATGTTACAAAAATATCCCCGAAAGCATAGGCATTGAATGACAAAATCTCGATATTAAGCGAGAGGAGGAAATCCCAGTCAGGCCTTCCGCATAAATGCAATCCGCGCGGCCCTTCAATATCGTCAAAAAAAACGGTGAGTTCTTCTTTAGCCTTTATATTTTCATATCCGCACATAGCATTGAATATAAATTCTAGGCCGGGGTCGTCCACCCACACAAAGGCATTCTCGTTCTTCATCTTCAGCTCTCTGTATTGCACATTTACCTTTTTTTGAACAAAAGAAAACGCAAGAGCACGCATTTCATCATTATAAACTATAGGTTTATCATTCTCATCAACTATTTTCAGCGTAAGGCTTACCGGACTTATTACCTGACCTCTGATGGATTTATATTCGGAAAGATTCTGAGATAAAAATCGTTGATACGGGAGAGAGTGTCTATCTGAAATTCTGAAAAAATCAGGGCAATCCTCTTCCTCAAGATAGGCAGGTATATCATCCATAAACTTATTTGAATCAACAAAAATTCTGAACCTTTTCTCGTCTATGACAATGCCTGGAAAGTTTTCCATAGCCTGAACATACATATCCTCATAATATGAAACCCTCGGCAATTGTGGCCAAAAAGGGATATCCATGCCAAGGGCGCATTTCAATGCCGCATCAATATCAATATGGGGCATGATTCCCATTGCGGTTGTTGACAACTCCCCTTTGAATCTCAACCGTTTATTCACATTAAATCCTTAACAGATGGCCGTACTGTTGTCAATTCTTATCAAAACTTTTCCTAGAATAATAACCTGGTGGCAGCAATATGCATATAAGATTGAAGTATTTCCGCTTAAGGTAGTCAGATGGATATAATCCCGATTACAAACCGGGTAAATATTGAATTCATGAAGCCTGTATGGATTAGTTACAAATTTGATAAGACTGCGGCAATGCCTTAGACATTTATGTGGATGTAGAGGATTAGCGCCTTATTTGTATATTGATATTCAGGAACAAATCTTTTTCGCTACTTTACGGAAATGCTGCCCGTAAATCATTAAAGTAATAACCTCGGAAAACGATTTTCTATATAATATCAACGCCTTTGCGAAGAGCCTCCAATAATAAAACTGGGTTATGCCATTTCCAAGAATCCCTATGTATAGCATGGATTTCAAAAGGGCCTTGATTCTGCCTTTTCCTATCTTCCTTTTCCCGTAAGGGGTATGATATTTAAGGAATTCACATATTCTACGATAATAAGGTCCGGGGCTATAAATGGTTTTAATGATTCTTTGATAACCTTCAATTAGTTTTGCTCTGTCCATTCTGGAAATAAAGTTTATACTTCCATCCGTATTATCCCCCGAGGCAATAAGATCAAGACGATTTTCTTCTTTCAGTCTCTGCCATAATCTCGTATTCGGTAAAGCATTCAATAATCCTACCATGGCTGTTACTACACCGCTTTCCTGGATAAATTTAATCTGTCTTGAAAAAATACTTTCATCATCATTATCAAATCCGACTATATAACCCCCAAGGACTTCGATACCTGATGCCTGAAGTTTTCTGATAGATGCTGTCATGTCACACTTGCAGTTCTGATTTTTTGAACATTCCCTTAAGCTTGCCTCATTCGGAGTCTCCAACCCGATAAAGACCTGTCTGAATCCGGCTTCAACCATGAGACTGACCAACGTCTCATCATCGGCAATATTTATTGAAGTTTCGGTCAGGAAATCAAAGGGATAATCATGTTTTTTCAACCATTCAATTACATGGGGCAGTAATTCTTTAATAGCATTTTTATTGCCGATAAAATTATCGTCAACAATAAAAATGCTGCCCCGCCATCCCCTGTCATATAGAGCCTGAAGCTCATTCAGGAACTGTTCTATCCCTTTTAATCTTGGTTTGTGGCCATACATGGAGGTAATATCACAAAAATCGCAATCAAAGGGGCACCCTCTTGAAAACTGAATCATAATGGAGGCATAATCCTTTATGTTTATTAAATCCCAGCGGGGAATAGGCGTCATGGATAAGGAAGGGAAACCGGAAGATCTGTAAATCTTTTCAGGATTGCCTTCTTTGAGATCTCTAAAAAAAACCGGCAAGGTCGTCTCAGCTTCATTCAGTATAATATGGTCTATAAGCGGCAAGTATTCTTCGGACGTCCCGTTAAAAAGAGGACCTCCTGCAACAACTTTTTTTCCCAGACGAAGGCATTCCTGCAGAATTTCAGAAACAGATTCTTTTTGAACCAGCATAGCGCTTACAAAAACGTAATCAGCCCATAGCAGATCTTTTTCCATGAGTTTACCTATGTTTAGATCAATCAGGCGAATCTCCCAGTCATCAGGGAAAAAAGGAGCTATAGTTAACAATCCCAGTGGTGGAAAAGCTGCCTTCTTTGAGATATACTTTAATGCGTATTTAAAACTCCAGAAAGTGTCCGGGTATTTTGGGTATACAAGAAGTGCTTTCATTAAATTTATTATAGCATATTTAAAAGAAATTAATTGTGATACTATAAATATCTCAAGAAAGACCTCCGGCAATTTTCTATAAAACAGCCCGGCAATATATCTGAATTCATTTTTTTCATCAATTGGTGTTATAATAATTTTGCAGGCATAGAGCAGCTTTTTAATTAATTTTATGGAAAAGTTTAGGGCGCAGATTCATTAATGATATGAGAAAGGAGTCAAATCTATGGAACAGGAAAAATTGATCGTTATTGGTGGTGTGGCAGCAGGTATGA
Organism: uncultured Syntrophorhabdaceae bacterium; assembly: GCA_964532465.1. Lineage (GTDB taxonomy): Bacteria > Desulfobacterota > Syntrophorhabdia > Syntrophorhabdales > Syntrophorhabdaceae > JAPLKB01. The sequence continues at coordinate 31,119 of CAZHHX010000025.1, read as the reverse complement.
GCGCTGCAAGCAGTTATAAAAGAATCATTCCCGAAGCAGAGGTATTGGTCCTTGAAAAGGATTACTTCATTTCTTATGGAGCTTGCAGTCTCCCTTATTTTATATCTGATGATGTGAAGGATTTTAATCAGCTTATCTCGCTTACGCCAAATGTAGCCATGGAAGAGCGTGGCATAAAAGTACTTACACGCCACGAGGTTCTCGGCATTGATACAGACATGCATAAGGTACATGCAAAAAACCTGGATAAAGAAGAGAGTATGGAGTTTGCCTATGACAAGCTCGTGATTGCCACAGGCGGGCTTCCTATTAAACCACCCCTTCCGGGCATTGATCTTCAGCACGTCTTTACGATAAGAACACTCCTCGATGGTATCGAGATAAAAAAATACATTGATGAATGGGGCTCTTTTCATGTCTGTATCGGTTCTCCGGAGTGCCTTTATATTAATAGGTTCGGTGCCGGGAAGAGGCAGATGAAGGCAATTATTGTAGGAGGCGGCTATATCGGTATGGAGATGTGTGAATCTCTCCATAAAAGAGGACTTGAAGTAACTGTTATTGAAAAGATGGACAGGGTTCTGGGGAACATGGATACAAGTATTACCAATATCGTGGAAGAAAAAATAATTGAAAAAGGAGTTAAAATCTTCAAAGGTACTTCCGTGGAAGGATTTGCAGGCGAAAACGGGATCGTAACAAAGGTATTAACGGATAAAGGTGAATTTGATGCTGATATGGTGCTTCTTGTCATAGGCGCCCGTCCGAATACGCAGCTCGCGAAAGACACAGGCATAGAGCTTGGCATAAACGGCGCCATCAGGGTAGATGAATACTTGAAGACGAATATTGCCGATATATATGCCGCAGGCGATTGCGCGGAGGCAACGCATATGGTGACAGGGAAGAAAACCTACATTCCCCTTGGCACTACCGCAAACAAAGAAGGACGGATTGCCGGCGAAAACGCGGCAGGTATGAAAAATGTTTTTGACGGTATAGTAGGTACTGCCGTTACAAAGGTCTTTGATCTGGAAGTGGCCCGTACAGGTCTATCCCCCCTGGAAGCAGAGCGTGAAGGCTATAGTTTTTTTATTTCCACAATCAAGGGAAGATCGCGAAGCAGTTCCTATCCTTCGGGCAAATCAATCACCGTATCCTTTATAACTGACCGGGACTCAGGAAGATTGCTGGGTGCACAGATGGTAGGCGAAGAGGGTGCGGCACACAGGATAGATGTTCTTGCCGCTTGCCTCTACGGAAAGATGACCATAGAGGACGTGGCAAGGCTTGATCTTGGTTATGCCCCGCCCTTTGCCACTGTCTGGGACCCCATTCTCATAGCTGCAAATGTGGCGCTGAAGAAATTAAAATAAATAATTTGCCGATCCGGATCTTTGCGCCCACAGTCATTACTCAAATGGTAAAATCCGGTTTTGTCGTGGCTACAAAGGGAAAAATTGCCCCGCTTTGAGACTTAACGTGCTGAAATAGGTGGTGAACATCAGCGCGCCGATTATTATCAGAAGCACGCCCAATATTTTCGTTGAGTATTTGACTAAATAGCCGAATCTTTTTAAAAAACCGAGCAGTCTGTCAAAAAGGAGAGCGGATACGATAAAGGGAATGGCAAGTCCCAGTGAGTAGAGGCTGAGAAGATAGGCTCCTTTCCAGATACTTTGCGATGTAGAAGCAATAATCAGAATGGAAGATAGCGCCGGTCCGATGCATGGCGTCCAGCCGAAAGAAAATGTTATTCCCACAATGAATGAACCAAAAATGCCGAGAGGTTTTTCTTTAAGATGTATAACCTTTTCACGGTTCATAATTGGTATGTTTATAATATTAAGGTAAAAAAGACCCATGATTACAAGCATTATACCGCCTATTTTCATGATATAGGACTGATATTCAGACAGTATGTTTCCAATAACTGAAGATGACAGCCCAAGGGATACAAAGACAAATGAGAAACCGGCGGCAAAAGCTACGGAGTGCGTAAGAACGATTTTTCTGTATTTTATTGTTGCAAGTTCATTATAATTATCAAACGTTATTCCACTGATAAAAATAAGGTAGGAAGGAATCAAAGGCAGGACACAGGGGCTGAAAAAAGATAAAAGTCCTGATCCGAAGGCAACGATGCCGCTTAAGTCTATAAAAGAAATTATACCTCCTAAAACCATAGAGGCTATGATATTTATTTTAAAAGGGGTTGTCAAATGAAATATGCCTCCATTGATGTGGGAACAAATGCCGTATTGCTGCTTATCGCAAAATACGACAACGGAATATCAGATGTCCTTGATATTTCCTCCATAACAAGGCTTGGAGAAGGCCTGAAAAAAAATGGACGTTTAAGCGATGAGGCGATAATAAGGACTTTTTATGTCCTTGAAAAGTATAGAAAGATCATCGATGAAAACGATGTTGACGAAATATTTTGTGTAGGCACAAGCGCCTTGAGGGAAGCAGAGAATGCCGAAATCTTTTCAGAAATGGTCCGGGAGAAGCTTGGATTAATTGTCAGGATTATAAGCGACCATGACGAAGCCTATTACACGTACCTTTCTGTAAATAATGATGAATTAATTACTGACGAAAACGTTATTATAGTAGATATCGGCGGTGGAAGTACTGAGATCATAAAAGGAGACAGCCAGGGGTTTTTCGATTTTATATCGCTGCCTACCGGTACTGTCAAGCTTACGGAAATGTTTATCAAACATGATCCTCCTCTTGATGATGAATTATCTTTATTAAAAACTTATTCAAAGGATCTATTACTGAAGCTGCCTTTTGACAGCAATGGGTGCGTTCTTATAGGCACAGGGGGAACAATTACGACCCTGGCAGGCATTATCTTTTGCCTTGAAGTATTTGATAAAGATGTAATTCATACCTCCGGAATTACTTTAAATGAAATTGGCAAATTGATAGATTTAATGAAAAATATGCATACATCCGAAAGAAAGTCTATAAAAGGCATGGAAAAAGGCAGAGAAGATATTTTGCTTCAAGGCATTATGCTTTTGAGAGAAATTATGGTATATTTTGGCTTTAAAAAATTGCTTGTGAGCACAAAAGGGGTTAGATACGGGGTTATCTATGAAAGACTTAGAGATAAAGAATTATAACCTGTCAGAGGAAAGGCCGAGACAAACTGAAGAACTATATCGGGATTTTTATGAAAACGCATTATTGGGTTTTGCCCGGCTTGACCTGAAAGGAAAATGCCTTAATGCAAACATGGCATTAGCCGGTATATTCGGTTTTGAGTCGCCTGAAGAGATGGTTGATAATATTAACTTTATCGGGAAGGAATTATATGTTGACCATGATGACCGAAAAAGTTTTACAAAAATATTAGAGACAGAAGATGCTGTAAAAGGATATGAAATCCATCTGTACCGTAAAGACAAAATTAAGATATGGCTTTCAATAAATATACTTACTGTTCGTGACGCTGCCGGGGGAAAACTTTATTATGAATTTATAGCGGAAGATATTACCGAACATAAACGCCATGGGTCTCAACTTATCCAATCACAAAAAATGGAGGCAGTTGGTATGCTTGCAGGGGGTATAGCTCATGATTTTAACAACCTCCTTATGGGAATACAGGGATATGCATCACTCATACTCTACAGCATGGAAACAAATCATCCGCATTACGACAAGCTAAAAAGCATAGAAGATTTTGTAAGAAGCGGCGCTGATTTGACAAGGCAGCTCCTTGGATTTGCACGTGCCGGAAAATATGAAGTTAAACCGGTTGATTTAAATGAAATCATTCATAAAACTTCTACAATGTTTGGTCGGACTAAAAAGGAGATTGCAGTACATTATAAACATCAAAGAGACCTTTATATAGTTGAAGTTGACCATGGGCAAATAGAGCAGGTAATGTTCAATCTTTATATAAATGCCTGGCAAGCCATGCCTGCCGGAGGCGATCTCTACATTGAAACAAAGAACATCACGCTTGATGAAAGTTATGTAAAACCTTATACCGTAAAATCCGGAGAATATGTGAAAATTTCTGTCACCGATACGGGTCCCGGTATGGATGAGAGAACAAGAGAAAGGATTTTTGAGCCTTTTTTTACTACAAAAGAAATGGGCAGAGGTTCCGGTCTGGGACTCGCGTCCGTATATGGGATTGTTAAAAATCATAACGGTTTTATCAATGTTTATAGTGAGAAAGGTCATGGAACAACATTTAATATTTATCTTCCCGCTCTTTTGAAAGAAGTCCCAACGAAAAAAACATCCGCGCGCGCCTTGAAAGGGAGTGAGACAATCCTTATTGTAGACGATGAAGATGCCGTAATAAGCGTATGCAAGGAACTGCTTGAAGCCCTTGATTATAAGGTGATAACAGCTTACAGCGGCAAGGACGCCGTTGGAATATACCGATCAAAAAAAGAAGGGATTGATCTTGTTATCCTTGACATGATTATGCCGGAAATGGGAGGCGGAGTGGCTTTTGAACTTATGAAGGCTATAAACCCCGACATCAGGGTAATTCTGTCGAGCGGGTACAGTCTGAACGGGCAGGCAGCCGATATAATGAAACAGGGGTGCAAGACATTTATACAAAAACCATTTAGTATTGACGAGCTTTCCAAAAAAATAAGAGAAGTGCTCGATTCAAACGAGGAAGAGTAAAGGAAATATGAAAGAAAAGGAAATATTATGTTAGATATTGATACATTAAACAGTATGCAGGTTAATGAAAAGGCAAAGAAACTGCTTAATGAGGCAGGCATAAAAGTAGAGACCTCATCTCTCTATTGTGTTCAGCTTGCCAAGTGGGGATATGAAAAAGGCGGGATAGAAGCAGAAGATTCAGTTTCGGAAACAATTGAGGCAATGCTTTTCTGGAAACCGATAAGGACAGCCAATTTTTTCATGTTAAATACCGATAAGATCGATTACATGCCACATGGCTGGCAGGAAGCACAAAACCCCTTAGCCCTTGCTCAAATCATAATAAATGATATAGAAGAGAAGATACACCTGCATTTTCCTTTGTACGGAAGCGTTGAGTAAGCTCCTTCCGCCCTTTGCGCACCTTTGATGACAACGCTTTTATTTGAAGAAATAATTATCTCTCTGCTTTATCCAAATCTTTACCAATATCTCTCGTCAAGTCGGCAGTAAGGAAATCAAGAGTGAGAGGCAATCCCACTTCTAATTTGGGCACATGTTGAATGCCTATTCGAACATTTTTTAATGAGCATTCAATCAAATGTCCCCCATGCTGACGATCTTCCGTGAGAAAGTGCAGATGGTAGCCGGGCGCGTTAAGAGATTCCATAAAACGCGGCGTATAAAAGCCTGCCAAAGAACCTTTAACATCGTAGAAATCAAAAACAGGCTGGTTTTTTGTTGCTTCCACAAGAGGCCTGTAATTCTCGGATTTCGGAACAGCTCTTGTTCTTATATGGCCAAAGACGCCGTCAATACGAATGGCATAAAGCATATTTTCAGAAGGGATAAGCCTGTTAAGAAAATTGTAAAAATCTGTTGATTCAATGTTGCCGCCGATATCTTCAAAGGTATCAGGACTGAAAAATGTTACACAGGCAAAAGGTGACTGCTCATTATCCCCGATACTGTAAACATTTCCATCAGATCTGATCTGGTAAAAAATACCGTCAAGTAAAACCATCTCTCCATCCAAAAAATTAAATGTTCCCAGGCCGAAATCGCCGTGCAACTTTATGTCGGCTATTGTTGTGTTTTCTACATATAATCCCTCTACAAGCGCATTAATCGGCGCGGAAAGGTAAACGGCAGATTCGGTCTGTTTATCATTGAAGAACCTGCGGAGCGCGCAATCGATAAGCTCTGCTTCCGACGAGCCTGTGCGTTCGGTTGCATTTTTTAGTTTTTTAAGGAGTTCATCAGATAAATGAAGCTCAATTTTTGAAATGTTTTGATTCTCAGACATTTGTATTCCCTTTAACTTATATATTTTTTGGAATACATTATAGCCGATACAGAAGTTTCCAACAACCCATATTAGCGATATGTTCTTGTATTGGTAATCCTGTTGCCGTTAGATTTTATTTGAATAAAACCGTTTTTGTCGGTTCTCAAAACCGGTATGGAGAGCATTCTATATATTTTAATTGCTTCTTCTGAAGGCAGACCTTTTATCCCGCTTCCGGCACTCAATACTGCAATGTCAGGCTTAACTGCAAAGAGAAAAGGGAGGCTGCTTGAATTCTTGCTTCCGTGATGGGGTATTTTCATGATATTTGACGCAAGGGGCATGCACGATAATACAAGTCTTTTCTCAATCTCCGACCCGATATCACCCGTAAGTAGAAAAGAAGTGTTTTTATATATAAATTTCATTACAAGGGATGCGTTGTTCTGGTCATCTTCCGGGAAACCCCGCCAAGGATTCATAACAAGAATCGCTGTATCATTATTTATGCTGATTTTATCGCCCTGTTTCAATATTTGAAAATTGATTTTTTTATTTTTTACTATTTTAAGGATTTCAATAAATTTTGAATCGTTTATATCATACCTTCCCGCAACAAACGTTTTTACTTTAAAGGTATTTAAAATATACGGAAGCCCGCCAGCATGATCGCCATGTGGATGAGTGTTGATCATGTAATCTAATGTGAGAATTTTCTTTGACAGGAGAATTGGCGTTACAATAGTCTTGCCCGTATCAAAATTACCCCTGAAATCACCTCCGCCGTCAATCAGTATTCTGACACCATTAGGCGCTTCCACAAGGATTGCGTCTCCAATACCGACATCTATAAAATTCATGGTAAAGTCATTATTAAACCTGTTTTTGCAAACAAATGAGATGTGGACTATTATAAGAGGTAATATAATGAAAAGCAGGAAATGAAGGACGAGTTTTTTCTTGTAAAATATTATACAAAGAAGAAGCGCGTAGAATAATATCATTTCAAAAATATTCGGTCTTATAAGAGGAAAGATGTAACCAAAATCCAGGCAGCTCAAAACCGCGATGTTCAGGTTAATAAGCTCTCCTGTAAGACGCAGTAAATACTCACCATATGGCAGTATCATGCCTGAAAAGCCTACAGGGATAGCGACCATGCACATAACAGGAATTGAGATCAGATTATGAATTACACAAACAGGATTAACACCATAAAAATGATATATAACTATGGGCAGTGTCCCAATGGTTGCTGCCACTGTTGTTAAAACCGAAGTTGAAAACCAATTGATATATGTATTTTTAAGTCTTACGTGAGGGTATAATTTTCCCATAATGATAACGATAAAAAGAATACTCATAAAAGATAACTGAAAAGATGGCATAAACAGGGAGTGCGGGTATACAAGAAGGATGATGAGGGCACTCAGGGCAATGGTGTTTACTATCTCTCTTTGTCTCTCAAAGAAAAGAGACAGCATGAAGACCGTTATCATAATAGTTGCCCTCACCGAGGGTATGCTTGAACCGGAAATTACCATAAATATAAATGGAAAAGGGATCGCCATAATTGATGCGTATTTTGTATGTCTCCCGGAAAGCCTCAGTAATCGGCATCTTCCAAGAGACCAGCGCGTTATGAAAAAGAAAAAACCCGTAATTATACTGACGTGTAAGCCTGATATGGAGAGTATATGGGAAGTTCCGGTTTTAAGAAAAAGATTTTTAGTATTTTCATTAAGCGATGTCATATCGCCTATGGTAAGCGCCTTTATTACATCCTGTTGCTTAGCGCCGGAATCCTCAATTGTTTTTTTGAGTTTGTTTCTCAATGTTTGTATTAGATTTTTCCCGGGCAGAACAGTAATTACTTTGCCCTTTATTTCATAGTTAATCCCCTCCAGTTTTTTCAACCATTTCCACGATATAGTATATGGATTATGAAATGAAGGAGAAAGTTCTCTTATTTTGCCATAGGCGCTGATTCTGTCGCCTATATTTAAATCCTGGTCCGTTATAAAAACCGCCATTGCGTTATTCGGGCTCGAAGGCGTTATAAGCCTGATTGTTTTGATATGCCTTGAAGAATCAGTTATATAACCTTCATAAATCTCATTTTCTTCCGTAATGCAAGGAACAGCCGAAGCTTTTGCAGTTACAATCCCGATTCTTATTATGCCCGTGATGAGAAAGCAAATAAAGATAAGAACTGATGCAAGTCTGGTTTTTTTGAGGATAATAACCGGAGTAAGGCAGATAAAGAAAAATAGTAGTACAGTTAATAATTTTAGCGGTAAATCATACAATACTCCGAGATATATGCCGAGTATAAATGATAGTACGGCTATTATAAACAAATAATCAGCAGCCTTTTAAAATGTAATTATAGATGCAATGTACTGTCATTTAATCTTCCGCAGTACCTGAAAACAGGATAATATTTAATTTGCAGAGCCGGATTCTATAGTACAGTGGACTCCTTTTCCATCGAAGCCGGGTTTGAAACATCCATTATCGGAGATACACAACACCGCTCTCCTGTCGCCTGATTTCCAGCGGTTAACAAGCCCTGGCTCCCGGATGAGAGGTCTTGAGAAGGCAATATAATCTGTTACGCCTTCATTAACAAGTCTTTTAGCTGTTTCAAATGTGCGCATGCCGCCGACAAGTATAAGAGGTGTCCGCACTTTCTTTTTAAATTGACTGGCAGCCGCCTCATAATACACCTCGGGTTCTCCTGAATCAGGCTTGATTGCACGGGAAGGGATTTTCCTGCCTGAAATTACTGTCCCGCCGCTCATCTCAACGGCATCGATACCTGCTTCCTCCAGTATTGCTGCTGTTTGGAGCATATCACCTACAGTAAAACTCTCATTGAGAAAATCCTCGGAATTAAGTTTGATAAGCACCGGGAAATCAGGGCCGGCAGCTTTCCGGATCGCTTCGAGAACTTCCAGAATAAGTCTTGCACGATTGCCAATATCACCTCCATATTCATCTTCCCTCTTATTAAAAAATGAGGAAAGGAACTGGCTCAGGAGATATCCATGGGCTCCATGAATCTGTACACCATCAAAATCAGCAGTACGCGCCCTGACTGCCGCATTCGAAAAAGCCTCTATTGTTTTTTTTATGTCCTTCTGTGTCATCTCCTTACCGACTAATTGTGATTCTTTTTCAACAGGTGATGGCCCTATGGGATCAAGTTTGCTAAGAGAAGAAGCTGCGTGCAACCCGGCATGGGCAAGCTGCATTACAATCCTACCTCCAGTCCCATGGACGATCTTTGTCATTTCAGTGAGACCTGGAAGCAGTTTGTCGGAATAAATACCGAGTTGCCATGGAGTGGCCTGACCTTCAGGGCTGACATAGGCATGACCTGTGATAATAAGTCCAATTCCGCCTCGCGAAAGCTGTTCGGATATATCATTCAATCTAGATGTAACAGAACCGTCTTCATTTGCCAAACCTTCCCATGTTGCTGAACGTATAAAGCGATTTGCCAGCACCATTTTTCCAATGGATGTTGATTCAAAAAGTTCAGGCATATTTGATCTCCTGTATTTTAAAAATGATTTTTTGTATATTGAGTCTGAATTATCTACCTTGTGCCTGCCGAATTCGGCGGGACGGTAAAAAGTAGTGTATTTCTATCCGAACCTCTCCGATATTCAATATTTTTTATCGCTTTTTTCATCATCTTATTGGATGGTACTTTTCCTGGTTCATAAAAATCATCCAGCTCTGAGAATGTGCCCGCTAAAAGCATATTGAATGGTTTTCCTGAATCAATAATTTCAATTAGCAGGGTACCGCTGTCGTGAATATTGAAAGTTATCCGGATTTCACCTTTTCCGTCAGGGCAGGAGAAATTTGTAATGTTCTGTAGGGCCTCCTCTACCGCAAGTCCTATGCCCTTGATTTTGTCATCTTCAAAGCCTGCTTCTCGTACACGAACAGATACAAAGTCTATAAGGTTTGGAATTGAATCAATATTTGCAGGTTTAACAATTTCGTCTGTTTGCACTTCGCTTTCCAACTTTTTTTCCATAAAAATCCTCCTAAAAATCCCTTCTTTTGTATTATTTGTAATATTTATAAATATTATTCTATCATAAAAATAAAAACTGCTGTAATAAATTCCGATTATATCTCAAGAAACATTTTATATTCTTTATTTGCTTGCAATTGGATTAGTGTCGCATTATATATAAATACAGATATTAGAACATTCGTAGCTATATTTCCATAAGGAGGGGATATCAGATGAAAAGAGTTTTTTTGTTTATCCTGGTTGTTGCATTTGGATTCATGGGCTTTTCCTGTGCATCCGTTGATGGTATGAGTGATACAACAAAGGGCGCAGCGATTGGTGCAGGTCTTGGCGCAATTGCCGGACAAATAATTGGAGGAAATACTGCCGGAACCTTAATTGGTGTAGCAGGCGGAGCACTTGTAGGCGGTCTTGTAGGCCACGAGATGGATTATCAGAAAGATAAGAGCACACAGAGTCAAAAACCGGTTTATACCAGCGCGGATCCACAGCAGCAACCGCCTGGTCAGTGGGTTGAAGTGCCTGGTCAGTGGATTGGCGGAAAATGGGTACCTGCACATAAGGCATGGGTTCCGGTTAATCCATAATAAATTAGCTCTTACAGACCGGTCAGGAGGTAAATAATGAAAAGAGTATGCGTAGTTTTTCTTTGTATTGTTCTCTTTATAACTTCCATGATTTTTACACCATTATTAGCTGCTGAAAATACATTTAAGGAAAGCGGATACGGGTATACTTTAACTTATCCTAATGATTGGGCTTATGCTAAGAAATCCCCGCACATAATTGTATTTACAAAAAAATCGGTTGCGAATGCTCCGATTGTAGGTGTCCAGAATTTACTTTCCAAAAAAATAAACAATGGAAAGTATTCAGATATGAACGCTGTTGCAGCGGATTTTGAAAATCAATTGAGGGTAACGAAACAAGCAAAGATTTACCCAGCGGAAACCTATACTTACAATAAAAATGGAGTAAAACTTACGGGCAAGCAGTTTATCACTGAATATGTTTTTGAAAATAAGAATTATAAACAATCTGTAATTATAATCCCAAGAAAAAATGAAGAAATATATCATGTTTGGATATATTCTGCACAGACTGAACAATATGATAAATATTTACCCACTGTCAAAGCAATGCTGGATTCCTTGGTAATTGCAGATTAAATGAAGACAGCAGGCTGAATACTAGATAGTATGAGGTTAAACGTGAATATGTTTTTGCTGTTCACTTTACACTATCTAATATTCACTGCCTTTTTAAAACATATACCTTCTCATACTTACATTCAGAACTAATCCGGTTGAAATCATAACAGTAAGCATTGACGAACCCCCATAACTGATGAATGGTAAAGGGATGCCCACAACAGGGGCAAGATGTATTGCCATCATAACATTAATAGCAAACTGAAGATATATGATCGTGGCTACACCAAAGGCAATGATCGAACCGAGTTCGTCATGCGCATCTTGGGCGACCTTTAAGCATCTCAATATGAAAGATAAGAACAGAAGAAATAGTATAATAGAGCCTATGAAGCCCCATTCTTCTCCGAAAACCGTAAAAATGAAGTCAGTATGATGTTCCGGTATAAATTGCAGTTTATGTTGTGTGCCTGCCATATAACCTTTCCCAAAAAATTTGCCGGAACCGACTCCAATAACTGCCTGTTTTGCGTGATATCCGAATCCCGAAGGATCTGCATCAATATTTATAAAACTAAGCACTCTCATTTTTTGGTACGGTTTCATAAGGTATTGCCATGCAACAAAAGGAATAACGGCCCCAACACCAAATAAGAGGGCATAGGTAGATTTTTTTAAACCAACAAACCATAGGATGGAAAGGGATGTTAACACGATAATGATGCCTGTACCCAAGTCGGGTTGTTTCACAATAAGGATAAAGGGTATCAACGTGGCAAGCATAGGCATCGATATATCCTTCACGCTCAATGTTTGACCTCCCCTTTTTTTTTCGTAAAGCATATTTGCAAGAAAGACTACAAGAATCGGTTTCATAAACTCAGACGGTTGGATGCTGATACCGAATACATTAATCCACCTCTTTGCCCCTCCAGCTATCATTCCCATTAGTAAAACAAGCAAGATAAAAGCAATAGCCAGTGCATAGAACCATTTTGAATGATTTGCTATTATCCTGTAATCATACTGAATAATTATAAAAATAAGTACAAGCCCTATTGAGAATGAAATAAGTTGTTTCATGATAAAGTTGTAAGAACCACTATAAAAGGAACTGGTTGCACTCACAAGATTAAAGATACCTATGACAAACAGGATGAGGCCATTTATAATAAGATACCAGTCCAGATGGGACGCCCTTCTTTTATCTATTTTCATGGATTTTTGCCTCTTTAATAACAACCCTTTCTTTGAAAAAAGTCTCAGCAATAGTCTTTGCAACAGGAGCGGCAGCGCTCGACCCGTGTCCGCCGTACTCTACAAGAATAGACATGGAGATGGTCGGCTCTTCAAAAGGAGCAAATGCTATGAACCAGGCATGATCGCCAAGATTTTTGCCTTTTTCGCCTACTGATTGTGCTGTACCTGTTTTTCCAGACATACTTATGTTCGGGAGACGAGAACCATATGCTGTGCCGCTTGGTTCGTTCACAACACCCTGCATACCTTCTTTAACAATTCTGAAAACTTCTTTTTTAAGTTTTACGTTAGCATTCATTACAGGGTCGAAAGTTTTTATTGTTTTTCCTTCCAGTGATACTATTCTATTGACTATCTGAGGTTTAAATGTCACTCCTTCGTTGGCTACAAAAGCTGAAAGCTGTGCAAGCTGTATTGGTGTTAACCATACGGCGCCCTGTCCTATTGAAACTGAGACAGTTTCCCCTTCATACCAAGGCTGGCCGTATGTTTTTTGCTTCCACTCAGGAGACGGCACAAGACCATTCTTTTCACCGGGCAGATCAATGCCTGTAATCTTTGTCAGGCCAACTGCTTCTGACATGTCATGAATTCTATTTATGCCGAGCTTTAAACCCACGTTGTAAAAAAATACATCGCATGACTCCATTATGCCTCTGTGCATGGATACATTTCCATGACCACCTTTTTTCCAACACTTGAAAACTCTATTTCCGAAGGGAAATCCCCCCCTGCAGGTAAAGCCCGTTTTTTCATTTATAAAACCATCTTCAAGAACTTTCATGGCTGTTAAAATTTTAAAAGTAGAACCCGGAGGGTATCTGCCTTGAATAGCCCTATTCTGGAGAGGATGCATTTTATCTGTTGTAATAGTTTTCCAGTCCTCTTTCGTAATGCCCGAAGCAAATTTATTAGGGTCAAAGGACGGTCTGCTCAGGAGTGCAAGAACAGCGCCGGTCTTTGTTTCTAAGGCAATACACCCTCCCTTTTTATTTTCAAATGCATTTTCAACAGCAAGCTGAACATCAAGATTTATATTGAGGTACAGGTTATTCCCGGCAATCGGCTCAATTGTTTCAAGGGTTCTCACTTCTCTGCCCATGGCGTTAACTTCTACCCGTTTTTCCCCGTCCTTTCCTCTGAGGTATGTTTCGTAAGCCCTTTCCAGCCCATATCTGCCAATGTTATCTCCAGGAGAGTAGCCTTTTAATGACTTGTTTTTTAGCTCTTCATCGCTAATTTCAGAAACATAGCCGAGCATATGCGCCATCATCTTAACATATGGGTAGTTTCTTTTGGGCTCGATTTGAATAGTTACACCTGGAAGATAAATGCGATTTGCTTCAATTTTTGCTACTTCATCCATTGAAATATCCGGTTTAATCTTTACAGGAAAAGAGGGTGGAAAACCACTGGCAATTTTCATTTTATCAATAATATCTTCCCTGTCAATATTGATAAGTTTAGCAAGACCATCAACTGTCTGATTAAAATCTTTTATATCTTCAGGTGTAATGTACATATTGAACGATGGCCTCGTGTCTGCCAATACTCTACCTGCCTTGTCATATATCATGCCCCTCGGCGCAATAACCTTTTTTATTCTTATACGGTTCTGCTCGGACAGCTTCCTCATATCACTGCCTTTCATTATTTGAATATCCCAAAGCCTGATTATTAGAATAATAATTGTTAATATCAACAACCATTTGCACCATTTGTATTTCCTATTCTCCTGAGTGGTATCGTCTTTTACAAAGTTTTCCAAACCAATTCCTTTTTTAATTTATTCTCTACCGAGAAACTTCATATTCATAGATTCAATCAACGAAAAAATAAAAATTGAAACAAAGCCTGTAAATATAGCGTTTGGTATTGTATAAAATATTACATTTATAATATTGCTTGTTTCGCCCTTAGAGAGAATTGATAGTGCCAGAAACAAAAAGGATTCAATAACTGTGGAGCCCCCGGAGATATAAGAAAAACTATATTTTGAATCAATATAAATATTTTTTTTCAAAAAAGTAGCTATAAGAAATATCGATATTTTTGTAAACATAATTGAACCATGTGGTGCGTTTGATAAAATTTCCTGAAATAGGCTTATAAAAAGGGATGTGATTAACCCCGGCAATGAACCTAGAAAAAAAGTTGTATAAATAATAAAAGGCATACCAAGATCAGGTTTAAAAAATTCAACAGGGAAGAAAGAAAGGAGCGAAGATTCAATGATTGATAAAGCTATTCCCGTTAGAATATATACGGATATTTTCATCGTTTTCTTATTATCAGAACTTCGTCAAGCCTTTTAAAATTATTGAAAGGCATAACATCTATGTCGGCAAATATCCCTGGTTTATTTCTGTTTACTGTAATTATGATGCCGGTTGGAATTCCTTTAGGGTATATCCCGTCCTTCCCTGATGTTATAAGCTTGTCTCCGATGGCTGCTTCATCATTCTTTAGTATATATTTCAACTTGAGAGTTGTCTGTCCGGTACCTTCGAGTATCCCTCTTGAATTTTTTCCTTCAACATACACATCTACCGAGGAATTAGTGTCATTAACTATCATAACTTTTGAATGCCATTTATTTACTTCCACAGCCTGTCCCACAAGTCCTTTTGGTGTAATGATGGGCATCTTCTCTGTTACACCAAAATCCCTCCCCTTATCAATAATTATGCATCTGAACCAGTTTTTAATGTCCTCGCCAATAACCCTTGCTGCTATCATTTTGCCGGGGTTCTGTTCTGCAAGATGGAGGATTATTTTTAATCTCTTATTCTCTGTCTCCAACTCTGAAATCTTTTGATTTTCAAGTTGAAATATGTCGAGTTTCTTTTTTAATTCAACATTTTCTTTTTTTGCGTCAAAAAGGTTTACATATGTTTCAAAAAGGTATTTTACGAGGTTTGCCGGTTGTCCGACTAATTTTATGGCAGGACCTGCAATCTCACCAATGCTGCATTTCACCTTCGCATATGTAGGTACAAAAAAAGATGTATTTGTAAATATGAAAAATGAAAATGCAAGCACCAATACAGCAGTGATTATTATAATAGAGGTTTTCAATTCTCCACAGTTTTAAAAGTATGTTGCAATCTCTTTAAGAAGGGCTACTTCATCGAGGGCCTTTCCTGTTCCTTCCACTACAGCAGTAAGGGGGTTTTCTGCGATAATGACAGGGAGTCTTGTAACTTCTTTTATGAAAAGGTCAAGGTTTCTTAACAACGCCCCTCCTCCACTGATTACAATGCCTTTATCAACAATGTCTGAAGCAAGCTCCGGAGGGGTTCTCTCAAGAGCTATTCTTACAGCTTCCACAATAGCATTTACGGGCTCTGATATTGCTTCACGTATTTCAATTGATGAGATTTCTAAGGTTTTAGGTATCCCTCCAACAAGATCTCTTCCCTTAATTTCCATCGTAAGTTCATCGCCATCAGGATCCGGATATGCAGAACCTATATTTATTTTAATTAATTCTGCAGTTCTCTCCCCGATAAGCAGATTGTACTTTCTCTTAATGTATTGAATAATTGCCTCATCAATTTTATCACCAGCAACTCTTACCGAGTTACAATATACAATTCCAGCAAGGCTTATTACTGCAACTTCTGTAGTTCCACCGCCAATATCTACTATCATATTGCCGCTCGGCTCCGTTATGGGCAGGCCCACACCGATAGCTGCCGCCATAGGCTCCTCTATCAGGTAAACTTCCCTTGCACCGGCTGATTCAGCCGATTCTTTAACCGCCCTTCTTTCAACAGGAGTAATGCCTGACGGTACGGATATAACTATCCTTGGCCTTGCATATGACTTTTTATTATGTATCTTTTGAATAAAATACTTGAGCATTGCCTCGGTAATTTCAAAATCGGCAATGACACCATCCTTAAGAGGTCTTATAGCAACAATATTACCCGGCGTTTTCCCAAGCATTTTTTTTGCTTCTTCTCCTACGGCTATAACTTTTTTTGTGCCTTTTGAGTCTTTGTGGACAGCAACAACAGATGGTTCATTTGAAACTATCCCTCTTCCCTTAACATATACAAGCGTATTTGCGGTACCTAAATCTATAGCCAAATCTTTCGAAATAAAGCCAAATAGTGTTTCGAGCATTGTTTGCCCCTTTTTTTATGATTAAAGATATTGAAAAAGTAGATTCAATATACTATTTTAGATCATTAAAATCAATAGAGGAGTAAAAATGCTGAGATTCATGAGAAAGTATGCAACGGGATATTTAGTTAAGGCATTATTCGGAGTAATTATTTTAGTTTTTATCTTCTGGGGGGTTGGTTCTTTCAAGGGTGGTGAGAAGGTTATTGCAGAAGTTGGACCGCATAAAATATCCTATGAGGAATATCAGGAGGCATACAAAAACATATTTAATACATATAAGTTTATGTATAAAGATAAATTTGATGAAAATTTATTGAAAGAACTTAAAATAAAAGAAAAGGTCATGGATGAGATTATCAGTAAACATCTCCTTTCGCTAAAAGCAAAGGACATGGGCATAAGAGTTTCTGATGCGGAATTTAATGAATATATCAGAAATATGAATGCCTTTAAGAGGGATGGCAAATTCAGTGAAAAAACCTATATAGAAATTTTGAAAAGAAGCGGCATAGACCCTAATAAATTTGAAGAATCGGAAAAAACGGCACTAACTGTAATGAAATTGACCAATATAATTAATGATAATGGAATATTCATTGATGAAGCAGATCTATGGGCAAGTTATATAAAAGAAAAGGGTATGGTCAATTTATCATATATTCGGGTCGATCCTTCTGAATATATGAATAAGGTGAATGTGGATGAGAAAGAGCTTGAAAACATGTATGAGAAAGAAAAAGGGGCATTCAAAGGTGAAAATCTTTACCGGTTGAAATATATAGTTATTGATGAAAAAAGTACTGTTAAAGATGATGCTGTTTATATGGAGTTGTTAAAATTTAATGATATTGATGTTTACGGAAAAAGAAACGGTCTGGAGGTAATAGATACTGGAGCCTTAAAAGAGAGTGAACTTCTTAAAGAATTTAAAGACGTTAAAGTTGAAGAATGGATTAAAGGCTTGAAGAAGGGGGATATTTCTTTACCGATTAGAGGTAATTCAAAATCTTATATATTCAAACTCATTGCGGCAGATGAGGGTAAGCCTTTTGATAAAGCCATTATCATGAAAGAGCTTAGAGAGAGGATTGTCTTGGATAAGGCAAGGATATTCGCAAAAGCAAACGCAGAAGAAGCAATAAGTAAAAAGACTTACGGATCAAAAAATGAAACAGGTTTTTTACAAAGAAACATTAACGATATCCCTAAAATAGGTCCCATACCCAGAGAGAATATTGATATTTTAGCTCTCTCAAAAGATCATGTGATTTATGGCAAGCCTGTTGAGATTTCCGGCAAATACTATGTCTTTTCTTTTAAAGACGAGAAAATTCCTGAAAGACAGGGGTGGGAAAAAAATAAAAAAGAATACGCTAATTATATTGTAGCAAAAAAAAGTGGAGAATATTTCAGATCTTTCATGGAAGGTTTGAAGAAGAAGGAAAATATTAAGATTCACTGGAACGATTTATAAAGATTTCAGAGAGTTAACTGCAATCCATTATGATAATACTTGGTATAGACACCTCATGCGATGATACTTCTATTGCCTTATTGAAAGACGGGGGAGAAATACTTTCAAATATCGTATCGAGTCAGGTTGATATACATAAGCTTTTTGGCGGAGTTGTTCCTGAGATAGCTTCACGAAAACATATTGAATTAATAGATGTTATTTTCCGTAATGCCATGAAAGATATAAACATAAAGGCGAAAGATATTGATATTGTATGTGTTACCTCCGGCCCGGGGCTCATTGGCTCTGTCCTTGCGGGTTTGTGTTTTGCAAAAGGGCTTGCGCTTACTATAGGCAAACCACTCATTACTGTTAACCACATAGAAGCTCATGCAATGAGTATTTTTCTTGAGAAAGAAGCAATTTTTCCATATGTAGCCCTTGTTGTTTCAGGTGGGCATACAATCATCCTGCTACTGGAAGATTATTGCGCCTATAAAGTGCTTGGCAGTACAAGGGACGATGCAGCAGGCGAGGCTTTTGATAAGATTGCAAAGTATATTGGCATCGGATATCCAGGTGGAAAGGCAATAGAAGATATTTCAAAAAAGGGTAATAGGTCATATGTTCAGTTTCCCAGACCGATGATGGATGATAGTAGCTATGATTTTAGTTTTAGCGGCTTAAAAACCTCATTCCTCAGCTATGTAAAAAAAAATGGAATAATTGATGAAAATATGTCCGATATCCTTGCATCTTTTCAGGAGGCAATCTGTGATGTGCTTTCGCATAAAACAATAAAAGCGGCAAGGGATTTCAATATTAAAAAGATAATTGTCGGGGGCGGGGTTGCAGCAAACAATAGGTTGAGAGAAATATTCATTGAGAAGGGAAAAAAAGAACAGTTTGAAGTAATGTTCTCATCACCCCATCTTTGCACTGATAATGGTGCTATGGTTGCAATTACGGGATACCATTATTTTCAGAGGGGGGTCATTTCAGGGCTTGACACCAAGGCATTTTCAAGGATGCCGATGATTCCGTTTCGAACACAACAAGACTGATTAAAGGTTTTCGTGTATATTAACTCTGTGCACCATATTTTTAGTTTTATGCTTAATAAATTATGCTAAAAAAAAGCCTTTCACAGAATCTTATTAAAGACAAGAATCTCCTTCGTAAAATAGTTCTTTCGGCTAATATTACCAAAGATGATGTTGTTGTTGAAATAGGTGCAGGTCACGGAGATCTTACTGCACAAATTGCTGAAAAATCAGGTTTTTTATATACGATTGAGCTTGACAGCTCATTTAGCAAATATCTTGATGTGCTTGAAGAGAAATATAATAATATTAAAGTGATATATGGCGATTGTCTAAATATTCCCCTGGGACAGTTCAAAAAAGACAAGAACCTTAAAATAGTGGCAAATATCCCTTATAAAATTACCGGACCTATAATATTTAAAATTCTCAGCGAAAGATCCGTTATTGATAGTGCATATTTGACTGTTCAGAAGGAAATTGCCCAGAGAATTGCAAGCAATTCGCATTGCAAAACATATGGGGCTCCCTCTGTAAATTGCCAGATTTTTGCAGACGTAAAATTGCTGTTCTTAATTAAGTCAAAGATGTTCATCCCACCTCCAAAAGTAGACAGCGCTTTACTCTCTATTATACTTAAAAAAAGTGAAAAAGATTCTGACGACAGATTGATAAGTTTTGTAAGAAGTTGTTTCCAGAACAAACGCAAACAGTTGAAGCATCTACTGATTAATAATTATGGCAAGGAAAAAACAGAAGCTCTATATGCTTTCATGGGTTTTCCCTATTATATTCGCGCAGAAGAAATTGAACCATTCCAGTTTAAAGAAATTTACTATTTTTTTAAAAATTTCGAGGAATAATTAACAGGTAAACATCAGGCTCTATGGGAAATTATGACTTATTCGCCTGAAAATGCAAATAAAGCTAAGGGATCATCTTCTTTGTTCAGAACAGGCTTTTCAATTAATATGGGAACTGCTTTCATAAGATATTTTTCACGCTGAAATGCTGGTTGAACGCTCAGATTGGAAATTATAAGACCATCAGGGTTTTTGTTTATGAATTCATTGGCATCCTTTAGATTGCTTAAATTTATCAACGGGTTTCGCTTTAAATAAAAGATAAACGATGAATTTTCAAGATCATAGATAGCAATTTTATTACCGCTCACATATTGAAGACGGGCAGCAGTTTTCTGCGCAAATGGCCGCAATGTTCGACCGGTCTCAGCAGCAGCCATCCCTATTGTAAATGCCCATAGCTCAACAATAAAAATGAAGGAAAAAAGCATCATGAAGCCTTTAAAAGGTTTTCTTCGTACGAACAGGATAAATGAAGCTGTTGCGCCTGCGACAGCAAATGCTCCAAGCACAAGTTGGGACAAATGACGGGGAATTCCATTATAAAAATATGCAAAGAAAAGTCCAATACCGGCAAGAAAAAGTAGTATTGAAGTCAACAAGGCTGCTGTATGGATTATTAGTTTGCTAAGAGTATCTTCAGAGTTAAACCAATCAGTCATGGCCTTGCCGGTTATTATTGCCAATGCAGGTAAAATCGGCAGAATATAGTAGCTTCTCCGTGAACCTGAACTTGTAAAAAAAATGAATATTGCAACTGCTGTTACTATAATCCATCGACTGAAACGATCATTTTCCCAACTTTTTATATTCCATATTGAGGCTAAAAGAAAAAAAGTCCATGGTGCAGAAAAAAGAGGTATATATTTGAGATATGTATAAAAAGGCTCAATATGATCAAAGGGACGAAAAAATCTCAGGACATTTTCCCTCCACATAAGTTCAACGGATTGCCATGAACCGGTCAACATAACCGGGGCCAGAAGAAGTGCTGTAAAAATGATAAGACCTGCAAATAATCCCATTAAACCCTTCAAGGAAAATATCCAGAAGAATTCAGAAGAAAAGTCTTCCTTAAATACAATCCATGTAAACCCTTTTTTTCTTAGATTTATTAATAACTCGATTGTGCTGTAAAACCCGATTGAAATGAAAATTACAGCAGGGGCAACAGGTCCTTTGCAAAAAGCTGCAATGGCGCCAATTATATAAATTAAAACAATATATATTAAATGCCCCCTGTAATTGTCAATTACAAAAATCAAGAACACTAACCATATCATGAAAAGATTCAGTATTTCGGCAGATGCTGTTCTGGACCACAGAATAAACATAAAAGAGGTCAATAAAAGCATGGACGATATTATGCCGACGCAGTTATTGAAAAGTCGGCGACCTATTACAAAAGTCAATAAAACAACACCAATCCCCGAGATTGCACTTGGCATCCTTGAAGATAGTTCAGTTGCAACTCCTTTAAATGAAAATGGTAATATTATCCAGTAACTCAGTAAGGGTTTATCAAAATACACCTTTCCATTAATTGTAGGTAAAAAATAGTTCCCGGACATAATCATTTCCCTGACAATTTCTGCCCAGCGGCCCTCCGACCCCCACAGAGACCTCGTGGAAAGCCCTGTAAACAATAATATGGTGCTTAATAAAATCAAAACAATGAACTGCATCCAGCTATTGTTAAATTGTTCTTTATTTATTTTGTCAATTTTAAATATGTTCACTTTCACTTGTGAAATATAGCAATACAAGAGATTTATATGTCAAGTAAAAAGCGATTTAATTTGAAAACAATTGACAAAGAGTTGCAAATATTTTACCTTCATCAAAAATTATGGGAAATGAAAGACGTTACCAGATTACCAGACGCAACCTGAGAAACATAATAAGACTCTTGTCATATATATCCGTAATATTATTCAGTGTAAATAATGTCGAAATAGTGGTGGCATTTCTCATACTCGGGGCAGGATGTATTGTTCATTTTATTACTAAAGGGGAGCTGATACGTAATGTTGTTATGT
Organism: uncultured Syntrophorhabdaceae bacterium; assembly: GCA_964532465.1. Taxonomy (GTDB): domain Bacteria; phylum Desulfobacterota; class Syntrophorhabdia; order Syntrophorhabdales; family Syntrophorhabdaceae; genus JAPLKB01. The sequence continues at coordinate 9,175 of CAZHHX010000025.1, read as the reverse complement.
GTAATAATGGAATATATGGCGTAGTAAGACATCCATATTACATGGCTAATTATTTAATCGACGTCAGTTTTTGCCTTTTAAGCGGTAACCCATATTTAGTACTCGTATACCCCTTTCTATTTTTCTGGGTTTATGGGCCGACCTTAAGAAAAGAAGAAAAATTTCTTGCTGCAACCCACAATGAACCTTATATAGAATATATGCTTGATGTGCCACAGGTATTTCCGGATTCATATTTCACAAAATATATGCAAGGTGTTTTTTCAGGTTTTTCTAAAAAACGTATCAGCCGAAACGAGGTATCTAGGATTATGAGGTTTTGGGCTACAGCCTTTTTTATCTGTTTTTTGCATACCTTGAAAAGCATAAATTTGCATATCAATTGCATTTTTTCTGTGTTTTTGATGTTGGCAGTTATTTTCTATGTTGCAAGCGTTTTTGTACGCGGCAAAAGATAAAGCATTGCACAACCTCGCCATATACAGAATTATTCTTTATAAAATATTTGCAAATCATTTGGATAAGTAAAAAATGACTAAGAAAAATATTGTCGGTTTTACTACAACAGTTCCTGTTGAAATTATTTTTGCAGGAAGGTTTACTCCTTGTGATCTTAACAATATTTTTATAACAGACAAAAACCCCATGCATTTTATTGAAAGAGCTGAGAAAGACGGTTTCCCTAAAAGCATGTGCAACTGGATAAAAGGCATCTATGGCGTGGTTATGGAGGAAGGCATTAAAACCGTGATAACGGTTATGGAAGGCGATTGCAGCAACACTCAGGCGCTGGCTGAAATATTGACGTATAAAGGAACAAAGGTAATACCTTTTTCATATCCCTATGACAGGGATGAAAAAGTCCTGAAAAGGGAAATCAATAAACTGAAGCATGTGTTATCTGTTGAGAAAAAGGAACTTGTTGGGGTTGAGAAAGAAATAGAGAAGGTAAGACTAAATCTTGAAGAGATAGACAGAATGACGTGGCAGGAAAAGGTAGTTACCGGCTATGAAAACCATCTCTGGCTCGTAAGAGCTTCTGATATGCTTGGGAATTACAATCAATACAATGATATGATAACTGCGTTTATAAAAACTGCAAATACAAGAAAGAAAAATAACGGAATAAACATCGGGTACATCGGAGTTCCACCGATATTTACTGACCTGCACGACTTTATTGAGAAAAACGGTGTTCATGTAGTATTTAATGAAACCCAAAGACAATTCTCGTTGCCATACTTCTCAAAAAATATGGATATTGTAGAAAGATACAGGCTTTACACATATCCTTATGGAATATTTCTCAGGATTGAAGATATTAAAAAAGAGATAAAAAGACGTAAGATAAAAGGCATTATACACTATATCCAGGCATTTTGTTACAGAGTTATGGAAGATGTAATCTTAAGAGATGTTCTCGGGGTTCCTTTTTTAACAATTGAGGGTGATCTGCCGACAAAGCTTGATTCCAGATCAAAATTAAGAATAGAGGCATTTATTGAAATGTTAAGAGGAAGGGATTAAAAAAGTAAGTTCCGGCAGGAGAGGACGTATTTGCAATACTATCAAGATGGAAATGGAAAAAACAAAAAAATATTTTATTAACAGAGATGGAATAGGATTCTTTAAGTCAATTCTGGAATCTTATGAAGATATCGGAATTTTTTCTGTTTTGGATGGAGACAAGGGGATTATTGAGATTATCTACCCTTCCAATTTTGATAAGGAAATAGGACTTATTATAGAAGACATGTCGAATTACGGGATTTTTTTTCAGGAGGTAGTTGATGTTTAATACTGACAGGATATTAAAAGCGCTCATGGAAGGAGACTTGCTTTTCAGTGATATATTCGTTGAAGAAAGAAATTATAATCACTTACATTTCGAATCCTCAAGATTTGAAAAAATTGAAAAAGGTGCCGACAAAGGTGTTGGCATGCGCGCAATAAAACCCTGGAAAACTTTTTTCGCATCAACAAATGTCTTTGAAGAAAGGGAGCTTATTGAAATTGCAAAAGAACTCAGCAGATTTTCAAGAGGAGGGCAGAACACATCAATAAAGAAGGGTCATTATATAAAGACTGTATATCCATTTTCCGTAGCTATTAATCCTGGAGATGTGGAATTTAAGAAAAAGTTGAAAATGCTTCAGCGTATTGATGAGATGGCCAGATCGGGAGAAAGAAGAATAAAACAGGTACGGGTCATATATAGGGATACAAGGCAGCAGGTAAATATCTACAACAGCGACGGCGTAAATATTGAAGATGAAAGACAACAGGTTATTCTTAACATACTCGTTATTGGTCAAAAAGATGGTGATGTTCAAACAGCTTATGACTCAATTGGCGGTTTTTACGGATTTGAATTTTTTACTGATGAAAGGGTTGAAGATTTTGTAAAAACAACAGTAAAAAGGCTGTCAGGTCTTCTTGATGCAATTGAAGCACCTATGGGCAAAAGAACCGTTGTCCTTGCATCTGAAGCAGGCGGCACTATGATTCACGAGGCTATAGGTCATGGCCTTGAAGCTGACCTTGCCATGGAAGGACTTTCCTGCTACAAAGGGATGATGGGAGATAAAATTGCTTCTCCGTTAATCAGTGTGGTTGATGACGCAACCCTCCCAAATATGCGGGGGACATATGCCTGCGATGATGACGGGACCAAGCCGCAAAGAACTGTACTTGTTGAGAAGGGGATATTAAAAAATTATCTTTTTGACAGGTTTTATGCAATGAAGTATGGAATGAAGTCTACCGGCAATGGAAGAAGAGAATCTTTCAGGCACAAACCTATCCCAAGAATGAGTAATACAATGATCCTATCCGGTAATGATGATCCTGCACAAATTATCTCTTCTGTTGATGACGGTGTATATGTGGTAAAAATGGGCGGAGGGCAGGTGGATACAGTTAGAGGCGATTTTGTATTTGAGATTCAGGAGGGTTATGTCATTGAAAAAGGCAAGACAGGCAGTATGATCAAGAATGCAACGATGATGGGCAACGGACTGCAGGTGCTCCAGGAAATTGATATGGTAGGAAATGACATTGGTTTTGGAATAGGCACCTGTGGCAAAGATGGACAGGGTGTTCCTGTATCTGATGCTCAACCTACCTTAAGAATACCGGAGATAGTTGTAGGCGGAAAAGAATCTTAACAATGAGTTTCTTAGATTTGCAAATTTCTGTTTATTAAACAGTAAATAGCCGCCGGTATCTGCCGGCGGCTATTTAATTACAATTTCATTGATTTTAAACGTTTTATCGCTTCTCTGATTTTGTCTTCGCCGATGGTGATTGAAATTCTGAAATATCCTTCACCTTCATCACCAAAACCGTTACCCGGGGTTACAACTATACCGGCATCATCTAAAAGCTTTTCGCAGAAACTTTCCGAAGTATAGCCTTCCGGCACCCTTGCCCAAATATAGAACGTTGCCATAGGGCTTTTTACATTAATTCCGATAGATTTCAGTCCGTCAACAACAAGATTTCTTCTTCTCTGAAAAATTTCTTTAATTTCTTCTACCGATTTCTGATCTCCTGTAAGTGCCTCAATAGCAGCATATTGAATAGCCTGAAAAACGCCTGAATCTATGTTTGTTTTCAGTTTTCCAAGGTTGTATATGGCATCTTTGTTGCCTACTGCAAATCCTATTCTCCAGCCGGTCATACAATATGTTTTAGAGAGGGAATGAAATTCCAACGAGTATTTTTTCTCTTTGTCAAATTCAAGAATACTTTTGGGTAGATAGCCATCATATGCTATTTCGCTGTATGCAGCGTCATGACAGATAAGAATATTATATTTTTTAGCAATATTAATCGTTTTTTCATAAAATGCATCATCTGCATGTGCACCCGTAGGGTTGTTCGGATAGTTTATAAACATGATTTTTGCTTTTTCAAATACATCCTCAGGAATGCTATCATAATCAGGAAGAAATCCGTTTTCCTCTTTTAACGGCATCATATAAGGCGTTCCACCGCAAAGAAGGGTCGTGATTTTATAAACAGGATAGCCAGGAGAAGGGATCAGGGCAATGTCACCATTTTCAAGATAAGCCCATGGCATATGCGCAATGCCTTCTTTCGAACCAATAAGGGCAACTATCTCATTGTCCGGATTCAGTTCAACATTAAATCTTTTCTGATACCACTGCCCAACGGCTTTTCTGTATTCAAGCATACCTTCATAGCTCGGGTATCTATGGTTCTTCGGATCAGCAGTGGCTTCAATCATTTTGTCAATAATACGTTTTGGCGTTGGGATATCAGGATCGCCAATACCGAAATCTACTAAATCAATCCCTTTTTTTCGTACCTCTTCCTTCTTTTTGTCAATCCTTGCAAACAGATAGGGAGGGATTTTTTCTACTCTTGAAGCTGGTTTTACCATATTTTTACTCCTAATGGTTTTTTTTAACATTTTATGTAAATTTTTTTTTACTTAAAGTAAAGGATTTTTTGGCAATAAGCTTGCCTCTTCCATACACCCATCCTTGACAAGTACATATATTCTTATATAATTACAATATGGTTATAGAGAAATTAAATGCGTGGAGCGGCATGAACAATTCGAGTTTCAATTATTATGCCGCATTGATTGAGCATTATTCCAACCAAATGAAGCGTTCAAAGCGTTTCTCAACTAATTGAAAGGAGGATATGTTATGAAAGCAGCGATTATTTTTTCAGGCACAGGGCCAATTTTACTCCTCACATCATATGATTCTCTTACCAATCCACAGTTTGTTGAGAAATTAACCACAAAGGGAATTAAGAAATTCATTGCATTTGAAATCCCGGAAGATGAAATAAAAGAAAAGTATGGGACACACTACGATAGAATCATGTCTGATCTTAAGCAAAACGACGACCTGCGCGTTCTTGACTATGATGGCCATCACATTTTGAAAAAGTTTTCTGTAAAAAAGCTTACTAAGCCCATCTACTATGAGATTTAAGGAATATCAGGCACAAAAAAAGCAGTGTGTGCAAGAGGGAAATGCTCACTTTGACCATGTGCTTTGCCCTGCATAAAGTCGGACAAAGCACATAATAGCAATTATTCACTATATTGCAGGGGGGATAACCTATCGTGGCAATAGGCATATTTAGTAAAGTATTCTTAATCGGAAGCAGGGGACATTTAAATATTGAATAAGGCTCCCATCGGCTTTAAACACTCTCTGCGGCTGATGCTTAAGGAAAAAAAGCGTTTTGCTTTGTGGATATGCTTGCCATGAACATGCCTGTACGGCAGTTTCAGATTATTATTACTGTATTACTGCTAAACATCCTGTTTTATAGCGGCATGCTATCGGCTGCAGATGATACTGCAGCTTTACAGGAACAATTTACAGCACTCACAACACGGCTTAGCAATAACCAGTTTCAGCGCGCGCTTTACATAGATTCTACAGAATCTTCATCCACACTCAAGGGCGATATCTACGCCATATTGGATTATTCCTTTGACAGTGTTAATAGGGTTCTTAATGATCCTGAGCAGGGACCGGCCAACTGGTGCGATGTAATGATGCTGCACCCCAACACCAAATATTGCCGTGCCGCCAACAGCGGCAATGGTAAAATACTTAACGTGAATATAGGCAAAAAAAACTTGCAGTCATTAACATATACCTATCAGATGGAATTCAACTATAAGACAGCAGCAAACACCAACAAATATTTCCGGGTTAACCTTAATGCCGACAATGGGCCGCTGGGTACAAAAGATTGTAGCATCATTCTGGAAGTAGTCGCCATAAACGAAAAACAGACCTTCCTTCATATTGTCTATTCCTGTAGATACAGCATGGCCGGTTGGTTATTAATGAAAACTTACTTGAGTACCATAGGCCGCGACAAAGCAGGTTTTACCATCAATGGTATCCAATCGGATGGTAAGCCAAGTTATATAGGAGGTATGCGGGGTCTTGTGGAGCGCAATACCATGCGTTATTATTTGGCAATAGATGCCTACATGAGCGCCTTGACATTGCCTGCCGACAAGCAGTTGGAGAAGCGTCTCTCCAACTGGATCAGCGCCGCTGAACAATATCAACAACAACTTAATGAAGTGGATAGTCAGGAATATATCCGGATGAAATATAAAGAATACAATCTTCGAAAGACCGTGAAATAGCCAGTGTTAGCATAAGCCATTAGAATACCCTTGTTTTATATCCACTCTTTCCAGACTTCAGGTGTATAGCCCACTGTCGCTTTGCGGCCGTCCCTGACAATGGGAGTTCGGCACAAAAGCGGGTGATTAAGGAGTTCCTCTTCAACATTGTGTGTGAGATATTTCAGGTTAAGCCGTTTATACTCTTTGCTGTCTTTGTCAATGAGGTTTTCAACCCCTATAACGGTCTTAACACTGCTCAATTCACCTCTGCTTATACTCTTTTCTGCAAGATTTATGAACTGAAAGGGGATACCCCTCTCTTTGAAATATCTCTGTGCTTTGCGTGTTTCCTGGCACTTAAGGGTGCCAAAGATTTGAATTCCCATTATTTCACTTTCAGATAGACACCGATTCTCTGTTTTGTCTATTACGTCCCAAATCCCTCGGATTATAATAAAATTAATTACCCTGAATTATTCTGCTTTCTTCCATGTTTTATCGGGATTATATGCTCTCATATCCTTTACAATCTTTACTGTGTTCTTTCCAAGGTCTTTCTGATAAACCACACCGTCTTTATTTACAATGAAGGTCATAACACCCGAATTACCGTATTGTGCAGGATATGCCACCAGGGCAAACCCGCCTATCATTTTGCCGTTGGCTATATAACTGTATGCCCCTCCCGGAGCATCTTCGCCCTGCTCTTTCAGAATTTTATAATAATATCCATGAAAAGGAATCGGCTTATTCTTACCATCCTTCGGAAAGTATCCTTCTCTTGCAGCATTGGCAAAGAAGGCCCCCAGCGGGCTTCTTTCTTCACTTTCTTTTGTTTCCCAGTATAAACCGTCTTTTTTTTCAGGAGTACTCAGAAATTTTTGTGCATATTCAAATAATCCGGCACCATCGTAGCCCCTGGTTGAATACTCCAATTGTGCATCCACGTTGGCTTTGCAAGCCTGAATGGCATTTAACTCGTTTTTGCCGATCCTCCGTTGAATAATCTCCTTCTTGCCGTCCTTTGTATCAAATTTCCATCCATTATCCTTTTTCACAACCGGAATTGGCATAGGCCAGTCATCACTGCCCACATAAAGTATTGCTTTATTTCCTCCAAATATCTCCAGTCTGTTTTTTTTCTCATATGCAATGATAAATTTTTCACTCCCGTCTTTATCGGCCACCTCGTCGCCTGATAAAAAAAGGTCTTTGCTGTCAGGGCCGAAAATTGCCTTTAATCCACTAATATTACTGGCTTTAACCGCAACAACCATAGCCTTGACCGCCTGATCAGGAGAACTGAATATCTTTTGCTTCGGTGTTTTGGCTAAAACAGGGGAACTAAAGATCAATGCTGCTGCAATAACAGCAAATGCTATTGTAAAACTAAAGCAATATACATTTCTATTTATTATTTTCAAGATTTTATGAATCATAATCCCTTTCCTCCTCTTTTTATCGATGACGACCCCCGCCACGAATTGCTCCATCTCCGGTACGCATAGAGCTCATACTCTGACCGCTTGCAAGGCCACGATCACTATGCATCCTTGCTTCGCTGCCGCCACGGTTTATGTCTTCAAAAGCACCGGCTGGTTTTTGCCGGCTGTCCATCTGCCGCATCTGTTCTGAAGCGCCTTTTTTGCGATCCTGCATGACAGGACGGTCAGCAGATTGAGCCGCTCTACCCTTATTATCCGGAGTGTATCCTCTGTAGTCACTTCTTGCATCTGCCCTGCCCCTGTCGCGCTGACCATATTTCTGTTGTGTGTTGCCGTCTCTATAAGCAACACCTCTCCGATGGTCAGGGTCGTGGCGCCATTCACCCTGACCGTTTACGCCTACTTTATTTACATAATTATTGCGATTAATATTGTTATTGATAGAATTGTTCTGATTAACATTAACATTTACAGTACCATGGTTCCAGTTGCAACCTCCCCAGGCATAGCCCCAGGCTGCACCAACAGCAACACCCATTCCAAAAGACACAACGCTGGCGCCCACAACCGCACCGGGTGGATAATATGGATAGGGCGGATAAGCAGGGTACCACCATGAACCATATACCACAGCAGGATTATAGGCCGGGACATATATCACTTGCGGATTAGTAGTTTCAATAATAATTGTCTGCGCCTGGGCAGTAATTTTCTGCTGATCCGTGCTTTTTAAAGTACCCTGTGCCTTAGCTTTTGCCCTTAGTTTCTGCACAGTGTCCATAACATCTTTTTGCTGAGACAGAAAGGCATCTCCCAGTTTCTGTGTCCATTCAAGTTTATCATTCATCATTGAAAGAACTGATTGAAAGTTTATCAGCGATTTAACACTAGGATCCCAATTCTGTTTTTCAAGGGCTGCTGTTAATTTATCCCCCTTAAGGTTTTGATTTGACTTTGCCCAGCGTGCTGCTTCAACAATCTCAAGCGGATATGTAGATGCCATAAGTATCTGCACAAGCAGTGAATCAGGGTAAAGTGCTATCGGCGCAAGCATTTGGTCTAACTCTTCCTGTTTGAATTGAGCAGATGCCGGTGACGCCTTATCCTGGGCAAAGACCAATAAGGGTATTGCCGAAAACAAGACAAAACCCAATAACAAAATACAAATAAATGTTTTTTTTATCATGACTTCCTCTCTTTCTGTACAAACTGATGGAAATGATTTATCGTATATGCTGATAGGCCATTACTTCTCTCCTGTCAAAGGCACTGCGCATTATGAACCTTTCTGACATAAAACGAAAGTTTTATTTTCCAACTTTTCCAAACCTTTTGCAAACATTTTCTTTTTTTGCTGCCTTACGACAAACTTGAAATATATTGAAAATCATTCCGGCCTGCTGGCCTCTGACAATATACGATATAGTTGAGAAACCTCCCGGTGGCGGCCCTTATCCGAACCTTAAAGTACCTTTTTAGTCGGTTGTCTGACACCCTCAATTCACCATCAAAATAATTAAAAACCTCGTTGATCCTTGAATATCAAGGTGATAGAGTAATGTTACCGAACACAATCCATCATCAACGA